>SVEI01000042.1 GCA_015057445.1 Lachnospiraceae bacterium | reverse complement strand
AATTAAAGAGAAACTAGGATGGTTAAGTCCTGTTCAGTACAGGCTCCGTCTCTTGGCTGCATAAAAATAGCGTAGCAGCCATAAAACTGCTACGCTTAAAAAGTCTAACTTTTTGGGGTCACATCAATCCTTATGTCTCTAAATATTACTCTATGTTATTTAATATATGCTTATAAAAGCAAGATTGTACTAGAACAAATATCTGCTAAGCTGTCCATTTAGACTTTCTGTGTGAGATGCATTTCTCTCTGATGTAGCATTAAGGTGTTCCATACTATCTGATATTGCGCTGGTTGCACTTGCCAAATCGTTAGCACACTGTGCTGTCTCAGTAACAGTAGATGTAATCTCTTGAACCTTTTCATTAATATCTGCAATATTAGCTGATATCTCCTCACTCTGAGCCTCAATGCGTGACATCTGCTTACCGATAGCACTGGTTGTATCACCATACTCTTCACCAAGGTTAGCAAATGCTTCGTAATCATTTACAACATTTACAGAGATAAAGCTAATCATCTCCTCAACAGCAATAATAAGATTCTCTATAGCAGCCACAACAACTGAGTTTATCTCATTAATCTCAGTTACAGCTCTATCAATATCCTGGCTAAGACTACCTACCTCAGTTGCAACTACAGCAAAGCCCTTACCCTGCTCACCGGCTCTTGCCGCCTCTATCTGAGCATTAAGACTAAGCATACTTGTCTGAGATGCAATCTCACCTATCTCATCAGCAATCTTCTTAACCTTTTCAATCTGCTGTGCCTCTAAGCTGGTCTGTCTCATTCTGTTACTTATTTCATCTATGGATTCAAGAGCATTCTCACGGTTCTTCTTAGCCATTCCTGCAGTTTCCTGAGCACTTCTGTTAGCCTCCTTAACCATGGCTGTAATCTCATTAACCTGGTGTGCAAATGCAGCTATATCCTCAGCACTTTGAGCTAAGCTCTCTGATAGCTCTACAGTTGCTTGGGCACTATTTTCCATATTTGCACTAATTCCCTCTATCTCCTGATTCATATCAAGCATAATCTTGGAATTCTCATTAACAGTGGAATTAAGTTCCTCACCGGAAGTAACTATATCTGTAGTTGATTGAGCAACTTCACTTACCAAACCACGAATCTGTCTTATAAAGGAATTCATATTGCCTGCGATAACCTCAAGTTCATCACCTGTATGAATATCAATTTCCTTAGTTAAATCACCTGAGCCACTAGCAAGCTCGAGAACCTTATCATTAAGCTTATTCATACTCTTCTTAAACTTCATCATAATAAGTCCAAGAATAAGAAGGCTTACAAAATAAGTAATAACACACACCAAAATAACCATATTTCTAAGGTTGGATGTCTGCTCCTCTACCCAATTTGCACTTATATCAACACCAACTGCACCAACTATATTACCGTTAGAATCAAATATAGGTGCATAAGCCGATACGTGAGTTCCCCACTCATCAGTAAATGGTTCCTCATCAGCAAAGGTTTTTCCTTCAGCAAAAGCCTTCTCCAAACCATCTGTCATCTCACATTCATCTCCGATAGCAGCAGGTTCTTCAGTATCTGAATCCACAACAAAGATTACTGTACCATCATCTAACTGACGAAGTGTATATATGTACTCAAGCTCTGCATTATCTCTAAATAACGCTAGCTGATCTATAATCTGATTATACGCATCAGTACCTTCATCTCCTATTTCAATTCCCACTAATAAATCACCATCTACGTGTGCAGCGGAGCTTGAAGCAATATTTACAACATTGCCTTGAATCTGTTCAAACAAGGTTTCCTCAGAGTGTCTATATGCTACAACTCCTAGTATTCCATTACCTAAAAGTAACAAAACTGCAAGCCATATAAATAGCTGATTAAATATACTAATCTTACGTACCTTCATATTTAACCCCCTTTGGTATAAAAATAAACTAATTATATTTTACCACAAGTCAATTATCTATACCACATATTTATAGATAAATATGTGAAATTTTTAGAACTATGATACTGATATACCATTAACCTTAACATCATCTGGAAGTTCAATAACCAAGTATTTCTTGCCATCCGTATTATTAATATCAATCATATCCATATTCTTAGTGTTTATCCTTAGAAGTAAATCCTTGCCTTTAACCTCAATATTTCGTGTAGGAAGAACATTCTCAGCTAAAATGGTAGGCTCAACAGTTAGCTTAGGAATTATAAGTGGTTCTTGATTTTCTTCCTTATCCATTATCACACGAGTTCTCTTGGCATATTGTTCCATATCAAACTGCTGATCAAATTTCTTATCAAATACCTCTAATTTACTCTCGTCTACACCACTCTTTACAAATACCTCTCTTACAGTATCCTTATCAAGAACAACTGTAGGGCTATCAGAGAACTCCTTCTTCTCCTTGACTAGCTCAGTAAAATTCTCCTGCATGGCAATCATTGTTTCAATAGTAGTATCCTCGCCTAATACTTGCTCAACAAATGTATTAAAGCCTTCTTTTTGTTGCTTTGCGGGAAGTGGTGCTGATACTGCCAGTAACTCGTCTAATAACTTATCCTGTAAATCATCGGCCTTTCTTGTATAATACAAAAGCTGACTATCATCTGAGCTTCTGTCGTTAAACGCAGGGAATATAAAACCAGTATCAGGAAGCTCAACCTGAAAACTCTGCTTTAATGTATGAATCATTTCAAGTTTGTCATCATATCCTAGCCCTGGTTTTGTAAGCTTCATGGGACATATACTACAAAGTACATAGCTATAAACCTCCTCCGAAGCGTCATCCATCTCTATCTCGTCATCAGTCACACCAGGCACATCATATGCCTGATAAATTAGTAAAATCAGATAATTTCCAATATGGTTATATGTATTAATAATGCTATCATAAAATTTATCTAATAAAGTATCATTCTTTAATTCTGATTTTTTTATAGCATTAAGCATTCCTTTTCCATAATTTGTATCATCACTATCCTGATTTATAAAATTTAAATCTATAAGATTTTTTCCAAGTGTACCAGACATATTTTTCCTAAATATCTCAAGATATTTATGTTGCTCCTTTTCGTCTAGGTCCAGAAAGCTTTCGGAAAACACCTTTACTTTTTCCTTGTCACCATTTACATAACAGCCACAAAGCCTTGCTATTCCACACTCTTCTATGGTATCATAAAGTCCTTTTATCTCATTTATTTCCTTCTTGGTCATTATTAATTCCTGCCTTTATAATATATGTTATTACTTGAATTATTTTACACCATAATTCTTTAATTATCTATATTTTTCTACACAAACCAAGGAAATACACAATTAATTATTAATCAAAAATAGAGCCACACCAATATGATCAACATATCTGGTGTAGCCCTTAATATTATGGAAAACCATAAGTAACAAACTATGTACTTATACTAATCCCGCTAATGTTCTTCCAAGTGCCTTTAATTCCTCTGCTGCATCAGCACCAGCCTCCTTAACTCCTTCTGCAATATAATAAGCCATTGTAGCAGTATTACCTTTACCACTCCAGTAAACTATACTTACTTTACTCATAATAATCTCCTTCCTTGCTTTCGCAATAAAAATTTATTTAAACAGCAATTTCTTTAATAGACTTGCCATTCATTACCTCTCTTAGTGCATGTTCTCTAACCAAATCATAGAACTGAAATAGCTTAATTGTTCTACTAGCATTATGATATACCTTCCAATAACCTGAATATATAAAGTTTTCACCATTATTCTCTAGAAATCCCCTTACATCCTCTACAGGATATTCTAGAAAAGCACCTATCTCATGTGGAAATTCTAAATTCCCACCACAGTACATCATAATTCTATCTGATAGTCGTTTTAAAAGCTTATATATCAGTATTGTCAAATCTATATTATTTTCCAACTGCTCATCTACTGTCTGAGAATCATATGTTAGTATTTGAAAATATAAATTCAAAACATCTTTAAGTTGACTCTCATAACCATAATCACTTAACAGGTCCATTACATCATCTCTAGACAGGTACTCCAAAAGTTCTCTCTTTCTAAATAAATACAAAATGTGCTTAGTATCACTTCTTCCCTTCTTTGTTGATGATCTAGGAATAAGCTTTAAAGTGTAATATGATATATCAGTTTCAACAAGCATCTGTCTTATTAATAATAATTCTCTTGTGGATACGGTTATAATATTGGCCGCCTTAATACACTTAATCAAAGGTGCACAATGTATAGCCATAATTAATGAAGCTCTTCTAATCTCATCACTATTCTTGTTAATATCTATAATTTCATTAGCAGACATACAACCACCATCCCTAATAATCAATATTTATACAATTATTTTGTGCATATCCATGTATTTTTTTCTTGTAAAAAATATGAAGAATATATTACCACCAAATAGTTAGTTTGACCTAACTTGTTTTTTAAAAAAAATATTCTATATTATCATAGCACCGTGGTTAGTTTCACCCAACCACGGTGCTATGATAATATAAATATTAATACAATTCAAGTATTTTACTTGATAGAATTTATCAAAAAAAGCACATACTGTTTCTATTTAACAATATGTGCTTCATAATCCAATTTATATATTTTTATATACTACATAATAATACGCATTATACTTCTATAACTTCTCGCCAGTTATCATTATATATCCACCTAAGGTTCTTGCAACAAAGAACATCATAGCTTCCTCATCGTCCTGCCAAATTCTACGACTATGTGGTTCTAAACACATAAGATATCCGTAAGTAACATCAGTAAGTCCAACACGTACAATTATAATGGAAAAAATATCATGTTCTATACAGTAATTATATAGATTCGGTGCTTTTTCCATAAACTCTTGTATCTCATTAGTTGAATATATATTATTTACAACAACCTTATCTAGATCATCTATGGTGCCAAAAGTTTCGTCACTACCAACTTTCTTAACAACAGTGTCTGTTCCCTGATAATATAGTCCGCCTATACGCATATCATCACACATAACACCCATTATTCCTTCAAGCTTACCCATCAAGGTATCGCTGGAATCAAATCTTATGCTTAAATCATTAAATATGGCACTAAGTCCTCTTCTTGCCAACTGTTTAATCTGTATATTCTTATGTTTGGACTCTACATAAATTATATAACAGTTTCTACCTTTTGTTTTACCTCTGTATAATGTTTTGTCTATTAATTCAAACAAAGAGTCATAATCAGTAGCATCTTTGGGATATGTTGCACTTCCTATAGTTCCAGTAACAAATGGCTCACAGGTATCAAGCACAATATTCTTACGAAGAACATTGTAATTAGAATACATATCTGAATAAAAAGCTTTTACAGAATCATAATCTAAATCTCTAAAATTAATTACTAAAAATTCATCTCCACCGAATCTTCCTGCTATACCATAATCAGATAGATATCTTTTCATATCAGATGCAAATCCAGCAAGTACTCCATCTCCTATCTTATGGCCTTGAGTATCATTAATGTACTTAAAATTATCCAAGTCAACCATTGCTAAAGTAAATGGAACCTTATTATCAATCAAATGGCGAATAAATCCTATAATGTAACTTCTAGAAATGAGCCCAGTTAAAGAATCTACAACACTACTAATATCTCTGTCTTGTAGAATCTTTTCAAAATATGGATATTTAATTAATTCTTCCTTTTTATACATATACCCACCACTCTTTTTCTAGTATACTCCTAGTTTTATTATAATACTATTTTAAAATAATAACAATTAAAATTAAGTGAAAATACTGCATAAAAAATATATAATTTCACAATATCATTCAATTATTTAACTCTAGTACATTTTTTATTCATTTCTAACAAAAACAAAAGGACATATAAAGCATTTATATGTCCTTTAAAAACTATTATATAATATTAATAATAGAGTTTCTTCTCAAAGTAATCCTTAAGATCTTCTATTTTAACTCTCTCCTGCTCCATAGTATCTCTATCACGAACAGTTACTGCACCATCATTCTCTGACTCGAAATCGTAAGTCACACAGAATGGAGTACCTATCTCATCCTGTCTTCTATATCTCTTACCGATATTTCCTCTGTCATCAAACTCACAGTTCCAATACTTTGAAAGCTCTGCATAAACCTTTTCAGCACCTTCGTTAAGCTTCTTAGAAAGTGGAAGCACACCAACCTTTACAGGTGCGAGTGCTGGATGGAATCTAAGAACAGTTCTCATATCTCCGCCCTCAAGCTCCTCCTCATCATAAGCTGCACAAAGGAATGCCAAAGTTACTCTATCTGCACCAAGTGAAGGTTCAATTACATATGGCACATACTTAATCTTCTTCTCATCATCAAAGTACTCCATAGGCTCCTTTGATGTATTCTGATGCTGTGTTAAATCATAATCTGTTCTATCTGCGATACCCCATAGTTCACCCCAACCAAATGGGAAAAGGAACTCTATATCAGTAGTTGCCTTACTATAGAAAGCAAGCTCTGCAGGGTCATGATCACGATATCTCATCTCATCATCCTTAATTCCAAGGTCCTTAAGCCAATTAATACAATAGTCTTTCCAATACTTAAACCACTCAAGATCAGTGTCTGGCTCACAGAAGAACTCTAATTCCATCTGCTCAAACTCTCTAGTTCTAAATGTAAAGTTGCCTGGTGTAATCTCATTTCTGAAAGACTTACCAATCTGACCAATTCCAAATGGAATCTTCTTTCTAGATGTTCTCTGAACATTCTTGAAGTTTACAAAGATACCCTGTGCTGTCTCTGGTCTTAGATAAAGAGTTGCAGCTGAATCCTCTGTAACACCCTGGAATGTCTTAAACATAAGGTTAAATTCTCTAATATCTGTAAAATTGTGCTTGCCACAAGTTGGACAGCAAATATTATTAGACTCAATAAACTCACTCATCTGAGCTTTTGTCCATCCGTCTACGCTACTCTCCAATTCGATTCCCTTCTCCTGGCAGAAGTCCTCGATTACCTTGTCAGCTCTAAATCTCTCATGACACTCCTTACAATCCATAAGTGGATCTGAGAAGCCACCAACGTGACCTGAAGCTACCCAAGTCTGTGGGTTCATAAGGATTGCACAGTCTACACCAACATTATAAGGATTCTCCTGGATGAATTTCTTCCACCAAGCCTTCTTTACGTTGTTCTTAAACTCAACGCCAAGGTTACCGTAATCCCAAGTGTTAGCAAGACCACCATATATCTCAGAACCTGGATATATGAATCCTCTTGACTTTGCAAGTGCAACAATTTTCTCCATTGTCTTAGCTGATTGTTCCATGTTAATTTACCTTCCTTCCACCCCTACACCGGCGTGTGTGGGATTTGTTGAAATATTTTTATGTATGACACATACGTCATATTGTACCTTTTTAATATATTTTTTTCAAGCTAAAGTAGAAAGAATTTCCAATGATTTGAAATTTTTATCTACATACTCGCATCTAAAGCGATTAGCAATCCATGCTAGTTCTTCCTCTTTATCCTTTTCTAGTTTAAAACCATATATTTTATTAATTGGTGACGATAAAATATATTGTAATGTATAAATCAAAGTTTCACTTACTTTTATATTAACCTTGTATTTTAAGGCACATCTTGCACAACATATTCCTCCATAGGTTGCGTCAAAATGAGTTAATTCTTCTTTAGAATCACACTTCACACAAGAATAAGAGTGAATTGCCTGTCCCTCGATATCCATCAATTTAATCTCATATACACTTCTTATAAGTGAATTAGGTATTTTACCATCTACTAGTGTTTTGAGAGTAATATATAGCAAGTTAAGATTATCTATACACTTATCTCCCTCTCTAGTGTAGTAAGACATAAGCTCGCAAAAATAGGAAGCATAACACATTTTTTCCATATCATAAGGAAGCTCCGCAAAATACTCCGTAACATTTACACTTATTAATCTATAGGCATCCCCACTTGGAGCAATGGTAAATTTACCCATAACATAGCTTTGACTTGCTGCTCTAAAATTAGAATTTGCACGTCTTGCACCATTGGCAAATACAGTAATTTTCCCACGTTCTTTGGTAAGTATAACTAGTCTTTTATCATACTCTCCAAGTGGCACTGTATATAGCACTATTCCAGTTACCAGAATATCATCCATCATAACTTCACCTACTTATTCTCACAAAACACAAAATTAATGTATCTATATAGTTCCTATAATAAAAAGTTAATTCTCATCTCTATAGCCGTAATTCTTAATTAGTGTATCACTATCTCTCCAATCCTTCTTAACCTTTACCCAAAGCTTTAGATTAACTTTACAATCAAGAAGATTTTCCATGCTAACTCTTGCTTTAGTTCCAATCTTCTTAAGCATAGCACCTTGCTTACCGATAATAATACCCTTATGAGAATCTCTTTCACATATTATGGTAGCATCAATATCGATAAGACCTCCGTCTGGTCTTTCTTTCATACGATCAATTACTACAGCAATTCCGTGTGGAATCTCTTTATCCAAAAGTCTAAGAGTTTGCTCTCTAACTAACTCAGCAACAATCTGTCTCTCTGGCTGATCTGTCACTGTGTCCTCATCATAAAATTGCGGACCATATGGAAGGTGACCCTTTATAGTTTTTATTAATTCGTCAGAATTCTTACCTTTTAAAGCTGATACTGGAACTATATCTTGAAAATCATATACCTCTTTGTAGGTATTAATTGCATCGAATATTGCCTGTTCTTCAACTGTATCAGTCTTATTTATTACTAATATTACGGGAGTTTTTACCTTTCCCAAAACTTCTACAATATGTCGTTCTCCAGCACCAATAAATGTAGTTGGCTCAACCACCCACATAACCACATCAACTTCATTTAACGTGTTATATGCTACATTCATCATATACTGACCTAATTTATTCTTGGCACGATTAATACCAGGTGTATCAAGAAATACAATCTGAGCTTCTTCGTCAGTATACACTGTTTGAATTCTATTACGAGTTGTCTGAGCCTTATTACTTGTTATGGCAATCTTTTGACCTATAAGTCTGTTCATAAGAGTTGACTTACCAACATTTGGCCTTCCAACAATTGCTACAAAGCCTGATTTGAAATTCTCATTACTTTTTTTACCTAGTATCTTATCTATATCAAGATAAACACCATCATTAATATTCTCTATCTTGTTACCCATGTAATTCTCCATTATCTAAAATACACTTGTTACTTGTTTGAAATTATCTTTTGCAGCCTCAAGCTTTGCTTCTCCACCTACAGCACAGATAACATCATTACTTATTGTTGCCTCTACATATGGAGCTAGACTTCTTATTGTCTCAACATCTGTAGCAAGAACCTGATCTCTATCTCTTTGAAGGTCATCATCATTGAGACCAATAATGTATGACGCAAAGCTGTAATTACCTTCTGCAACAGGAGTAAGTGGAGCATCAAGCTTACTTATAGCCCCTATTACATACTTAGTCATATCTCTTTCGTCTGCATCAAAGTTTGCCACATAACTAGCAGCATTCTTATATATTTCATATGTTTCCATAAGATTCGGATCTCTATATGATGTAAAATATGAATTACCACTTCTAGCAAATGCACACATACAACCATATGCTCCACCTTTTACTCTTACATTTAACCAAAGATAATCATAAGAGAAAATGGAACTTAATACTCCTAAGGCTCCTGTATACTCAAGTCCTGCTTCTCTATAATTACCTGCTGTAGCAACATACTGAACTTGAGATGCTGTTTTAAATCCTTCATTAAGCTTTTCTGGCAACACTTTGTCACAAGAATCAAAACTTAATCTACTAGAAAGCTTCTTGGATAGTGATGTAACTGACTTCTCCAGCATATCTTTCGGATTCTTATCTGATGTATAATTAACCAAAAGACCACCTCTCCAAAGAATTTCTCCTAATACATCCCTTAAATCAGTAACTAATGTATCATATTCTTTATCAAAGTCATTATCTAGCTTATCTAAAAACTTATAATATTCAATTCCTTCTAAATATTCTTTAACTAAACCTATAGGTGAAATATAACTTAAGGCTCTATTTGCGGCAGTTAAATGACCTGTATCAACCAAAACATTTTTAAGGCCATACTTAACCTCTGCAATTATTTCCTTTAGTCTCTTCTTACTATCAAGCTTAGATGTAAACAATATCTCCTCTATAAGTTCAAAGGCCTTGTCTAACTTTTCATCTAACATCTTTGCACTGACTATGAAAGATACTCTGTATTTATCCTTCTCGGTCTTACTTAATACTGATGTAGAGAAACCAACTCCACCAGTGTGTAGATTGATTTCATTTGCAAGCTGGTTATATTCATACTTATCAGTGTCAACATACTTAAATATCTCTGTAAGTAACCCTACATACGGATACTTAACCATATCCATATCTGTAATATCAAAATCTAAGTTAATATAGCTTATACCATTTGTAAATATATCATGGCTAACTACTTTGACCATTTCTATTTCTGTAAACTGATTATTAAGCTTTCTAGCATTCTTGTCTATATCACTAATCTCAAGAAGTGGTATAGTTAGCAACTCTTCCTTAGTACTTGGTTCACTCTGATATTCCTTTAAATGCTCTGCTGTCTTAATTATTTTATCAAGTTCTTCTTCACTCAATGATTCTTTGTAGGATGCTAATTTAAGAGATTCTTTTTTAACTTTTTCATCTAAAAGTCCCTTCTTAGGCATAAGCATTACATATGACTTATGATTATTTTCTAAAATATATTTTTTAATTAGTTTTTCAAAATAATCAGTCTCTAGTTCTTTTTTAAGTTCATCATAAACCCAATTAAGCTCAATCAAATCGAGAGCTTTTGTATCATCATACAACCAGGTAGAAAATGCATTAAGTCCCATCATAAGACCTTTAGGATGTCTACCAAAATTAGCCTCCTTATGTTTAAACTCAAAGTAATTCAAGGATGCCTGCAAGGATGTCTTATTTAAGCCATCACTTATAAGACTTTTAAGGGAATCATCAATAAGCTGTATAAACTTCTCTTTGTCACATGCATTGGCATTCTTAGCAATAATTGAAAATGTAGGTTGTTTTATACCATCATCATAAGAGCTGAAAACATCCTTTCCTATCTCAGCATCTATTAGAGCCTTCTTAAGTGGTGCTCCAGGAGCAACAAGAAGCATATGCTCTAATACTGCCATAGAAAGCGAAAGCTTAATGTCATCACTTTTTCCAACAACCACATTATATGCAAGATAGGTATTATCCTCCTCAGTTTCTGCATCAGCTATTGAATAGTATTCATCATAGCTTTTTGGTGCATCAAAAGCCATCTCATCTGTAAGTTGCGAATCAACTTGAAGAAATTCATAATTTGACAAATATTCCTTATCTATGAATTCAAGCTCTGCTACTGCATCCATATCTCCGTATAGATAAATGTAACTGTTACTTGGATGATAATATTTTCTATGAAAATCTAGAAATGCTTCATAAGTAAGGTCTGTAATATAATCTGGATCTCCACCTGATTCAAAGCCATATGCAGTATTCTCGTGAAGAGATTTCTCTATAATACGATAAAGTTGTTGCTCAGCAGATGAAAATACACCCTTCATCTCATTGTAAACAACACCATTATATTTTAGCTCATTAGTCTCTGGATCAAGTTCATAATGCCACCCTTCCTGAAGCATTATCTCCTCTCGACTATATATGTTAGGATAAAAGACTGCATCCATATATACATGCATCAAATTATGAAAATCCTTCTTATTCATACTAGCTACTGGATAAACCGTTTTATCAGAATATGTCATTGCATTTAAAAATGTATTTAAAGAGCCCTTACAAAGTTCCACAAAGGGATCCTTAGCTGGAAAGTTCTTAGAACCACATAAAACAGAATGCTCCATAATGTGTGGAACTCCTGTATCGTCTGAAGGTGGTGTTCTAAATCCTATGGTGAATACCTTGTTACTATCATCATTACAAACAACCATAACTCTAGCCTTAGTCTTTTTGTGACTAAGAACATATCCTGTTCCTTTTACTTCTTTTAATTCTCTCTTTTCAATTAGTGAATAAGCACTCAAATTTTCTAAATTACTCAAAATAATGTCCTCCAAATTTAATATGTCATTATTATATAAAATGTAATGTACAATAATATGTCCTGGATTATTGTATGCTAGATGGCCCAAAACTCATAGGAAGTAACTCCTCTAAAGTCATTATCTTATAATCATCCGTAGACTTAGCCATTATAACAAAAAAATCTTTAGGATTAACAAACTCTCTAAGTACTTGCCTGCACATACCACAAGGAGATGTATAATCAGTTATTTCATCCATGCCAGCTATGATAGCAATTGCTTTAAAGCTAGTTTTACCTTCACTTACAGCTTTAAACACTGCTGTTCTCTCTGCACAGTTACCCGGGGAATAGGCTGCATTTTCTATGTTGCATCCTGTATATATCTCCCCTTCCGCAGTAAGCAACGCTGCGCCTACCTTAAAGTTTGAATAAGGTGTATATGCAAATTCTCTAGCTATTTGGGCTTTTGAAATTAACTCTGATATAATTTTATTCTCTAATGTTTCAATCATAATACAATCTCCTCAAAAATATACGATTATCAAACAAGTTTCATCATCAATTTACATACTTATACCAGTTCAACTACTGCTTTTACACTGCCATCATCCTTACCTTGAATCTTAATAAAAGTCCTATTCTCTTGGCATGCTTTATAAACTTCAAGTATCTCACCTAACTTGGATTGACTCTTATATTCTACCCTAATTTTACTTGGATGAGTCTCCACAGGAACATATTCGTCTGCCAACTGAATATATTTCCCATTACTCATATGTCCATTGTAATCTATGTCTGACTTTTTTACTGCAACAGTATCTATGAGTTCAAACTCATTAGGAAGTTTAATTTTACGTCCGGGATTCTCAATAGAATATTTATCCTCTAGGTCATATCCCTTAGTATCATCTTCAGTTATTCTAATTGGTCTTCCAGTATCAAGGTCAACCAATGTCCATATAGAATCAGCAGCAACAATTACTTGTCCTGACATATCCTCCATTATTACATTTCTAAATCCCATAGATGATGAAAAATCATAAGGCCAAGTTTTAACTACCACATCCTCAAACATTTTAGGATATCTATTAATCTCAATATACCAATTTATTGCAAACCATGTTCTCTTAGTTTCCAGCAGATAATCAATACCTTTACCTATAGACTCTGAATTAATATTTACACAATCTTGCATAGCATTCATAATTCCAGCCAAAGACATCTTTGCGCCCTGATCTATATCTGAAAACAGGATTTTTTTGTTATATGTATACATATATTCTCCTCCAAGTTTCATATTTCCAAAAATACTTTAAAGTTAATTTTAACACTTTTTTGTAGGTCTTTGCAATACAGAAAGTAAGCTAAAGCCAAGGGATATTCCCATTCCTAATAATGGTAAAAAGCTAGGTCCAATAGAAAAATAGGAATGAATTATTCCTAATAATCCACCTGTCAAAACAGCAAAAAACCATATCTTTTTATTAATATTCCTCTTTTTGTAAAAGATAATGGCAACAGTTAAAGGGCACACTATTCCTGGAGAATACACGGAGTATGCACCAAGCAACAAATCTATAATATCTGCCTTTGTCATAGAAACAAATAAAGCGCAAACTCCCATAATACCTATTATAAGTCTTACTTCCCATACATTATTTCTCTTCAATATGTCGTGTTCTATAATAGTTGCAGCATTTACAAGGCATGTATCTGCCGAAGACAAAAGTGTTGCTATAAGAGCGATACAAAGGAGTATGGCAAGTGGCGTAGGAATCACACTATTCATTATATAAATCAAGGGATTTTCACCTTTAAGTTCGATGATATTGTATAGGCTCCACATACCAAGAAATGTTATAATCAATCCAGTTATAGCAAGTGTAACAGATGCAACTAATGTAGCCTTTGTGGCAACTTTACTATCCTTTGACATAATATTTCTTGATATTATATCAGGACCTAAAAAATAGGTTCCACCTGTAATAAATAATAAATTTATAAGATCAAAACTACTGAACTCTTTATTTAAAAGCTCTATATTGTTGTATATTTCAATGCAATTGTCATTTTTACACATAAATAGATAGAGGAAGGTTCCTATAATCCCTAAAAATATAACACCAGCTTGTAGCATATCTGTTTTCACCACAGAAAGCTGACCACCTAATATGGTATATACAACTACCACCAAGGTCATAATTATAATAAGTTTATTTTCTTCTCTAATACCACAGGCTGCCTGCACAATTTTTGTCAAAGAAACTATCTGGGCTCCCACTATACCAACCCATGACACCGCAATTATTATTGAAATAACTGTTTTTGCTTCGCTTCCCACTGTCTTTTGAGCTATATCAGGAAGGGTTGTGGCATCTAAATTTCTTATTTTTTTTGACAAAAACAATCCTTGAGCCATAAGACCAATTGCCCCCACGCCTAACCACCAAAATGCAGGGAATCCTATATCCCACACTCTCTCTGCTACCCCCAGTGTAGCTGAAGCTCCAATCATAGATGTCATAAGAGAAAGATAAACTGGCCAAAAATCTTGTTTTTTTCCAGCTACAACAAAATCTTCAAAAGACTTCACATTCCTAAGATCAAATATAGACATCCCAATTAATAAAATTATAAATAATACCATTCCGTAAATCATATTTCACCTTAATTATATGGATAATAAACTCTAGATTTTCTTTGTAATTAATTCTGATATATTATATAATGAACCTACGAATATTTCTATACAAAAAGGAGAAACTTATGGCTGAACAGTTATATACAATACCCGTTAATGATGCCTTTGAATCAGACTGTGAATGTCCCGTATGTGCTATGATGGCTGATTTGGAGAGAAATGCAGTTGAATATACTATGGGTCCAAGTTATATGGAAGATGACAACCGAGCTATGACGGACAAATTAGGGTTCTGCTCACACCACATCAGAATTCTCTATGGAGAAAAAAATCGCCTTGGACTTGCCCTTATGATGAAAACTCATACAGACAAAACCATAAAAGAATTAAAGGAACTTAGTGCAAATAAACCACAAGCCGGTGGATTATTCAAAAAAGCCGGAGCATCATCTGTTGGAGAATACATAAAAAAACTTGAAGATAGCTGCTTTATATGTGGACGTATGGAAAAGATGATTGACAGATATATAGATACTATCTTCCATCTATGGAAAAAAGATAAGGATTTTATAGACAAAGTGAAGAATTGCAAAGGTTTTTGCACATATCACTACGGTCTTTTATATGACTATGGTGCCAACAAGCTTTCAAAGGATGCCTACAGCGAATTTCTTGATATAATCAACAAAGTATACTTTGATAATATGGAAAGAGTTAATGGTGATATTGGCTGGTTTATTGATAAATTCGATTATCGTTTTAAGAACGAACCATGGAAAAACTCTAAAGACGCTTTACCTAGAGGTATTATAAAAACAAATCACACTATAGTGGAACAATAACCTTAACGAAACGAGGCAATGGAAAATGTACAAAATAATGACTTCAAATGAAGCCATAGACTTAATTAAGGATGGCGATGTAATCTGCTTAAATTCATTTCTGGGAATTGAAAATCCTGTTGAATTACACGAAGCACTTTATAAAAAATACACCAAAACAGGTTCTCCTAAACATCTTACCATGGTATCAAGCGCTGGATTTGGTGTTTGGGATGAAAACAAAAACGCAGAGCAATACATAAAAGAAGGCGCTGTTGATAAGATAATATGCGGACATTTTGGAGCTATGTTTAGCACCAAAAGATTAGTTTTAGAGGATAGATTTGAAGCATATAATCTTCCGTTAGGATGTATATCTCACGCAATAAGAGCTCAAGCCGGTGGTATACCTGGAGCTTTATCAAAGGTTGGTCTTGATATATTTGTTGATCCTTCTGTTGATGGACCTGGTATCAACAATATTTCCAAAGATACATCTCTTGTAAAACGAGTAAATGTAGATGGAGAAGAATTCCTATACTACACTCTTCCAAAATTCAATGTGGCCCTTATTAAAGGTACCGCTGCAGACAAAAAGGGTAATATATCTTTTGACGACATGTTTATGTCTGGGGATGCACTTTCTATATGTCAAGCTACAAAAGCTAATGGTGGCAAAGTAATTGTTCAAGTTGACAAAATATTAAGTAATCCATCTAGACCTCGTAATACCATAATACCTGGATGCCTTGTAGATGCAATTGTTATAGAAAAACCAGAACCAAGACATGCTGCATATGAATCTTTAACTGGTAGTTTTGATATTCCATATACTCAGTGGCAAGACTGGAGTGAAATGTTAGAATCAAGAACTTCTACTAAGAATTTTGTTAACATTCCTGGAAATATCATTGGTAAAAGAGCCGCTATGGAATTAAAGCCTGACGACATAGTAAATATAGGTGTTGGAATTCCAGAAACAGTAACAAAATACGCTCGTGAAAATGGTATCCTTGAAAAAGTCACCCTTACTGTCGAATCCGGTGGTGTAGGTGGATTCCCTGCTTCTGGAAAAGTATTCGGTGCTGTAATTGGTGCCAACTCAATGTATGATATGGCTAACCAATTTGACTTATACAATAATGGTGGTCTTGATATCTGCTTTATGGGTGGAATGGAAGTTGACAAATACGGAAATGTTAATGCCCATCGTGGACCTGGAGCATTTGCAGGTATAGGTGGATTTGCAAATATCACTGCAAAAACTAAAACAGTAGTCTTCTGCTTAACCTTTAACGCAAAAGGTTTAAATGTGGATGATAGCAACGATATAGTTACCATAAAGAACAATGGAACTATTCCAAAATTCGTTGACAAGGTTACAAGTATAAGCTTTTCCGCAAAACGTGCTCTTAAAAATAAGCAAAAGGTTCTATACGTAACTGAACGTTGTGTGTTTGAACTGACAGACAAAGGATTACTTCTTTCCGAGGTATACCCTGGTGTAGAAATTGAAAAAGACATATTAAAACTTCTACCATTTAAGGTTGAAATTAATCCATTATTAAAATATTAACAATATAACTAAAAAAGATGGAGTTAAAACTTTTTCGCACAATCACGATAGTTTTAATTCCATCTTTTCTATGCCTGACTCAGCCTTTTTATATTCCTAGTATAGAAAAACTTTCTTCTGTAAGGAAATTATCCTTTACCCATGGCTCTGCCTCAAGTAATGCCTCTTCTACTGCTCCGCCTTGTTCCTTTGCTTCTTTTAACATCTTATTCCAAGTTTTTTCAGTAACTTCTGATGCACTGTAGTAATCATATTCAGGAATGCATTTTTCGAACAAACTCTTAAGTCCTATTTCCTTAAGTACTTCATCCTTAATGATAATTGAGTGTGAATCGAAGTAGGTTTGTTTATACCATTTACCCTTCTGAAATTCATGATAATCAGTTCCGTTCCTATCTTCTTCCTTACAAAAATACTTCATAACTTACCTCGTCAAAATAGTATTATTTAAAAACCATACACACTATATCATACTATTCGATAAAATAAAATATCCAATTTAAAATTTTTACCAGTGAACCATCTCTATATTTGTAACTTTGCCATTTTCAACAATAATCTCCAATTTTGTATACCAATCGGTCTCCATAGTCTCTCCAAAATAAGTTAACTGCTTATAATCGTCCTCATCATCTTCATATACATCATCAGGTGTTCCAAAGGCAGCTATTACTGTTTCGTAAGATGAACCAATAGTAATTCCGCCTTCTATGTTACCTTCCATTCCTTCAGAACGAAAATCATAAACAACTCCAATTACCTGACCATCTTCTATTGCAATAGGTGTCTCACTATTTTTATTTGCCACCATTAGATAAAACTCTTTCTCACCTTTCATAACAAAAACATATGTGTAATCCTCATATTCAATAGTCTCATTCACACCTGAATCATCTAAACTCCATCCATTTGCAGCAAATTCAGAAAAATCACAAGGAAGAGTGTACTCATCTCCATCAACATTTGCGTAATATGTCTCCCAATCAGTCTTTCCATCAACAGAAGCTACATCATCTGTATCTTGTGTTTCTTCTGTATCATTAATATCATTAGAAGTACTTCCTGTTGTAGATATATCTCCTGTTATAGAATAAGTTTCTTCTACTCTTTCTGAGATTTCTTCAACCATTGAACGTTCGCCTTCAACAGCTACAGTGTAAAATTTACCTTCATTATAGCCAACATATGTATAAAGTACATATTCATAATCCTTATATGTTCCTTCTGCCAATACATCTATAGTCTTATAAAAATTAATTCCATCCATTTCAACTGACTCAACACCTTCATTTGTAGCACCCATCGAACCATACTGCTCTACATATGCCTGCGCTACTACATCAGCTGGATCTTCAACTTCATACTGATTCTCGTCAAAATCGTAATCGTTATCTATTAATGAAACTAATCCATCCTCTCCTGGTGAAAGATATTGTAAGCTGTACTTTTCTCCACCATCAGCCTCACTTTCATGTTTTGTCCAGTCATCAGGGACTTCTGCATAGCCTGTTCTATCACTTCCTACCATTATCCATCCATCTTCATCTGCAAGAGCTTCTGTTGTAAGCTCCTCTGTTATTTCTTCTGTCGTATCTGTTTCTTCTGATTCATTTGATGTATCAAAACCTGGGAATTCAAAATCCATTGATGCTTCAGTTGTTTCCTTTTCCTTTTTATCATCTTTTTTCTCCTTATCGCATCCCACCAGTGAAAGTGCCATAATACTAACACATATTAATGTTAAAAATTTCTTTTTCATTGTTTTAATTCTCCTTCATTTTTTTGATTATTATTTTTGATATATCTTACGCGTAAATGGTGTTCTTAACACAACAAAAGGAATAGCACATTTTCATGCTATTCCTCAAGCAACTTGTTGTTTCTTTTATGTAAATTATAGGTTGCATTGGCTTATTTACTGGGTTTTCTCAAGGTTTATATCATAAAAATTTTTGTAATAATCTGGATTAATCATATCATCAGATATGCCATTTCCTTCTATCAAATATACAAACCCATCGCCCAAATCTACCATGGAAATATAATTATATTCCGTTACAATTTCATTATCTTCAACCACATCTGTTTCATAAGTATAATAATATACACTTCTTTCGTTTATGTTATATTCATAAACAGTAGAATTACCATCTGTCCACTTACTACATCCCTCTTCCATAACAGATTTAATATCATAATTATCTTTCTCTTGAAGATGAACTGTAATCAAATTACCATTATAGTCACCATACAGCTTTAGATAATATATATCATCCTTAGATTTTGATCCAGTACAATAATAATTTTCTTTAACTCCAAAATTCACTTTAGTCTTTGTACTTATTCCCTGAACATAATCTATAGCAATATATTTATCAGACAAATTAAGTTCTACATCTGAATACAATAATTCATACGCTTCTTCGCCCACAAACACCTCACCTGAAGGTGAATTATCTTTATCTGTCGGTCTAGAAGTACTGATAATAGAATCCGCAATTGATAATAACTTTTCACATTCTGTCGTAATTTCTTGTTCTGATTGTGGTTTTATCATAGCCATTTCATTGCAAAGGATCATTATAGAGAACAAATTAGTATCATCTGCCTGGGTATAACAATGTATAGTGGGCATTCCTTCATCATAATAAAGCAAATACGTATAGCTTTTTCCATCAATTGTAATCTGTGAATAAGGTTTTACAACAACTAACTCCTCTAACATAAGCTGATTTATTTCGTCAAGCTTATCACTTATATCTGACTTGTAATCCCCTTCTTCAACATCAATCATCATATCAAAGTGGTCTATATTCCAATACATTAATCCCATATTTTCATCATATGTTGCCATGTATTTGTCTGGAATCTTAAGTTCAAATCCCTTCATAACAACAGTAGCCATATATGACTCTTGAGTGCCACCTTTAAAATTCCGTTTATTATTAATATGTACCACTATACCAACAACAGATATTATGACTAGGAGACAAGAAATAACTATAGAGCATATTTTTGATTTTTTCATGATTTTCTCATCTCCTTTGTTAACAATATTACAACTGTTATATTAAGTAAAAGGAAAACTATAGTAATCAATATTATTCCAGTTCCATAATCAAAAAATAATTCTCCATCTGCATCAGAAAATGCATTAATATAATCCCCTTCTCTTACATTAGCAATATCCAATACGACTAGCTCTGTAAGAATTTCACCATCTTCATTTTCATAACTAACCTGAGCTAAAGACAACTGCCCGTAAACTTTTTCTACTCTTGCAGATTTTTCAACTATATCCGAATGAAACCATGGATTTTGTATTAGGAATGTTGATATCATAGTTATAGCTAATATAATAAACATGACAGCTATACCAAAACATATCTTTAAGCTTATTATATTTGTTTCACTTTTTTTAAGTTTGGATTGTTCTTTTATTATTTCTTCATCTTCAGTTAATTTTAAACTACTTTCATTATCATTTAATTCATCTGATTTGATTTCTTCTTGTGACTTAGTTTGAACAGTTTCTTCAATAACTTCTTGTCCTCTAACCAAATAATCCAATGTTACATTATATAATTCTGCTATCTTAATTAGTTTTTCTACATCAGGATAGGTTTTATCTGTTTCCCATTTTGATACAGATTGTCTAGTTACACACATATATTCTGCAAACTCTTCCTGAGTCATGTTATTTTTTATTCTAAGTTCTGTTAATCTTTCCCCTACCAAAATTCTACCTCACATATTATTTTTTAATACAAATATCATTATACTCAAATTACAAAAAATTACAAATTAAAGATGTAGTTACCCTGAGCATTGCGAGGCATACTTCGCCTTCGTTTCACTTCGGCTCAGTATAAAGCACAACTAATTCGATTATGATGTAGTTACCCTGAGCATTGCGAGGCATACTTCGCCTTCGTTTCACTTTGGCTCAGTATAAAGCACAACTAATTCGATTATGATGTAGTTACCCTGAGCATTGCGAGGCATACTTCGCCTTCACTTCGTTTCGGCTCAGTATAAAGCGCAACTAATTCGATTATGATGTAGTTACCCTGAGCATTGCGAGGCTACATACTTCGCCTTCGTTTCACTTCGGCTCAGTATAAAGCGCAACTAATTCGATTATGATGTAGTTACCCTGAGCATTGCGAGGCATACTTCGCCTTCACTTCGTTTCGGCTCAGTATAAAGCGCAACTAATTCGATTATGATGTAGTTACCCTGAGCATTGCGAGGC
>SVEI01000041.1 GCA_015057445.1 Lachnospiraceae bacterium | reverse complement strand
TTCTCGTAGCTCCTGCATTTAAGGCAAATTATCCTAATGAGTATGAAAGGGTACTTGGTGCTCTTAAGGCTGCAGGAGTTAACAGAATTATCAGTATCTCTTTTGCTGCAGATATCACTACTTGGGGATATCTTAACTATGTAACAAAATATAACTTTATGGGTGGTATATCACAGCCATGTCCAGCTGTAGTTGGATACATTGAAAGATATATACCAGAGCTTATACCAAAGCTTTTCCCTGTACATAGTCCTATGATGTGTGGAGCAATCTATGCTAAGAAATATATGGGTATTACAGATAAGCTTGCATTTATCAGCCCATGTATTGCTAAGAAGATGGAGATTGATGATCCAAACTGTGACGGTTATATTTCTTATAATGTTACCTTTGATCACCTTATGAAATATATTAGAAAGAACAATCTTACAGGAGCACCTTGCTCGGATGAGATAGACTATGGTCTTGGTTCAATCTATCCTATGCCAGGTGGACTTAAGGAGAATGTTTACTGGTTCTGTGGTGACAGCGTTCTTATTCGTCAGGTTGAGGGTGAGAAGCATATGTACCACTACCTTGAGAAGAACAAAGATAGAATTGCAAAGAGTATGACTCCATATCTCTTTATAGATGCTCTTAACTGTGGAGAGGGTTGTCTCTATGGTACAGCTACTGAGTCATTTAAGAACGAAACTGAAGATCCACTTTATGAGATGCTTAAGATTCGTGAGGAGCGCAAGAAGCTTACTAAGGATGCTAAGAAGGATCCATGGGGTAAGATGCTTAAGCCAGAGGATAGATTAAAGTGGTTAAATAAACAGTTCGAAAATCTTAACTTGGATGACTTCATCAGAAGATACACTGACCGTTCACAGAACGTTAAGTATGAGGAGCCATCTAGATCAGAACTTGATGCAATATTTGATGATATGGGTAAGGACACAGATGAGAAGAGACATATTGACTGCTCATGCTGTGGATATGATAACTGTAAGATGATGGCTACAGCTATACATAATGGCTTTAATGTTAAGGAGAATTGTATCCACTACATTAAGGATTTAGCAGAGAAAGAAAGAGCTGAAATCGCAGTTCTTATGGATGAGATAAATGCTCAGAAGGCTGGCATCGTGGCAGCAGTTGAGAGTATTAATCTTGAATTTGAAGGTCTTAATGTGGCAGTTGAGCATATGGAGTCTGGAAATAACTCCAATGCAGCTGAAAGTACTGGTATCTCAGAGGAGATTCAGACAGTTACTGAATTCTGCCAGAAGCTTGAGACATCTCTTACAGAGATTTACGACCTTCTTTCAGAGCTTAGAGATAACAATAATCAGGTAGTTGCTATATCCTCAAAGACTAACCTGCTTGCGTTAAATGCTTCTATAGAGGCAGCACGTGCAGGCGAGGCAGGTAGAGGCTTTGCAGTAGTAGCAACAGAGATTAATGACCTTGCTAAGAGCTCACGTGAAACCGTTGAAAACTCTAACCAGGGACAGGAGAAAATTGAGAAGGCTATGCGTTCTATTAATGCAGAGGCTCAGAATCTTCTTGAGGTTGTTGCAAAGGTTTGCGATAGAACTCAGAACCTTGCAGCTTCTACAGAGGAAATTGCGGCATCATCCACAAATGTTATGGACATTGCTGGCAACATCAAGCAGATGATGGACGAGCTTGTGGCAGGAGTGTAAGATATAATCTACATTATCAGAAGAAAAAGCGAAAGTTTAACACCGGTACATAACCTTATGTGCCGGTGTTTTCTGTGTGTATGCTTAGAAAAGGGGACAGTAAGTTCTCTGACAAAGGGATTCCTGATAATAAGGGCTGTGCAAATTTTCTTTGTATGCCGACCTGCCTGGGGATTCAGTATAGCCTTCGGCGATTTGTAACCTTGCGTACGGAAACTGTCTTGCCGAAGGCATTGAAAAGTCGACACCTTAGCATTATGCTTGATATGAGCCCTGTAAGGCTTGAGAGCTATGGGTGTTCACACTACGATAGCGGAGTCGTGGGTGAATTTTGTCAGCCCAGTGAACAAATTAGGCCACATTTTGGCATGGACGCCAAAATAGCCGCAACTGAACCAGGATGGTGGCTTTGCGGCGGTGGCCGGACATAGTCGCGAAGTAACTCTGGGCTGAACAAAATACCCACAGCGCAGCGTGTAGTGGAACACCCATAGTCTTAAGCCGTAAAAAAAGACTAACCTTAAGCATAATGTTAAGGTTAGTCGACTTTTCAAATTCTGATAATGTAGATTATCTCATGATAATGTAGGCAGTGTATACGATGTATCCTACAAGCATAATGATTCCTTCTACGCGGTTAATCTTTGTTGATGTCTTGCAGAAGATGGTGATTAAGACTGTAACTGCAATCATAATGATTGTGTCAATAATAAGCTCAGGAGCAACAGTGATAGGAGCTAAAACTGAAGCGATACCAAGGATGAACATAATATTAAATAGGTCGGAACCTACTGCGTTTCCAAGAGAAATACCTGAGTCACCCTTTTTAGAAGCGGTAACTGATGTTACAAGCTCTGGAAGAGATGTACCGATAGCTACTATGGTAAGACCAACTAAGGCTTCACTCATACCCCAAGCAATAGCGATTTTACTGGCGTTGTCAACTACAAGATTTCCACCAAGAATAATCATAGCCAAACCAAGAATTGCAAAGATAATACTCTTTGGTACAGACATAGTTTCCTGAGAATCTCCCTCAACACGGTTCTTTAAAGCACTTCTAATCATAAGACCAATGTATGTAACAAATGCAACTAAAAGAATAACACCATCCAGACGGCTAAGTTTCTTATCTAAGATAAGAAGAAGTAAACCTATGCTGGCTGCAATATTCCACCATACATCTCTCTTCATAATATCCTTTGGTGTCTCTGCTGGGAAAATGACAGCACAAAGACCAACTACAAATAAAACATTGAAGATGTTAGAACCAACTACATTACCCAAAGAAATGTCTGCGTTGCCAGCAAGTCCGGCTGTGATACTAACGGATGCCTCTGGTGCACTAGTTCCCATGGCAACAATAGTAAGACCAATAATAAGTGATGGAACCTTTAAGATTCCTGCGATGGATGAAGAACCATCTACAAACATGTCAGCACCTTTAACGAGTAAGGCAAAACCAACAAGCAACAATAAATACATCATAATGACGCCCTCCTTAAAATTTTCAACATGTGCAAAAATAAAAAGACTTTTTTCTGCACACAAAAAATGCAGTAAAAGTCTCGTAACATACATAAGTAAGTGCATAGACCGGTCCTATATGGACGTGATGACGACCAATGCAACGCGTTTATAACTCATACTGTGATGTATAACGGAAAAATTATTTGCTACAACGCGCATACTACTCCCTATTTACTAATAGAAATGATACCATATTTCGACATATAATAGAAACTAAGGTTTGGTAAAGATTTGTAAGTTGAAAGTAAAAAATAATGGACTTGTGCAGTGAATTTTGGAGCAGATTTATACTGTAAAAGGTAACCTTTAGGTAACCAATTTTGAGATGAATAATATTGTATAAAATACAATTTTTAGGTATAATGTAGTCGGGTTACTTAGACGACGAAAAGAGGAAGTAATTCTTCCTCTTTTTTATTTATATAGGGGGAAATTTATGTTTGATTTAATGATTGGTATACATATACTTTCTATCTTTATGATATTAAGTTCGCTTATAGTAATGTTTAGAGGAGAGGCCACCTATGGTCAGAAGCTTCTCAGTTACTTCATGATATCAGAGCTTGTTCATAGTGCTGGATATCTTTTGGAATTGTTCTCAAGGACACAAGAAGAAGCAATGATAGCAGTAAAATTTGAATATCTGGGTTCGTCCTTAGTAGCAATCTTTTATATGATGTTTATACGTCACTATTGTGGATGTAGGGAGAGGAAACTTTTTGAGCGAATTCTCTTGATACTAGCGCTTGTGGGAATAATAATGGTGTGGACTACTCCTGCTCACACTTTATTCTACAGGTCTATAAACTTTGAGTTAGTGGACTTTAATTATCGCTTGGTATTAGAATATGGTCCAGGCTTTTATTTCCATTGTTTAATCGCTATTATTATTCCGTGGTTTGTTGTGGCGTGGACATTATTCGACAGCGTCAGAAAAGAAAAAGAGAAGAAAAAACGAAAGAATTTATTTATGATTATAGGAGGAAGCTTTATTGCTTTCTTTGTATTCGTGATTTATACGATGGGCTTTTTTAATAGCTATGATCCAACACCTGTCACTATGGCAACAATGCTTTCGTTAATGACTATTTTCGTGTGGAATCGTAAGGACTATAACCTTACTAAGGCAGCTGCAAATAACGTGCTTCAAGCCCTCAATGATGGAGTTATAACTCTTGATGAGTATTTTAAGGTTATTAGCTATAATGAGACTGCAGGGAAAGTATTTCCTGATATATCTATGAACAAAACCATAGGGGAGATATCGGTATTTCCACTTCAGGTTCTTGTTGAGGAAAATAAGAATGAATTTATAGTTAATGGTAGAAACTACGAAGGTCACATAAGTAGATTAAGAGACTTAGATGGTGATGTTCGTGGTTATACAATATTGTTTACAGATGTTACAGATACGGTTGAGCATATAAAGAATATTAACCTTATGCGCGAGAAAGCTGAGGCAGCCAATCAGTCTAAGAGTTTATTTTTAGCAAATATGTCTCATGAGATTAGAACCCCTATGAATGCCATAGTGGGCCTTAGTGAGCTTATTATTGAAGAGAGCCGTGGAAGAAAAATGTACGACTACGCTTGCGATATAAAGTCGGCAGCTCTTAATCTTCTTGGAATAATCAATGATATCTTGGATTTATCTAAGGTAGAGGCTGGTAAGATGGAACTAGTTAATGAGAATTATTACGTGCAGATTCTAGTGCAAGATACTGTTAATATGATTAAGCTTGCAGCTTCGCAAAAGGGCCTTAAATGTAATGTGGAATTAGCCCAGGATATGCCATATCAGTTGTGTGGGGATGAGGGTAGAATAAGACAGGTTCTTATTAATCTTCTAAATAATGCTATAAAGTTTACAAGACAGGGTTCTGTAAGCTTAGAAGCATCAGGTGAATATATTGATGATAATACTTATAAGATGGTTTTCTTGGTAAAAGATACGGGTATAGGTATTAAGGAAGAAGATATTGAGAGTATTTATGAGTCCTTCCAGCAGTTGGATATGAGTATTAATCGTAAGGTGGAAGGAACAGGACTTGGCCTTGCCATAACTAAAAACCTTGTTCAGCTTATGGGTGGAGATATCCAGGTGGAAAGCGAATATGGTGTAGGTACAACATTTAAGGTAGAGATAATGCAAAATGTTGTAACAAGGGAGACCATAGCTGATAATCAGATAACTAGAGAAGCTCTTAAGCAGGCAGATATGAGAATGTTTGAGTGTCCAGGTTTTAAGGTTTTGGTTGTAGATGATAATGTAATTAACCGCAAGGTTGTGGTTAAGATGATGACTGAATACAAATTCCATATAGAAGAGGCAGACAGTGGAAAAAAAGCTATAGAGCTTGCTAAGTCAAAGCAGTACGATATGATTTTGATGGATCATATGATGCCTGAGATGGATGGTGTTGAAGCTACTGGAATTATTCGTAAGGACTGCGAATTGAATAAGGAAACAGTGGTAATCGCTTTAACTGCTAATGCCATTGCTGGAGCGAAAGAAATGTATCTTTCAAATGGCTTCCAGGATTTTCTTGCAAAACCTTTCGAGAGAGTTCAGTTGCATGAGATACTAGGCAAATGGATTGGACACTCTAAGAAGAATTATTCCACAACTCTTGTTAAGGAAGAGAAGGTATCTGAGGATGAGATGGCTGGAATTTTCATGGAGGGAGTAAATCTAAGAGATGCTGTTAAGCGCAATGATGGAGATTTAAATAGTTATCTGGAGCTTATCAATATGTTTTATGTGGATGGAAGTAAGAAGGTTATTCAATTAGAAAAGCTACTTGCTGATGGAGATTATCAAACATATGGCGTAGAAGCTCACGCTCTAAAGAGTGCAGCGGCAAATATAGGAGCAGAGAGATTGTCTGACAAGGCAAAAATCCATGAGTTAGCGGTAAAAGATAACAAATTTGATTATGTGACAGAATACCACAACGAACTTATAGTATCATATAGGAAGATACTTGAGGAAATAGAAAAGGTTCTTAAGAAAAAGAAGTATGGACAGTTTGAAGAAAAGAGTGACAATTAGTACTTATAATTAGTGGTGTCTTGTATTGGATTTCTTTTGACATCTACTTAGGGTAGTGTTATTATTATTCAGTAAAAGTGTTGGAGAACTATCTTTGGGAGGAGATAAGCTCTTACACCAAATATATGCTGATTATATAGGAGGAAAAGACATGAAGACTAGAGTTGGAATACTAGGCTATGGTAACCTGGGAAGAGGTATTGAGTGTTCCCTAAAGCAAAATGATGACATGGAGTTAGTTGCAGTATTTACTAGAAGAGATCCTGAAACAGTTAAGATATTAACCGAAGGGGTTAAAGTGTACCACGTTGATGAAGCGCCAAAGATGAAAGACGATATAGATGTAATGATTCTCTGCGGTGGAAGTGCTACAGATCTTCCAGAGCAGACCAAGGAGTACGCAAAGTATTTTACAGTGGTAGATAGCTTTGACACACATGCAAAAATTCCTGAGCATTTTGACAATGTTGATAAAGCTGCATCAGAAAATGGAAACGTAGCTGTTATCTCAGCAGGTTGGGATCCAGGTATGTTTTCAATCAATAGATTGTATGGTAATGCGATTTTGCCGCAGGGAAAGGATTATACTTTCTGGGGTAAGGGAGTAAGTCAGGGCCATTCAGATGCTATTCGTAGAGTGGAAGGAGTGGCAAATGGTAAGCAGTATACAGTTCCTATTGATGCTGCATTAGAAGCAGTTAGAAGTGGTTCAAATCCAGAGCTTACAACTAGAGAGAAACATCTTAGAGAGTGTTATGTTGTGGCAGAGGAAGGTGCTGATTTGGCAAAGATTGAGGCTGAAATTAAGAGTATGCCTAATTATTTTGCTGACTATGATACTACAGTTACATTTATAACTGAGGAAGAGTTGCAGAGAAACCATGCAGGAATTCCACATGGTGGATTTGTAATTAGAAGTGGTAAAACTGGCTGGGATGGAGAACATACTCACATCATAGAGTATAGTTTGAAGTTAGACTCTAACCCAGAGTTTACAGCGTCAGTAATCGTGGCTTGTGCTAGAGCTGCTGTTCGTATGAAGAAGGAAGGTATGAAGGGTTGTAAGACAATCTTTGATATTCCACCAGCATATCTTAGCGCAGTAGACGGAGCAGAGTTAAGAAAAGCTTTATTATAAAATACAGACGAGGTTGTGCGAATATGCTTTATTGGCCGACCGCGACAGGGCTGGGGTGCGCTGACACTTAAAACGGTCAGCTTACCCCAGCCCTGTCGCGGTCGGAAGGAAAAATATTGCGCACAACCTCGTATTTGTTTTCACAATCTATTCTTTCTGCATTTGTTTATTTATTCTGAATCTTTTTTGTAATTATTTTGCTGTGTTTATTCTTCTGGTATCTGCAATTTCTGCAGATTTTCCTTTTATATGATAGTTCCACCGCCGATTACTACGTCTTCGTCGTAGAGTACCACTGCCTGTCCCTTTGTTATGGCGCGCTGTGGCTGGTCGAAAACTACCTTTATAGTGTCTTCAGCTATTTTTGTTACAGTGGCCCATGCTTCCTTGGCATTATATCTTGGTCTGGCCTTACATCTTAGTTCACCTGTAATCTCAGGAATTGATATAAGGTTTATGTTGTTGGCCTGTAGGGTAGTGGTGAATAAATCATCATTGTAGCCTAAGACAACAGAGTTGCTTATTGGATCCACCTTTACCACGTACATAGATTGCTTAAGAGATAGTCCAAGACCACGTCTTTGCCCTATGGTGTATCTAATTATCCCCTTGTGCCTTCCAAGTACATTTCCGTCTATGTCTACAAAGTTTCCTTCTGGATAATTCTTGCCGGTGTACTGCTCTATAAAGTCAGCATATTTACCGTTTATTACAAAGCAGATATCCTGACTGTCGTGTTTGTTGGCGTTGATAAAATTCTGCGACATAGCAACTTCTCTAACCTTATCCTTGGACATTTCGCCTAGGGGAAATAGAGTGTGGGCCAGCTGTTCCTGTGTCATAGAATAAAGAACATAGCTTTGGTCCTTTGAAGGATCAGTGGCTTTTTTTAATTCATATCTATTTGTGTTTTCGTTGAAGCTTATGGAAGAGTAATGGCCAGTTACCACGTATTCATAGCCAAGCTCTTTAGCTTTGTTATAAAGGTGTTCGAATTTTAAATGTCTATTACATTCTATACATGGATTTGGAGTCATTCCATTTTCGTAGCAGCTTACGAACTTGTCCACAACTTTCTCTTTAAAATTATCAGAAAAATTCAGTACATAAAATGGCATATCAAGGGCAGTAGCTACACGTCTTGCATCTTCCACATCATCTATAGAGCAGCAGCTATGCTCCTTTGAAAGTCCCAAATCTTCATTTTGAAATAGCTTCATTGTTGCGCCTATGCAGTCGTAGCCTTGTTCCTTCATAAGATAGGCGGCAACACTGGAATCTACGCCGCCACTCATAGCAATTAGTGCCTTTTTTTGCATAATAATTTACCTCATATAAAAATTATCCAAGCTCAAGCATCTTATCTATACAAACTCTAGCTTTAACTATAGTATCACTATCTAAATCAATTTCCTTACCTGTACCATCAAGCAATGTCTGGTACACATCCACTAGTGTAGTTGCCTTCATATCATTACATAGTAGTCTTGATGAAAGCTGGTAGAATTGTTTGCCTGGGCAGTCGCAGGATAAGTGCTCTGCGATACTAATCTCTGTACCGATAATGAATTCTGTTGCATCTGACTCCTGAGCGAACTTCATAATGGCGGTAGTTGAGCCTACAAAATCAGCCTGCTCTACAACCTCTGGCTTGCACTCTGGGTGAACTAAGAAGAGTGCATTTGGGTGAAGTTTCTTAGCTTCCTTTACATCATCAGCAGTCATAGCAGCGTGTACAGGACAACCACCGTTGAGAAGTATTATATTTTTCTCAGGTACTTTTGCTGCCACATAGCTTCCTAAGTTACAATCTGGAATAAATAGGATATCCTTCTCAGGGAGATTGCTTACAATTTTTACAGCTGATGCGGATGTTACGCATACATCGCAGATTGTCTTTAGAGCGGCAGTAGTGTTGATGTAAGCAACCACCTTAGCATTAGGATGCTCCATCTTAACAGATTCTATATATTCTGGACTCATTTGCTCTGCCATAGGGCAACCGGCGGTGATATTAGGCATAAGAACCGTTTTTTCCGGGGAGAGAATTTTAACTGTTTCTGCCATAAAACGAACTCCACACATAATTACAGTTTTTGCATCCACCTTGGTAGCCATCTGACTAAGCTGAAATGAATCTCCCACATAATCAGCTATTTCTATAATAGGTCTAGATTGGTAGCTGTGTGCTAATATACAAATGTTTTTTTCTTTCTTAAGTTTTAGTATTTGATCCTGTAACTCTCTTGTATTCATATTTTTCTCCTATCTATTATTTGTCTACCTTAGAGTGTCCCACATCTACTACAATTTCGTAGCCAGCATTTGCAATAGAAGTTTTTAGACTTTCTAAGCTTTGGGCTGCTTCGTCTCCGGTTGATAGTTTGTTGTCGTATAACGTATATTTTTCTCTCACATCAACTGGGGAGAGATTAGGCATCACTACATTTGCCCCAGCTTTAAGTCCTAATTCTCTACCATTTGGGTGTATGGTGCCAAGGGCAGTAGTGGCTGGTATAAGTGCTTTAGGGTGTGAAAGTCGTAAGATAGATATAAGCTTTAAAGTCATATCTAGGGTACCACTTTTCTCACCGCTAAAAGGAGTGTCTTTATGTGTGATAAATGGTCCTATTCCTATCATATGTGGTTTTAGTTTTGCAAGGAAGAATATATCATCCACAAGGTTATCTAGGGTTTGGAACGGAGAACCTACCATAAATCCAGAGCCAATCTGGTAACCAATGTCCTTAAGATTAAACAGACATTCCTTGCGTTTTTCAAGGCTCATTTCCGATGGGTGAAGCTTTCTGTAATGTTCTTCACACGCTGTTTCGTGTCTTAATAAATATCTGTCGGCACCAGCATCAAAAAATGCTTGATAGTCTGACCGAGACCATTCCCCCACAGAAAGAGTAACTGCACAATCAGGGTATGCGCTTTTTATTGACCGTACTATGTGGCATATCTTATCGCTGGTAAAATAACCATCTTCACCACCTTGCAGTACAAAGGTTCTAAAACCCAAGTTATAGCCTTCCTCACAACAACTCATTATATGGTCGGTGGTTAATCTATATCTAACTACAGCTTTATTATCTCTTCTAATGCCACAGTAGTAGCAGTTGTTTTTGCAGTAGTTTGTAAACTCTATAAGACCACGAATGTATACGTCAGTTCCGTAGATTTCTTGTCTTACTAGGTCAGCTTTTTTATATAGCAAATCTAAAATATAGGGGTCATTACACTTTAAAAGGCCAATAAGTTCATTTCTATATACAGGGGTCCCCGAATATAAATGTTCAATTGTTGTAGTGGGATCCTGATACATAAAGTCTCCTTAACTATATTTATTAGGGCATATTGTACCACAAAAGTAAGTAATTGTTAATAAAAAAAACTCATCCCGAAGGATGAGCTTTAAAGAATTATTTTGCATTGCGATTAAGGTTCTTGGTGATGAAAACTATAAAGTCATTCTTTGGTATTGGCTTTGAAAAATAGTAGCCTTGGATGTATTCGCATTGCATATCTGCAAAGCGAGTTACAAGCTGTTCAGTTTCAATACCCTCAGCAACGATTTGCATATCCATGTCTTTGATCATTTTTACTGTGTTTTCAAGAACTATGGAAAGCTTCGGATTGTCTTCGTGATTGACAAATGTTCTATCAAGCTTAACCATCTTAAGTGGAAGAGAAGCCACTCTTTGCATATTTGAATAGCCTGTGCCGAAATCATCCAATGAGAAATGAATACCGGCATCTGTTAATTCCTGAATGTTTTTAGCCATAATTCCCTGTACGTGGGAAGTGGCTGTCTCTGTAATCTCTAGATTAATCTTGTCAGGAGTTACTTTGTATTTTTCTAATATGCCCAAAACCTGAGACACCAAATCCTGGTGGATACATTGTGTAACAGAGAGATTAATCTCTATGTAGTCAATGTTAAGATTCTGGAAATCTTTGCTGGCAATAAACTCACATACTTCCTCTAAAACATATGCGCCAATCTTATGTATTGCACCACTCTTTTCAGCCGCTGGAATGAATACATCTGGTGGAATAAATCCGTAGGTATCGTCTTTTAATCTGAGTAATGCTTCTGCTGAGTTAAAACGATTTTCCTTAGTTGAATAAATTGGCTGGTAATATACTTGGAACTTGTGGTTAGTAAGTGCATTGTCTATAATGCTGTCTAGCTTGTTGAAAAGGTCATATCGCTCCTTGGAGAACAAATCTCTGGCAAGAAGAACATTACCTGAATACTCGTGGTCATCTGTAAATCTATCACCGAAGTGCATAAGTATCTCATAATCATCTACATCATATGGACATCTAGTCACACATACATAGCAGACTAGATTAAGATTAGTATGGTTAACACTTATCTGTGCCTGAAGGTCTGTGTTAATCAGTTCTGCAATCTCATTGCTTCGTTCACGCTTATCTTCATCAATAGTCATTCTGAATTTACCTTTGCCAAGGTAGTATAAATCAGAATTAATCTTTGATGTTTTATTGAGAAGCTTTAATTTGTTGGCAATTTCCTTGAGAAGGTCGTTGGCAGCATCAAAGCCTATAATATCCCTTATAGAGTGGAAATTAGACACATTAATCATTATAATGTCAAAGACTTTCTCATTGTATAGATTTCTCTTAATGTCTATGGTGTAGGCTGTGGAATTCTGCAAATCTGTAATCAAATCAATATTTTCCTCAGGCTTTTGGACTATCATGGATATAAATAAAAGACCAATGGTAGTTGCAAACATCTCTATTACTATATCAGGCATAAACATCTGTAAAAATGTAGCAGCAAATACTAATATAAATACTGACATAAGAGCCCAGAAACGGCTACGTTTAAATAGAATTTTGTTTGCCCATATAAAGAATATTCCATATACCGCATAGACAAAGCCAGCAATGTATAGAATAGGGAAGTATGTACCTCTACAGTAATGACCAGATTCATCCATATAAAATACCTTATGGGTAAAGAAATTTGTTATGAGGGAAACAGTAACTGCAAGTATAGGCAGTGGTATAAGTATCTTGTGTAGAATATTTCTCTTAAGTCTATGCCATATATCTGCTAGAGAAATGATATAAGAAACATATATTAATACCATAAGACTATGGAAGAATAGATACAGAGAGTGTGAAATATATTTTAGAGTTAATTGACCATCTGCATATACATCAAGAATAATACTCCATGTATCAAAAACAGTTGTTAAGAATGCGCAAGCCAAGGTGGCAAGAAAAATTCTATTTTCCTTACCGTGAGTCATTCGCCTTGTTACTGTTGTGAATAAAAGCACACCCATAACAAGGAATGCAGAAAAATCAAAAGCAAGTAATTTCTCCATATATCAGACACCTCATTTGCTACTTATATATCAACAATATAACTAATTATCAGCATAATCAAACTATAATTTTGAATAACATGGTAACTTTTAGTTACCCATTTTTTATATTATGTCATATTATGTAAAAATTTACAATATTATTGCAGAAAAAAACTATGTAATATGAGAAAAATTACCAATAGAAAGTTCTTGATATATACCCTGAGGGGGTATATTATATAAAGAAAGTTAGTTTGAATTAATGGGTGGATAAGGAGTAAGTGGATGGACGATAAAAGATGTTGCTGCCATGAAGGAACTGAAGATTGTGAGAATAGTTCCAATGAACAGCGAAAAAAAGAGAGAACAGATAAAGAATTTAGAGACTTAAAGAATCGCTTGAGTCGTATAGAAGGTCAGGTTAGAGGCATTAAGAATATGTTAGAAAGCCATGCCTATTGCGTGGATATATTAACTCAGGTGGCAGCAGCAAATGCTGCTTTAAATAGCTTTAGCAGAGTCCTGCTAGAAAGCCATATAAAGGGCTGTGTGGCCCAGGATATAAGAGATGGTAAGGATGAATCTATAGATGAGCTTCTCGTTACTTTGCAGAAGCTTATGAGATAGGAGGAAACAAGGTGACTAAATATAATGTAACAGGTATGAGCTGTGCCGCCTGTAGTGCCCGAGTTGAAAAGGCAGTGGGGGCACTTGATGGTGTAAGTAGTGTAAGTGTAAGCTTGCTTACAAACTCTATGATGGTTGAGGGCAGTGTATCCTCCCAAGACATAATTAAGGCGGTAACTGATGCAGGTTATGGAGCAAGCACTTTTGACGAACAGGAAAGTGTGGTTGCAAGGAAAATAGGCAATAAAGGGAATCAGGTTATTGACGGTATGGAGGAGGCGCTAAAGGATAGGGAAACTCCCCTTCTTAGAAAGCGATTTGTAACATCTATTATTCTGTTGATACCCCTTATGTATGTGTCTATGGGACATGCTATGTGGAATCTACCTTTGCCAGAGATAGTAGGCGACAATTGCATTGCCATAGGGTTGATTCAGTTGATATTATCAGCCAGCATAATGATTATTAATCAGAAGTTTTTTGTAAATGGTTTTCGAGGACTGATTCATAGAGCACCTAATATGGATACACTGGTGGCTCTTGGTTCTGGCGCATCATTTGTGTACAGTGTATATGGATTATTTGCAATGAGTCACAATGTGATTAATGGTAATATGGACATAGCCAAGGAATACATTCACCATTTGTACTTTGAGTCGGCAGCCATGATTTTAGCCCTTATAACCTTGGGTAAAATGCTTGAAGCTTATTCTAAAGGAAAAACTACTGATGCCATAAAAAGTCTTATGAAATTGGCACCTAAAGTGGCTACAGTTATACGTGATGGAGAAGAAAAGGAGATACCTATAGAACAGCTTATCATAGACGAAATTTTTGTGGTGCGTCCTGGTGAAAATATACCTGTGGATGGTATAGTTATTGAAGGAAGTAGTGCAGTTGATGAGTCTGCCCTTACAGGAGAGAGCATACCAGTGGATAAGCAAGAGGGAAGTCAGGTGTCTGCCGCTACTATTAACCAGTCAGGGTTTATAAAATGTCGAGCTACAAGAGTTGGAGAAGATACCACTCTTTCTCAGATAATTAAGATGGTTAGCGATGCAGCTGCCACCAAGGCGCCTATTGCAAAAATCGCGGACAAGGTGTCAGGGGTGTTTGTGCCAGTGGTAATTAGTATAGCTATGGTGACTATCTTAATCTGGCTTTTAGCTGGAGAAGAATTTGGATTCGCCTTGGCAAGAGGAATATCTGTGCTGGTTATAAGCTGTCCTTGTGCATTGGGACTTGCCACACCAGTAGCAATAATGGTGGGAAATGGTGTTGGTGCAAGGAAGGGAATTCTGTTTAAGACCGCAGCATCCTTAGAGGAGACGGGAAGAGTTAATGTTGTAGCTTTAGACAAGACAGGAACAATAACTATGGGAAAGCCGCAGGTGACAAATATAGTGACAGCGCCTGGGGTACAGCAAGAGGAGCTTTTAAAGCTGGCTTTGAGTTTGGAAAATAAAAGTGAACATCCACTGGCTAAAGCTGTGGTTGAATATTGTGTGGAAGAAACCTTGGGTTATAAAATCGCCCCTCTTCAGGTTGAAGATTTCAAGGCACTTCCGGGGAATGGGCTTATGGCAAAATATGAAGGCGTAGAGTTGTCTGGTGGAAATTATCATTTTATAAGTGATAAGGCAAGTATTTCGCAAGAACTAAAGAGTATTGCTGATGAGCTTTCTAAGGAAGGAAAAACCCCACTATATTTTAGTTGTGGGAAAGACATTTTGGGTGTTATAGCTGTGGCAGATGTAATAAAACCAGATAGTCAGGAAGCTATAAAAGAGTTAAAAAATATGGGAATACATGTGGTTATGCTAACCGGAGATAATGAGGTAACCTCACAAGCCATAGGCAAACAGGTGGGTGTGGACCAGGTAATAGCTGGTGTACTACCGGAAGGTAAAGAGGAAATAGTAAAAAGGCTTATGGGAGAGAATTCTCCTAAAAACAAAGTGGCTATGGTTGGTGATGGAATTAATGATGCTCCGGCTCTTACCAGAGCAGATGTAGGAATTGCCATAGGCGCAGGAACAGATATAGCTATAGATGCTGCAGATATAGTTCTTATGAAGAACAGTATAAAGGACGTGGCAGGAGCCATAAGACTTAGCAGACAGGTTCTTAAGAACATTAAGGAGAACTTGTTCTGGGCCTTTATTTATAACATAATAGGAATACCTGTGGCAGCAGGGGCATGGTATTATCTTACTGGGCTTTTGCTAAATCCTATGATTGGTGCTGCAGCTATGAGCTTGTCTAGCTTTTGCGTGGTAACAAATGCACTTAGACTGAATTTGTTTAAGGTGTATAGCACCCATAAAGATAGAATGCTTCCAGAAGGAAAGCGATATGTGATAAGCGATAACCAGCAGATAACTGAGGAAACCACAGAAAGTATAACGCAGTGTGAAGTTAATAATTTCAACTGTGATACAGAGGAAAAACATAATATTCAAGAAGAAAAAGGAGAGAAGACAATGGAAAAGGTGATGAAGATAGAAGGAATGATGTGTGGACACTGCGAGGCAAGAGTGAAGAAGACTCTTGAAGCCTTTGAACAGGTAGAAGAGGCAATAGTAAGCCACGAGAAGGACGAAGCTATTGTTAAGCTTAAGAGAGAAATCAGCAACGAGGAGCTTACCAAGGCAATAGAGGAGCAAGATTACAAGGTTATTTCTATTGATTAATGGTATTACCAACATTTTAAGTTTTATTATCGCAAAAAAACGATATAAAAATGATGTATCATCGTGAAAATGATATTGCTATAACATGTTATCTTTAGTAAGATGTAAAAAAAATGTTGGAGGGAAGAGAAAATGTCGTTTGAACTAGGTGATGCAAATAATAATTCTGATAATACAATTGGGGATGATCAAGCTAAGGCTAAGATAATAAAGGATGTTAGCCAGGGTTTGTTTGAAGATTATGTTGAAGATAATACCTATCATGTTGCAAAATCAGAGATAAAGAATTACAAGGATGAAAGTGATACGTCAGGCTGGGTGAAAATTCTTGCCATAGTTGTAGTGGTTGGCTTGATACTGTGTTTTGCAGTAATGAAACATAAAGAAGCCACAAAGTATGATGGTTTTTACAGTATTGAAGCCTTTATATATGAAGGTGAGACTATGGATAGTGCAGGATTCTTTATTGCATCTGGAGACATTTCCTTCGGTAATATTACTATTGAGAAAGACAAGTGTGAACTGTTTATATGTAGAGACGCTGATATATCTTCAGTAAGAGGAACTGTTTCAATTAAAAATAGAGAGATTAGAATCGATAAAAATGATATCCATATTGTAGGCGAGTACAATCCGGATGATGAAAGTATTACAATTGTAAAGGATGACGTAACATATATTTTCTATAAAACAGCTGAATAAGGTGTTTTATGGGGGTACAGAACCTTTGATGTAACTAAGAAATCAATGAAAAATGTATTGGGAGGAAATGAATGGATTACAGAGATAACAACAACGATATGTATGGTGGACAGTATGGTTCAAGACCAAGTGTTAATGATGCTTTGTTTGGGGGAATTGGAACTGATGATGCCTATCGCATAAGTCCATCTCAAACCAGCTATAGCTCTTACAATAAGAGTAACTCTACAGACTGGGGGAAAATAGCTATAATAGCTCTTGTGCTGGTAATATTGGGTGGTGTAGGATTTTATTTTTACAATTCAACCATAAAATACAATGGCACATATACCTTAGAGGAGATTGGGTATCAGGGCTTTACTATGAGCGTTGACCAGCTGGAGGCTATGTCAGGAACCACTATGGAAGGAACCATTATTATAAAGGGAAAGAATGCTACATTAGATGTTACCGACCAATCGGGAAATGTATCTGGAGATTGTAAGGTGAAGATAGAGGGTTCAAAACTAACCTTTGAGAACGATGGAAGAACTTTAGAAGGAACCTATGATGATGATGAAAAAACCATAACTCTTAATTTTATGGGAGCAGATTTCATATTCAAGAAAAAGTAAATTATAATTTTTGTTTAATATATAAAGTGGGGCTGTATATTTACACAGTCCCACTTTATATATTATTTACTAAGGTTTTGTGCATAATGCACAACATTGTTTGTAAATAATTGATGAAATATGTGATTTTACAAATGTTTTTACTTTAAATAATTGACTTATCTCTACAAAGTGCTATAATGAATTTAGATTTGAAACGGGTTTCAAGAAGAATTGAACAAAATTATAATTATAGGTATATAATTTGCAAAAGATAAAGTGGCAATTGAAAAAGCCAAGGGGATTAAGGTAACTGCATACAGGATGCAGAAAGGGGGTTACATATGGCTAGCATAAGAGAAGTTGCAAAACTAGCAAATGTTTCACCAGCCACAGTATCAAGAGTTATGAATGGTACCGCAAAGGTTGATGATGAGAAGAAAAAGAGAGTTCTTCAAGCTATAGAAGAAACAGGATTTGTGCCAAATGAGGTAGCAAGGTCTCTGTTTAAGAAGTCGGCAAAGATAATCGGACTAATATTGCCTAGTATAGAAAATCCTTTTTTTGCACAGCTTGCGGGAGCCATTGAAAGAAATGCAGACAAACATGGATTCAGATTAGTTCTTTGTAATACAGGTTCTGTTGCTGAAAAGGAAAAAGCAGCCATGCAGATGCTTTCTTCTATGAATGCAGATGGAATAATTCTTACTACCAGTAATGAAGAACTAAGAGAGTATACAGAAAACAGTAGCATTCCAATAATAGTCACAGATAGAATATTTCATGGAAGCAACAAGTTAAAGTATGTACACTGTGATCACTATAAGGGTGGAAGAATGGCTGCGGAGCATCTTATATCATGTGGATGTAACAGCATAGTTTGTATCAAGGGACAACAGGAGATATCCAGTGCCAGAGACAGATACGACGGATACAAAGATGTATGTAAAGAGCATGGAATTAAGGAACAGACCATGGATTCAGCCTACGATTTTGATGAAGGTATGAAGGTGACAGAGAAGCTGCTTGATACATATAAGGATGTAGATGGTATTATAGCATGTAACGACATGGTTGCCATATCAGCATATAAAGTGCTTCATAAGAGAGGTATTAAGGTTCCGGAACAGGTTCAGATTATAGGTTTTGATGATATTGCATTATCAAGGCTTATTACTCCAGAACTCACCACCATAAGTCAACCGGTGGAAGAAATAGGTGCTAAGGCAGCAGAGCTTATTATTCAAAAAGATAAGGGAGAGCAGCGAGAGTACATATTTGAAGCAAAGCTGGTGGAGAGAGAAACCACCAGACATAAGTAAGCTCCTTATAATAATTTTATATATCTTTCATAAGAAAACTCCTCGTATAAGATTGTTTAATTGATTTTATAAAGAAGGAGTTTTCTAGGAAGAAATGTGAAACGGGTTTCAAAGAGTTGGTTTCAAATTAGATTTTATAAAAAAATAGATAAATAGTACATAAGTCAGGATTGGTCACCTGGCATATATATAGACATAAAGATATAAATGTGATGTGAAAAACAAAAGGAGGGTATGTAACATGAAAAAAGCAGGAATCTTGAACAGCGACATTTCAAGAGTTCTCTCTTACATGGGTCACACAGATACCATCTGTATAGGAGATTGTGGGTTACCTATACCGGATGAAGTGGAGAGAATTGATTTGGCGCTTAAGTTCGGAGTTCCAACCTTTATGGATACCTTAAAGGTTGTGAAGGAAGACATGAAGATTGAGAAAATTGTTCTGGCTACGGAGATTAAGGAGCAGAACAGGAAGGTTCTCAAGGAGATTGAAGAGTTATTTGAAGGTGAAGGTATTGAGGTAGAATTTGTACCACACACAGAGCTTAAAGTAAAGACTAAGGACTGTAAGGCGGTTATTAGAACTGGAGAGACTACTCCATACGCCAACATTATTTTGCAGAGCGGATGTATATTCGCATAAAGTGGGAAGGAGGCAGACAAGATGAATATTGAGATGAAGGGCATTAACAAATCCTTCGGAAGTAATCAGGTACTTAAGGATGCCGGCTTCCTCTTAAAGGATGGCGAGGTTCATGCACTGATGGGCGAAAACGGTGCAGGAAAATCAACACTTATGAAGATTCTTACAGGAGTTTACACAAAGGATAGTGGAACCGTTATAGTGGACGGTGAAGAGGTATCCTACAAGACTCCACAGGAGGCTGAAAAGGCTGGAATCGTATTTATATATCAGGAGTTAAATGTACTCTTTGACCTTACCGTAGTTGAGAACTTATTCATGGGTAAGGAAATCACCAAGGGACTTGGTGTGTGCGACATGAAGGCTATGAAGGCTAAGGCAAAAGAGGTTATGGATAAGGTTGGAGTGAATATTCCGGTAGACGCAGTTATGAGCGACCTTTCCGTAGGCCAGCAGCAGATGGTGGAAATCTGTAAGGCACTTATGGTGGATGCAAAGGTAATCATCATGGACGAGCCTACAGCAGCCCTTACAGAGAGTGAGACAGAAGGACTTTTCAAGGTTATTAACTCACTTAGAAAAAAAGGAGTATCCATCGTATACATTTCCCACAGAATGGAAGAAATATTTGCACTTTGTGACAGAATTACAATTCTTAGAGATGGTCAGTATATCGATACTAAGGAGATTAAGGACCTTACTATGGATGATGTAGTTCAGATGATGATCGGTCGTGAAATCGGTGAGCGTTTCCCGTCAAGAGACGTAGAAATCGGTGGAGAGGTGCTTAGAGTTGAAGGACTCTCAAGCGGAAAGCTTTTCCATGATGTAAACTTCAGTGTTAAGGCTGGAGAGGTACTTGGTGTAGCCGGACTTATGGGTGCAGGAAGAACTGAGATTATGCAGGCAATCTTCGGTAACCTTAAGAAGGATGGCGGTAAGATTTTTATCGACGGAGAAGAGGTAACAATTAAGAATCCTAGACAGGCTATAGCAGCAGGCATTGGATTCATAACAGAGGATAGAAAGACAGAGGGACTCCTCCTAGAAAAGAGTATAGCTGAGAACATTGAGATAGCTAACCTTGACAGAGTGTCTACTCACAATGTGCTTAACAAGACTAAGCAGGAGAATCTTGTTAAGAAGGGTATTGAGGACTTTAGAGTAAAGTGCTTCGGACCATGGCATGAGTGTAACAATCTATCAGGTGGTAATCAGCAGAAGGTTGTTTTAGCTAAATGGGTGGCTACAAATCCTAAGATACTTATCTTAGATGAGCCTACACGTGGTGTAGATATCGGAGCAAAGAAGGAAATCTATAACGTAATCAATGATTTAGCAGCTAAGGGAGTTGCAGTAATAATGGTTTCATCAGAGCTTCCAGAGGTTCTTGGAATGAGTGACAGAATCATGGTAGTTCGCGAGGGTGAAGTAAGAGGAATCCTGGATGGTAAGGAAGCTGACCAGGCGAAGATTATGACATTAGCGACAGGAGGTAGTTTATAATGGAGAAGAGCAAAAAGAGTATTGGCACCATAATAGGTGAAAATGGTGCATATATAGCATTAGTATTATTAGTAATCATAATCAGTGTTATCAGTCCAGAATTTAGAACAGCTGATAACTTCTTAAACCTTTTAAGACAAGCATCATTTAACGGACTTATCGCATTTGGTATGACATGCGTAATCCTTTCAGATGGTATTGACCTTTCAGTAGGTTCAACATACGCACTTAGTGCAATCATCTGTGCAGAGATGCTTGTAAATGGAGTTAACCCGGTATTTGCAGTTATCGTATCACTTATCCTTGGTGTAGCACTTGGTGTAGTAAGTGGTGTGCTTGTAACAGTAGGTAGACTTCAGCCATTCATAGCAACACTTATAACTATGACAGCATATAGAGGTATCGCGAAGATTATTACAAACGCTATGCCTATTTCAAGACTTGCAGACAGCTGTGAGTCAGAGGGAGGAGCATTTTTCTTCAAGACACTTGGTAAAGGTAACTTAGAATTTGGACCAGCGGAAAATCCTTGGTTTGCAATTCCAATCCCTGTAATTATATTTGTACTTGCACTTGTAATCTTCTACTTCATTCTTACTAAGACTACATTTGGTAGAAGAATCTACGCTACAGGTTCTAATGCAAAGTGTGCAAAGCTTGTAGGTGTAAATGTAACTAAGACAAAGATTTCAGTATACGCAATCTCAGGCTTTATGTCTGCTCTTGCAGGTATCATGATGATTTCAAGACTTGATTCAGCTCAGCCAACTATGGGTTCAGGCTTTGAGCTTGATGCAATCGCAGCAGTTGCACTTGGTGGAACAAGTATGAGCGGTGGTCGTGGTAGAATCATGGGAACATTTGCCGGTGTACTTATCATTGCAGTACTTAACAATGGTTTGAACATCCTTGGTATCTCATCATACTACCAGGAGGTTATCAAGGCTATCGTTATCCTTGTAGCAGTATTATCAGACCGTAAGAGATAATCCATATATTAGGAGGTATAAAGCATGAAGAATATAAAGAAAATAGTTGCACTCATGTTATGCTTGGTAATGATGCTTAGCCTTTGTGCCTGCAGAATTACAATTGATGGTGAGAGCAATGCAAAGAAAAAGGTAACAAATGGAACAATCGGTTTATCAGTATCAACTCAGAACAACCCATTCTTTGTATCACTTGTAGATGGTGCAAAGGCAGAGGCTGATAGATTAGGCGTACAGCTTACAGTAGTAGATGCAGGTGATGATGCAACTAAGCAGGTTAGTGATATCGAGGATCTTGTATCAAAGGGAGTATCAGTGCTTATAGTAAACCCAGTTGATTCAGATGCTGTATCAGGAGCAGTTCAGGCAGCTAAGAATCAGGGTATTAAGGTAATATCAGTAGACAGAGCAGTAAACGGTGTAGAGGTTGACTGTGAGATAGCATCAGACAACGTAGCAGGTGCCCAGCTTGCAACACAGTTTATCGTAGATACACTTGGCGAGGGTGCTGAGGTAGCAGAGCTTCAGGGTATCGCAGGAGCATCAGCAGCTATCGACAGAGGACAGGGCTTCCACAATGTAGCAGATGCTAAGCTTACAGTAGTAGCTAGCC
>SVEI01000040.1 GCA_015057445.1 Lachnospiraceae bacterium | reverse complement strand
TCCTTCTAAATACACTTAATATTTTTTCAAAAATTTCTTTCTAATTGAGCACTCAAAAAGTGACGGATAACTAAAAATTATCCATTAGTACGTAAATTATATAAGCAACAGATAATCTTATATTATCAGTTCAGAAATAATCTTCATATCTTCAAAATGATATATTGTTATCCGTCAATGAACAAAGTGGTACAAATAACCACATTATTATATCTAAGTAGGACAATGTAATGGGTGAAAAGAATATGAATTAGAATTATACTAGAATATATAAATACAAAGGAGGCAACAATATGGTAACTGAATTGGTGGGCGTAGCATACAACATGGTATCCCCTATAGTTGGTGATGAAATAGAGAACATATATAATAAAAAAATAATAAAATCAAAGAAAAGAAGAGTTGAAGATAGTATTGAAACATATATTGAAAAACATATAAAAGAAGAATTTAAGAAGGATATTGTAAAAGAAAGTTTATTTAAAGAACATTATCAGCTTGATAAGACATCCTGTATGTACAGCGAGGAGGACAAAAAGGAATTTTTGACTAATTTTTATCGTGAACATAAAGAACTTGCTATAATGCATGATGAAAGTATAGATAACTCAATTTACTATTATCTAGAGAGTGTAAATAAGGTATTGAATGATATATTAAGTGAAGAATCTAAGATAATAATCAACGTGGTCAAACAGGAAAATGAAAAGATTAGCAAAAATATAATTAACAATATTGATGAAAATACAAATACTATTTTGAGTAAATTAGATGAGATTAAAGATATAACACATATACACAGAAAAATTAATAGTAAAAAATGTATTGGTTTTGGTCGCAGAAGAGGTATCTGTGAGAATGAAGTGAGAGAAACTGATACATATTGTAGGGCTTGCGCCAAGTTAGACTATTTAAATAAAATAATGGAACTGTATTCGATTCAGGGGTATAAAGTTGAGGCAAATGATAGCTATTTTATAGCATCATATAAAACGGGTGTATTGGATATAAGAATTATGGTTTTTGCTGCATTTTCTATGAATTATATACCACGAGAAGATATATTTGAGATCATAGAGGCAATTAACGGAATAAAAGAAAAATTCGATTATATTCATGTGATTTTGAATGGAAAAGTTAGTGTTGAACATAGTCAGATGCTAGATAAATTAGGGGCTAAAATAATATCTGAAAATAAATTAATTGATGGAGTTATGGACTTTTCATATTATTTAGATAATGCAATTAATGAATATAAAGATAGCTCTATATATAAGCATTATATAGAATTAGTGGATGAAAGTACAGATGATCCATTACGATATTCTATTAAGGATTTTTTGAATGAATATGATGAAAATGCCTTCTTCATATTAGGAGATTATGGGTGTGGAAAAACATCATTTATGTTAAATACATTATTCACATTAGCTGAGGAGTATTTGAATAAAAATGGTGAATATATTCCGCTTTTTATACAGTTGAGAGATTATACAAAAGCTATAAACTTTGATAATCTTTTTTTGGATTTCTTGGCTAGGAAGTGTAAAATAAAAAATGCAAGCATGGAATCGTTTGATTATATGCAGAAACATAAAAAATTTGTGATTTTATTTGACGGATTTGATGAGGTAGCAAAGAGAGTAAATTATGATGTTAAATATGAAATTTTTAAGGAAATATGTAAATACGCAGTTGGTAATACAAAAATCATTATAACAAGTAGACCTAATTATTTTCAAGAAAAGAAAGAGTATAAAGCACTTATTGAGAATGCCCATTTACAATTCGAACCACAGAATAACAATGATATTAGTTTCATAGAAACTTATATTGCCGAATTAAAACACAATCAAGTTATTAAATATATTGATTCATATAAAGAGGAATTAAAGTCAAAGAACGTTGATGTAAAAGATATAAAAAGGATTATAAGGGATACACATGATTTGACTGATTTGGCCAAAAGGCCATTTCTGTTAAGTATAATTTTGCAAACTTTGCCTCAAATAGTTGCTGATATTCCTATGGATAGGAAATCTGATATAAAAATTAATGCTGCAAGCTTATATAAGAGATATATAGATTTGTGGTTAGACAGAGAGAACTCAAAAGGGAAGACCCTAATTAAAAAGTCCGACAAGTTGCATTTTTGCGAGTACTTGTCTTATCAAATGTATAAAAAAGATGTATTATCTCTACATTTTTCAGAAATTCCTAAAGAGATAAAAACTTATTTCAATAATTTGACTAATTTTGAAGAAATAGATTATTTTAGTCATGATATTCAAAGTTGTTCTTTCTTGAATTCTGATGGAGATGGTTATTTTAAGTTTATACATAAATCCTTTATGGAGTATTTTGTTGCATTTATGATTGTAGAAAAACTAAAGGATAACGATTTGCAAGTGGTAAAGAATGCATTGTGTGTTCCTAATATTTCTACAGAAATATCATTATTTATTAAAGATATGTTGGAAGAAACTATAGGAAAGAAAGAAAAGATAATTTCTTTGATTAAAGATATGTTGAATGAAGGCACTGTTGAACCAGTTATAAAAAATAACGCGATAACAGTTTTGTCAAAAATAGAAAATAATATTGGGGAAACTATTCAAGATTATGAAGATTATTCTGGAATGGATTTTAGTCATTCGTTATTAAAAGATGTGAAAATATGTGGTGTTGATTTTAGTGGTTCTTCGTTTTATGATGCGCATATAGAAAATGTAGTGTTTGAAGATTGTAATTTTAGTGGTGTCTTTTTTGAGCGAGCATACTTAAAAAATGTTGATTTTACTAATCAGATATTGGCGGAGTCTATATTATCATATAGCAATATTTTAAACTGTCATTTTAGTTACAGTTGTTTGATAGATGTACAGATGAAATATTCTTTTGTAGAGAGAAATGATTTTTATATGTGTGATATGTCAGGAATAAATTGTTATGATACAGCTTTTAAAAATAATTTGAATTGCGAAACAATTTATGGAGCACCATACGATATTGAGTAAGTATTGAACAATAGATATTGAGGAAGTTTATGAAAAGACAGATTTATACCTAGCTGAAATTCCTTTATTTAGAAGATAAGCCCCACAGAACTTATCGTTCTGCAGGGCTTATCTCTAAATCCTAAAATCCTTTCTCGGATGTTTATTTTTCAATATATCATTTTGCTTAGCCATAGTTACGTGTGTATATATCTGAGTTATATTTATAGAACTGTGTCCCAGCATTTCTTGTATGTATCTTATATCCACATCGGATTCCAGCAAGCTTGTGGCAAAGGTGTGCCGGAACATATGTGGAGTTATATGCATAGTTATACCTGCTAGGGAGGAATATTTTTTAAGCATCTTTCTTACATATTGGTCGGAGAGTGCTTGTCCGGATTTATTGGAGAAGAAATATCCAGTTGCGGAGATTTCCTTTTCATAGCAGTGGTAGTACCTGTTGAGTATGTTGGCTACACTTACATTTGCAATCTGAAGTCTGCGCTCTTTTGAACCCTTTCCGTATATTAGGATAGTGTTATTAGTTATATCTATGTCACCAGCTCTAAGTTTACATAACTCGGAAATTCTGGTTCCTGTAGAGAATAATAGTTCTACAATAGCAACATCAAGTAGAGCTTTTCTTTTTTTATAGGTGGATGTTGCATTGTCCAATACTTCATACATAGTAATTAATAGCTGCTCCATAGTGCTAAGTGGTATTGTCTTGGGAAGTATTACAGGCTCCCTAAATCGTATCTGAATCTTGTGGAATGGATTTATTTGAATTATGTCCTTGTATTCTAGGTAGTGGAAGAATGCTTTTGCTGAAGCAATTTTTCGTTTTACTGTCTTGGGCTTGAAGGTCTGGTGCAGGGTGGCAATGTATTTTTCTAATACATCCACATTTAGTTTGGTAATTTCATTGGTTTCAACTAGCTGGTTGAATTGAGTTAGATCAATTCTATAAGCCTTAAGGGTTTTGTCGTCCAAGCGCTTTTGCTCCTCGCAGTATAATAGGTATCTTTGAATGTTTGTCTCTAGTGTGTTCATAATTTTCTCCTTTTTTGCAGGATATTTTAGCAGATTACAACAACATATCATATTAAAATTTTGATTCATGCTACTTGATCGTTTTATGTGGCGTAGGATGCTATTATTTGATAAAATATTAGATGGAGAAAATATATCTAGGTGGTGAAGTTGGAAGATATGGAAGAAAAGCAAAAGAAAAAATCTTGGTGTGGAATACAATTCGTTGTGTTTTTGATTATTATAATTTTGCTTATGATAGGTATGTTGATTTGTTGGTTTAGATATTTTTCCCCATCAAGTCCCAATTATAATGGATACAATATAGAGGGTACTATTTCTGTAAAAATAAACGGAGAAATAGTTATTCCGGAAAACATAATATGTTATGGTGGTAGTGAACATAATCCCGAGTATCAAGATATAAAATTAGAAGAATATGATGATTATGTATCTTTAAAACTTACAGCAGCTAGTTACAATAATTATCATTTTGAGTTTGATGTAAATACATCAGACGGTAAAAAACATTTTAGATTTGATGTATTTAAGGCATACAATGGTGGCCCTGCTAGAAAATTCGAGTATGAGTTAAGTGAAGCGGATGGTAAGTGGAACGTATCTCTATTGGATTTGTATGGCGGGAAGATACAAAAGGAAACATATAGTGAGTTTGATACTTTTATAGAGACAGGACCGTAGAATGGTCTTACAAAGGAGGAAAGCTTGGAAGATATGGAAGAAAAGCATAAGAGAAAAAACAGAGTTATAGTTAAGAGAATATTATTTGGCTTATTGATAGCTGCTTTGGTGAGCGTTATATGTATTCTGGCTTATCAATTGTATTATGTTCATTTCAGATGTGCCAATTTGATTTCCTATTCGGAAAAGATATTAGATATAGAACTTGAAGATAATATTCAGAATTTCGAAGGTACAATATATAAAGATTGGCATCATGATGGAGAGGATGACTGGTTTATTGATGAATATGTTATTGCAAAATTCACAATCAAATCCGGATATGAAGATGAGATGCTTGCACAGCTAGATGAAAAATGTTGGAAAGAAGCACAATTTAAACCTCCGCTGCGTAATCATAATGATGACTCTATAATAGATGAGCTTAATAATAAAAAACTATATAGCTCCTATTATACAGTGATGAAGGGTGAATATGGAATGATGTCCAGGTTTGTTGATATATATGTAGTGTGGGAAGATGATGTTATGTGTATTTATATATGTGGGTAAAGGAGAAAACCAATGAAAATAATATATAGAATTATAGAGACAATACTAGCCATAGCTATTTTATTTAGTGGAATTATGGCTACTGATGAGGGCTGCTCCTGTGGCCAATGTTATGCTGATGAGATACAGTTGGCTACTGAGATATTCTTCGCATGTATAGTGGCGGAAATAGTTATATTGATTATAAAAGCATTTAAACAACATTTTATGATTGGGGTACTTGATTTTATTAGCACTATACTTTTGGTGGTGGAGATTGTACTTGTTGTTTGTTTTGGATTGGGAATATATGATCGTGTCACTGGTGATAGAATTGGCGAAGATCTGAAATTTTTTATATCGATTATGGGTTCGATGGCGATTATAGGTGGAATAATTTATCTCACTATTTCGGGTAGTAAGTGGATGAAGAGTGCGACGAGAAAAGATGAATGTAAACAGGAAGAACATGGAGAAAAATAATGAAAGAACCTAAGAAAAAGAAGAAAATCAAATTAATTGTTATCATAATAATTATATTAACACTTGTTATAGGTTTCCCTATATATTTGAATAATGGTTATAGGGGAAAAACTGTAGAGTGTGAAACCCTAGGATGCAGATTAATTCTTCCAGATGGTTGGGATGGCAAATGTGATTTTGTTATGGTTGATGAGGGTATAGATGCATACCATAGAAAGGGTAGAATCTCCGAATTACAAGGCTATAAAAAGGGAGAATTATTTTGGTTGAGAAAATGGAAAGGTGTATTTACTGATAAGGAAGTGCAGGATAGAGCTTTGCAACCAACTATCTTTATGGGAGCGGATAATGAGGGCGCCTATGTAATTATCTGTGCATCCAGTGTAACCTCTCAAAATTTTAGAGAGGAATATGATCAACTGTATAACGAAATTAATCAGATAAAAATTGAAATATATTAGACTAGATTATTATGTCAAACAGAAAACAAATCGAATTTGAAAAATCTACAATTAAATATTCGGATGATTTAAATAACTTGTTATCTGACCAAGCTATTGCTTGCGACCTGGCCTATATTGATGAGAGTGCTAAGGAACATAATGCTAGGCTTAAACGCGTGGGGAGGAAGATAGTGGCATCAGAGTTTAGAAGTGAAAATGTTCCTTCTATAATAGCTTTTGTGTTTATTATAGGTCTGGCAATATTTGGATTTTTTATGGATGGTGATTTTTCAGAACGTGCTTTGATATTTATTATGATATTAGGCATATATCTTCCCATGTTTGGATTGTCCTACATAACCAGCAAAGTATCAGACTATGTAAAATTAAAACCTCATTATTTGGCTATAGATAATACTAATTTTAACACATTTCAGCCACGCATATTAGATGGCAGATTTTACATCATTTATAATCACAGCTTTGATTCTCATAATGCACTGATTTCTATGCCAGGGGAAAGGTTTGAAGAATTAGGCTACGGTGAGCTTATAATTCTGGATAAAATAACCAGATTTGAGGAAACTAATGACGGTATGTATATTACTGCCACAGCACAAATTAGAACTAATATACAAGGCAAGAAGAAGGCTATATACAAGCAGTCCAAGGATAATATTCCCATAAAGGTTTATATTCAGCGTGGACTATATTCTAATAATTTTAAGTATTGTTGTAGAAGATCTTTTTGTGTGACAGACTATATTACCAAGGATATGCAAAGTGAAGATAAGCTTCCTGGTGCTATTATGGAGATTGAACCATGGGATATTATGCCATATCCAGAGCTTCTTAATGTGAGCTCTCCCCAATTGGATAATTGTCAGGTTTTTTATTGTCAGGATGAGAATCAGCCACTTAAATATAAATTAAGTCAGTTTTATAAGGATGAGTCAGGTAAGGTTTTCTATATTCAGTATATGAAGTCGCTGAGTGATAATGGTAACTTGGAGAATGTTTTAGAAGATAATATTGCCAAAGAATTGTCAAAGACCAGAGAAAAATGCTGGGGTAAGTATTATGCGGACAGGCATATGAAGGGGTATGTAGACTGGAACGGCAACTTGGGAGAGGCGAAGGTGACTTACCTAAAGGATTTAAAGGTAAAGAAGACTGCCAAAGGGAAAGTCCGAATTACATATATGTGGTCTAATGGGATAAGAAGAAAACTTAAGGTGCCAGATGTGTTTGGTGAATTAGAAACATTGAGTCAAGATAAATGAAAATTGGTGCGTGATAATATAAACTAATAAACAGGAGATACAATGGAATATTCAAAGTATCTCCTGTTTTGGTGTTTTATAGATTCAGTTTAATAGCTATAGTATTCTTTTAGAAGCTTCACTAACTCTAGATAATCCTCTTGATGCATCAACTCCCTAGCTGAGTGCATAGCCAACACTGGAATTCCAATATCCACTGATTTCATTGGAAGATATGAGGATACGATAGGTCCTAGGGTCTGTCCTCCTGCCATACCAGAGCGGTTAACCTGTTTTTGTAACTTGATGCCCTTCTCTTGGCAGAGCGCCGTAATTACTGCTCCAGCTTCGCTGTCGGTTACATATCGCTGGGATGCGCTGGTCTTAAGTGCAACACCATTTCCCAGTATAATCTGGTTAGTTACATCACTTTTTTCAGTGTAATTTGGATGTAATCCATGTGCTACATCGCAAGAAATGTTAAATCCTTCGTATATCATTTTCTTATCAGGGACAATTCGCTCCATGATATCTCTAAGTAGTGTGGAGTCTGCGCCTTGCTTGGAGCGACTTCCGATTTCTTCGTTGTCGAAGAACACACCTACAGCTATTTGGTTAGTTATGTTGCTTTCTATCAATGCATTGGTTATAGCCCATGCTGAGGAGATATTGTCAATTCTAGGGGATGATACAAATTCGTCCTTCATACCTATAATTTGTGGTTCCTCACATACATAGAGATACAAATCGAAATCTAGTATATCATCATAACTTACGCCAGCTTCATTTGCCACATATCTAATAAGCTTGTCTGTTTCGGAGTCATCTTCTGCCATGGATACAAGTGGGATTAATTCCTTCTGAACATCTATGTCAGCGTGCTTGTCCTTTTTGAGGTGTGGTGCCAGGTTGGGGATGATGCACACCGGCTTTTCGGAATCATAGAGCACTGTCTTTGGTGCAAATGCATTATCGCCCTTAACTATTACCTTGCCAGCAAGTCCTAAAGGTCTGTCGAACCAGGTGTTTGTTATAAGTCCGCCGTAGGGCTCCACATTTGCCATAAGGTAACCGGATTTTTTGATATCGGGGTTTGTCTTAAGCTTTAGAGCTGGGAAATCGGTGTGTGCCATAGCTACTCTAAGAGAACTGGCGACATCTCCAATCACCCACGCCACTAGCATGGATGGAAATGGTCGAACCATATATTTGCCTGGGGTAAGAGCGCCCCAATCGTCAGCCAAATTAAGCATATTAAAGCCATTAGCAGACAGTGTGTCTACACATTCCGTAACTACGTGGAACTGGGTTTTGCCTTTTTTTAGTGTATCGAGAAAATTGTTCATATTTGTGGTCCTTTACTTTTTATTGATATTTGAAATTATAGTATATTTATGTCCGGGTTTCAAGGAAACCATATTATTAGAAAATAAAATATTGAAATTATTATACATATGTTATAATATGTATATACAATAAATTATTTTATCAGCGAGTTAAATTTGACGGTAAAATGATTTCCTTATTGGGCTTAGGTTTTGCGCTTGGAGAGGTGAAATATAAGAACAAAAGGAGTGTTGTATTTTATGAAAGATGAAATCATTGCGAATCAGCAGGATGGCAGACAACCTGCGAGTGAAATATTGTCTGCAAAGGATTCATTTACAGTTAATGGAACACATTTTGTAAAAGACGTAAATGCTAGAACAGTGTTTCAAAATCCAGTTATGTGCTGCCAATTTCTGAAAGAATATTCTGGAATCGAGATGTTTAAGGACATTAAACCTGAGAATATATTTGATGAAACAGAAAAATATCAGGCGTATCTTGGAATTACATTTGAATCAGATACGGTTAACAAGATTGTCCTTGATGATTGTTATGATGTACCAGTATTTCTTATATCTCTAATAGAACATAAAAGTAGGGTTGATTATAATATTGCTATGCAACTCCTTCGGTATATGGTGTGTATCTGGAACGAATATGGTAAGGAAAAGCAAGAACGAAATGAAGGCAATCCTGCAAATAAAGAATTTATGTACCCACCAATTATTCCAATAGTTTACTATGAAGGAAAGTCAAAATGGACAGTGGGTTTGAATCTAAGGGATAAAATTAGTATGAATGATGTGTTTGCAGAATATGTGCCAGATTTTAAATATAAGCTGATATGTAATTATAATTACACGAATGATGAGCTGTTAACCAGGGAAGATGAAATATCATTGTTTATGATTTTGAACAAAGTTCAAACTGTGGAAGATATGTCAGCATTCTTGCGGTTGGATGATAAAAAACTCAACCAAATATTAAGAAAATCACCAGAGCATTCAATTAGGATTATTGCTGATGCTATGTGGAGTTTGTGCATGAAATTGAATGTACCACAAGAAGAAGCTGTGGATTATGTTGGAAGGGTGTGGGACCGAGATATGGGATATTTGTTTGAAAATATTGAAAAGATGGATATACAAGAGGAACGCCGTAAAACTAAAGAAGCTAGAGAGGCGTTAGAAATAGCAGAGCGGAAAGCAGATGAAGCAGAGCGGAAAGCAGATGAAGCAGAGCGAAAAGCAGATGAAGCAGAGCGGAAAGCAGATGAAGCAGAGCGAAAAGCGATAGAAGCTCAAAAAGCTCTCGAGATAGCTAAAAGTGAGATTGAATTGCTTAAAAAACAATCTGATAAATAAAATATATGTTGATTAATACAAGGGAGACACATTATGAAACTTACAAGAGTAAATAGCTTGAAAGGCGAGGTGACAGTACCTGGTGATAAGTCCATTTCCCACAGAAGTATTATGCTTGGATCACTTGCCAAAGGTGACACCGAGGTGTATGGATTTTTGCAGGGTGCAGATTGTTTATCCTCCATAGATTGCTTTAGAAAGATGGGAGTGGAGATTGAGAATAAGGGTGATATAGTGGTTATTCACGGTAGAGGTCTTCGTGGCTTGCAGGCACCTACAGATACTTTGGATGTGGGGAACAGTGGAACCACCACCAGGCTTATGTCGGGTATTCTTGCTGCACAGCAGTTTGCTTCTAGGGTAAATGGAGATGAATCTATACAGAAGCGACCTATGAAGAGAATTATGACCCCACTTTCTATGATGGGAGCAGATATAGTAAGTGAACTTGGCAATGATTGTGCTCCACTTATAATAAATGGTAAGGCTCTTAAGGGTATTCACTATGATTCACCAGTTGCATCGGCGCAGGTTAAGTCAGCTATACTTTTCGCTGGACTATATGCGGATGGAGAGACTAGTGTTACAGAACCAGCAGTAAGCCGTAACCACACAGAGCTTATGTTTGAGGAGTTTGGTGTAGACATTAGATGTGAGGATAAAACTGTTACAGTAAAGCCTGCTACAGAGCTTTATGCTAAGAAGGTGGTTGTTCCTGGAGATATATCATCTGCTGCTTATTTTATGGTTGCTGGTGCTATTACACCGAATTCTCAGATTACGATTAAGAATGTTGGAATTAACCCTACTAGAGATGGAATAGTAAAAGTATTTGAGATGATGGGTGCTGATATGAAGGTTGAGAAAACATCTGGTGATGTTGGAGAGCCTACAGCGGATATAACAGTATCTACATCTAATCTTAAGGGATGTGTGGTAGGTGGAGATATAATTCCTACACTTATAGATGAGATACCAGCCATAGCCATTCTTGCGTGTTTTGCAGATGGAGAGACTATTATTAAAGATGCACAGGAACTTAAGGTGAAGGAGTCTAACCGTATAGATGTGATGGTTAATAACCTAAAAGCTATGGGAGCAGATATAGAGGCTACAGATGACGGTATGATAATTCGTGGAGGAAAAACACTTCACGGAGCAGTGATTGATAGTAAACTTGATCATCGTATAGCTATGAGCTTTGCAGTAGCCGCTATGAATGCAGAAGGTGAGACTGAGATTTTAGGAAGTGAATGCGTGGATATCTCATACCCAAAGTTCTATGAAGATATGAAGATGTTGACAGAGTAGAATGAGGGAAATGAATTAGTTTTTCAATATGTAAAGACATAATTTAACGAAGACTAGGTAAGATGTTTTCGGAAGAATAAAAATGGGATTGCACTACAAGGGCAATCCCATTTTTGTTTATAAAATAATTTGTCTGTAAAAATCTTAAGACTCGATAGTTGGAATATCATCTGTAGCATCTTCTACAGCTTCCTTAATTTCTTCAACTTTTTCTTCTACAGCGTCTTTTGCTTCTTCAGCAGCTTCCTTTACGTCTTCAACCACTGCTTCTGGTGTTATAGATACGTAATCTCTTTCTACATCTTCAGCTGCAAGGTCAAGATCTTCAAAAAGGTCGTCATCTTCTACGAAGTCAGCTTCATTGTCGAAGAAAGCTGGCATCTTCTCTTTAAGAGTAGTTTTTACCTTCTTAATCTTTTCGTCAACTTCATATTCCTTGTATGGCTTGCTCTCTTTAATCTGATCTCTGAATACATAAGCTAAACCGCCAACAGCAGCTGCTGCAACTGTGAATTTTACTACACCTTTAAATAACTTGCCCATATCTAATCTCCTTTTAGTTTATATATATTTTTTCCATCTTCAGTAAATAATATTCTAATACAACAATAATTAAAAATCAAGTAATGCTGGATTAAATTACCATTAGAATTGAAGTTAGGATTATAATTCACAGAAACTACATATTCCGAGTTTGATAAGATAGGGAAAATATGGTATTCTATTATAGTATGTTTGGAAATTCATTACACAAGTAATAATATATATTGGAGGATAAAAATATGAAGAGACCATTGTTGGAGACCGAGAAGAATTTTCTGGTGTGTGCGGGACTTATGCTTGTCGCAGGCGTTGGACTGGTGATGATGGGAGAAAATTCGTTTGGGATAGGAACTATTGTGCTAGGAGTTGTATTTGGGATTTGCACAGTAGTATCCATAGTTAAGAATAAGGATGATAAAAAATAAAGGATTATAATTTGGAATGATTAGAGAGGATTCATATAATATAATTAAAGAGAGACAAGAGGACTATAGGAAGCAGCTTAAGGATATAGAAAAATCTGAGGGAACCATTACTGCTCTTAGAGCTATTACATTTATCGCAGGATTTTGCTTGGTGGCTATAGGAGTGTCTGAGGACAGTTATCTTTGGGTGATAGGTGTTATATTGCTACTTGCATTTATTGGACTTATAAGGCAACACAATAAGCTGGACTTAAAAATTAGAAAATTAAAAGCAAAAATAGATACTTGTGGTAGGTTGTTATGTGGCTTCGATGACACTTGGAATCAGATTGAAGATGATGGAACTCAGTATTTGGGGGATAATGATTACTTTGCTAAAGATGTGGATATGTTGGGATATAATTCTCTTTTTCAGAAGATTAATCTGGGACATACTCCAAAGGGCAAGCAAAGGCTTGTGGATTTGTTTGCACTAAAACAAGGTGATATTGAGTGTAGAGAGGAAAGACAGGAAGCTATTAAGGAACTTACCCAAGAGATTGATTTTGTTATAGATTATTCCTCGGGAACTAGTCTTCTTAATAATAAGAAGGCTAAGAGTGATAGCGTAGATGAATTTGCTAAGTATTGTGGGGATAAAAATCTGGGAGTGTTACCAAGCTGGGCAAATGTAGTTAGATTTGTGCTTCCGGTGTTGTTCTGGGTGACTTTACTTCTTTGGGTTTTTGGAGTTACTCATTATGGTTATGCTCTGGTAGTGTTTTTTATTAATTTGTCTGTAACTATATTGACTAGACATGTAACCGACAGTGTAATCCAGCCGTTATATATTATGTGTGTTCTGTTTGAAGGATACATGGATGTGCTCGATATAGTGAAGAACAAGGAATTTAAGTCAGAGCATTTGAAGAGACTTCATGATAGCATGTGTGGCAAACAAGGAACTTATCAAGCTTTCTCGAAGTTAAAAGGAATTAGTCAGGCTTATAACATTTCTTATAATCCTATCTTGCATCAGGTTTTAAGTGCGTTGTTTTTCTGGGATTATCAATTAGCTACTGGGGTATATTCCTGGAAGAAGAAATACGGAGAAAACATAGCTGGTTGTTTTGATAATATTGGCGAGATAGAAGCTCTTATTAGCTTGGCCTCGGTAGGAATTATTCATCAATGTACTTGGGGAGAGATTTCCTTTGATGATAATGTTAGCATTGAAGTGGAAGATGCTTATCATCCACTCATTAATCAAAAGTCTGTTGTGTCTAATAGTGCAAAATTAGGAGATGGAATTACAATAATAACAGGTTCTAATATGTCTGGTAAAACTACGTTCCTTAGAACTTTGGCTATTAATCTGGCATTGCTTTATATGGGCGCTCCAGTTTGTGCAAAGGAATTTAAGGCTAGTTATATGAAGATATTTACTTCTATGAGGGTTACAGATGATGTGGCTCACGGAATATCAACATTCTACGCAGAGATACTTCGTATAAAAACTATGTCAGAATACAAGAAAATCAATCAACCTATGTTGTGTTTGATAGATGAGATTTTCAAAGGTACAAATTCTGCTGATAGAATTGTGGGAGCAAAGGGAGTTATAACTGGTCTTTCTGCTCCGAATACAATGGTTATTGTTTCTACCCATGATTTTGAATTATGTGCTTTGGCTAAAGAAGATGGTAGTCAGGTTACCAATTATCACTTTGAAGAGTATTATCAGGATGATCAGCTTAAGTTTGATTATAAGATAAAAGATGGTAGATGTACTACAACAAATGCACGCGCAATACTGAAAATGGCAGGATTTGACATAGAAAAATAGATTTGTGAAAAATGACGAAATAGGCACTGTGTATAAAATGTACAAAAATATTATTATTTTTTGGCGAAAAAGTTTTGTTAATTATGCACAATGCCAATTATGAGAAATTGCTAAAAACTTAGTTGACACATGACTAAAAAATGTTATAAAATCACAGTAGTGAATTATCTTTTTAAAAGGGGGTACGTTACTTATGGCATTACCAGCTAACATTACAACAGGTTCAGACAATAACGTTTTATCAATAGCTGCATCTAATAATAAGGGACTTCTTATTAGATTTTTGAATGAGCAGGTTGAGGACGGATTTTATGCGCTTGTTATTGATTATTTAAAGGATAGTAATTTTGATTTATCATCTATGATGGTAGACGAAGACGTTAAGGCTCAGTGTACAAAGCTTTACGAATTAGGAGAGTTTGTTGACGAGAATATCAAGGCAACAGGACGTTATGAAATCGAAGAATGGATTGAGCCATTATTCAGATTTGTATATGGTGACATTGATCCTACAGATGTGGATGCACCTATTAATACAACAGGTATATATAGATATAGTATTTGGTTAATTTACCTTTATCAAAGGGAGAGATTTACAGATGCTATGAGACTTATTGGTGAGAGAATAGCACCACTTCTTATTAATGTAAGTTATCAGATCCTTGAGGATGATGACAGACCTAAAAACTATGACAAGGCAGTTATGGGATATCTTGATCTTATCAATGTTATTATGGAGATGGGTATTCCTGCAGGAGATGCTAATTCAGATGCTTACATGAATAATCTTGAGGTATTGTTTGACTATGTAGTTGAGGATCCACATGTTGGTAACGATTACAAGATTCAGTTCTCTATCGGTTTGTTTAATGCATATATAACTAACAAAGATTTCAATAAGGCATTTGAGTTTTATGGACTTAATGCAGAGTACATACCTATAGATAACATGGCTGTTTATGAGAGCTTTAAGGAGCTTATTAGAAATACTAATTCAGCTCAGAATACTAGTGTTCTCAGTAGAAGTGTTATTAATGCCATTTCTAAGCAGGAAATCTACAACAAGAGAATTGATACTCTTATTGGAGAGGTTTCAAGCTTTGTTAAGAAGGTATACCAGTACATTGAAAATGAGCCAAATATGAAGAAGAATCTTCAGATTCTTGGTGCTGGTGCATCCCTTAAAGATAAGACTAATGTGTTTGAAGGTCTCTACGAGTACAACCTTGTATTCCATGAGTGTGGAATTAAGGGTATTGTTAACCAGGACAATGCAACTCGCTCATGGGAAGAGAAGTATGAGATATTAGAGCTTCTTTATACAACTCTTAATGTTATCTTTGATGGCTATAATGTATATGAAATTTCTAATAAGATTGAGCATCAGTATGTTGAGCTTACATGGATAGGTGATTATGTAAATGCTAATCCAACACTCCTTAAGTTGTTCTTCAGTGTTAAGGAAAAGGTTAAAGCATTTAAGGTTAGGAAGAATTCTATCTTAGAGAAGTCAAAGACAAATTATGAGATTAAGCAGATGATTGATGATAGACAGAAGGCACTTGTATTTATGAGTGCTGAGGATATGATTACTCATGGTCTTAACAGTGGAGCAGTTAACATCATTAATAATAGCTATGATCCTAAGAAGGCAGAAAGTTATCTTGTAAAGACATATAAGGATGTTCAGGTTCCTGCAAAGTACAAGAAGGCAGAAGCTCCTACTACTGGTGGTAAGTTCTTTGGAAAGGCAGCAGCTCCAGCTATGGATGCAGACCTTAAGAAACTTTTGTCAGACACTAAGATTGAGGAGATGCTTCTCAAGTCAGAGTGGTTGTGGCATCAGTATGAGGACAAGGGTAATGAGGCACAGACTCCAGAAGAGAGTACATATAGTGTAGTATGTCTTATTAAAGTAGTTGAAAAGCTTCTTGACAGAAAGGGTGCTGGTCAGGCTAAGCAGGAATCAGCTCCTAATAAGAAGGTTATTATTACTAAGACTGGTAAGGTTATAGAGCTTTCGGACGAGGGTTCAAACACTCCAGTATCTAACACAGTGCAGACTCCTAATGTAATTGAGAATATTAACAATATCATCGTTGCACTTAAGGATAAGTCAGAGGAGAATGTAGCATATGTTCAGTCTTACGTTAATGATTGGCTTAACGCTATAGTTGCAGCTAAGATTGACAAGACTAATATGATGCCTTTATACGAAGCTGAAGAACTTAGAACAAAAACTCTTCAGGTTATTAAAAAGCTTCGTGCAGATTTATTATAAGATCACAAAAAACCTTTATCATAATTGGGGGTATCGTAATGATACTCCCTTTCCTTCGTTGTACGCGAGCAATGTGCCGTTATGGTTCAAAAGAATTAATAGGAGTAAACCATGGATCAGGAAAAAATATTTAATATCGAAGAAGAATTAAAAAAGCTTCCTAATTCACCAGGAGTATACATCATGCATGATAAGCGTGATGAGATACTTTATGTGGGAAAAGCTATTAATCTGCACAATAGGGTTAGACAGTATTTTCAGACTGGCCATGGACATAACAACTCTAGGAAGATAGCAAAGATGGTGGAGCAGATTGCGTATTTTGAATACATTGTAACTGCTTCGGATATGGAAGCGTTGGTTTTAGAGTGTAATTTGATTAAAGAATATAGGCCTAAATATAATACTCTTATGACAGATGATAAGGGATATCCATATATTAGAGTTACCCTGGAAGAAGATTATCCAAGACTGTTATATAGTCATAGCATGAAGAGAGACAAATCCAAATACTTTGGACCATTTACCAACGGAAAAGCAGTCAAAGACATGATTGACTTGTTAAATAAACTGTATCATTTGAGAACCTGTAGCAAGAGACTTCCGAAGGAAATGGGGAAGGATAGACCTTGTTTATATCATCAGATTGGACAGTGCAATGCTCCGTGTAATGGACATATTTCAAAAGATGAATATAGAAAAAATGTGGATATGGCAGTTGGCTTCTTAAATGGTAATTACAAGGATGTTTTGTCGGCATTAACTCTTGAGATGAAAGAACTGGCTCAAAATATGGAGTTTGAAAAAGCCGCTGAGAAGAGAGATCTAATTGAAAGTGTTAAGCACATTGTTGAAAAACAACAAATAAGTAAAACAAATGGTGATGATAGAGATGTTATTGCTTATGCTAGTGATGCAAGTGATATAGTGGTGACCGTGTTTTTCGTTAGAGAAGGAAAACTTTTAGGCAGAGAACACTATCATATGAATGGAAATGGGACAGAAGAACCGAAGGATATACTAGGTGCATTTGTTAAACAATATTACTCTGGAATACCTTACCTTCCTAAGGAAGTACTTGTGGAACAAGAACCTGTGGATAAGGGGATTTTAGAAGACTATTTATCTCAGCGTAGAGGTAGCCAGGTCAAAATATTAGTACCGCAAAAAGGCGATAAGAAAAAGCTCCTTGTGCTAGCCAAGGATAATGCTAAGCTTATATTGAATCAAGATATAGAACGAATTAAACGCCAAGAAAAGAGAACTGTAGGAGCCACAAAGGAAATTGCCAATTTGCTTGGTATTGAAAGTGCAAAGAGGATGGAAGCCTTTGATATATCAAATATATCAGGTTGCCTTGGGGTTGCATCTATGGTAGTATTTGAAGACGGACGACCTAAGAAGAAAGCATATAGAAAGTTTAGGATTAATACAGTTGTTGGAATGGATGATTATGCCTCTATGAAGGAAGTTCTGTCCAGACGTTTTACTGATAATAAGATGGATGTCCTTCCAGACGTTATTATGATGGATGGTGGTAAGGGTCAGGTGAATGTGGCTCTGAAGGTACTAGATAGTTTGGGTTTAGATATTCCAGTTTGCGGTATGGTCAAGGATGACAATCATAGAACAAGAGGATTGTATTACAATAATGTTGAGGTTGAATTTGAAAAAGGTAGCGAAGCTATTCTTATGATTACAGCCCTTCAGGATGAGGCTCACCGCTTTGCTATAGAGTACCATCGACAACTAAGAAGTAAGAATCAGGTGCATTCCGTGCTAGATGAAATTCCAGGAGTTGGCCCGGCAAGGAGGAAGTTTCTAATAAAACATTTTAAGGATGTAGAAAATATTAAGAATGCTTCGCTAGAGGAACTTGCTCAGGTGGATGGCATTCCAGAAAGTACAGCAAGGTATATCTATGATTTCTTCCATCAGTAGGCTAATTTGTAAAATCATGGAGTATGCCGTTGCTTATTGCGACGAATGAGGCAGATGATTACCTAAAGTAGGCAAGGAAAGGGAAATATGAGAAATAGATTTTATCCAACAGATTATTTCACATCTACGTATGTGATAGACTTTGAAAAATTATATAATATGGGTTATAGGGGAGTTATATTCGATGTAGATAATACATTGGTAGAACATGATGCTCCTGCGGATGATAGGGCCAAGGAACTTATTGCAAGATTAAAATCTATCGGATATAAGGTGTGCTTCTTGTCAAATAATGGAGAAGAAAGAGTTAAGCAATTTAATGATGCCGTTGATTGCCAGTATATCTTTAAGGCTGGTAAACCATTGGCAAAGGGATATAAAAGCGCTATGGAGCTTATGGGTACAGCTAAAGAGGAGACTTTTTTTGTTGGTGATCAGATATTTACAGATATTTGGGGAGCTAATAATGCGGGAATTAGAAGTATATTGGTTCAGCCAATTGCCAAACATGAAGAGATTCAAATTGTATTAAAACGTATTCCAGAGAAGTGGATATTGAAGAAATACCTAAAAAAATATCCTTTAAGAGAGCGGTAAAAAAGCGTCAGTTGTCAAAAAATAATGATAACTGACGCTTTTTATGTACGAAAAATAGGTAAAATTGTACAAAGCTAGTTGGTACATTTAAACGAAAACAAATATGAAAACGATTTCAGTGGAAATGAAAGGTTGAATTATGTGAACCAAGATGCTACAATCAGAGATAACTATTTAGTGTGGAGTAGTTTCGATTGCTACTCAGAATGGTAAGAAAGAAAAGATTTAATACAATCAAGGATGATTGTAGGATTACATTTTTCAAGGAAGATGAGAAGGAGAAGATTTATGAAGAAACGAAAACTACTGAAAAAATTCGCTGCAGGCGTAATGGCCGCCGCCCTTTGTGTTACCGGCCTTAACACAGCTTTTGCAGCCCCAGATGGTCTAACTGACTATGACAGAAGTCCATCAGAAATTGTATTGGATGGTGGAACAGTTCCATATCCTAGTGGAATATATACATATCCATCTAGTGATCCACTTTTTGCAGCTACAAAATTCCATGTATTTGCAGAGGATTCAGCTAGTATACAGACTCACTGTAATGGTAATATAGCTACAAAGTTCTTGTATCAGCAGTCTAATAGTGGTTCTAATACTGTGTATGATACTCAGTTACCAGAGGTGAGCTACATTAGAAAGCTTGACGAGAATAGCGTAATAAATTTTGGACCTAATACGCAGGTTGTATTTGGCGATGAGACTCATGTGTATAGCAAGGAAGGTAATGAAGTATATATAGACACATATGAGTCTAGTGCAGATGATACTGCAAATGTAAAAAAGATTGAGACATCAAAGCAGGCCGATGGTACATTTAGAGTATTTACAGAGGCTGGCTCTGCTGATAATGAGAGATTTATAAACTTTGACAAAGAGTTCGAGAAACTTTCTAAGTTATCACATAATTTAGCGCACGAATCAACTACAGCAGGTGTAAGCATTAATGAGAACGTTGTTGATCTTGGTAGTGTATCAGGAACAGCATATATTAATGTAACACCTAATGATTTGATGAATAGAGCGTTTATCGTTGACAATACTGACTTCACAAATAATCAGGCTATTGTTATTAATGTGGATTTAGGTACATTGACAGATTATACACTTCCTTTTACTCAGGTTCTTTTCAAGGAGGATGGGGTATCCTTCGGTACAGGAGAGGATAAGGGAGATTATACAGGACATGGTAATGTACTTTGGAATTTCTATGGTAGAGATGAAAATGGACATGTTGTAAACTACACAGGAACTCTTAGAACATGTTCGGAGTTCAAGGGAACTATTTTAGCACCAGATGCTGCAATTTGGTGTGCAAGCTCTAACCAGGATGGTAACTTTATTGGTAGAGAGGTTCACTTAGGCGGTGGTCAGACACATAGATGGGATTTTGGTGGAACTCTTAAGACTTACCCAGATAGCTATGGTTCACTCCAGGTTATCGTTACTGAGGAAACAAGTGGAAATCCAGTTGGCGAAGTAGAGATTTACATTTATGACAAGGGTGACGAGGATGGTGACCCTGTTGCTAAGGTTGTAACTGATGCAACTGGAAAGACAGTTGTTATAGGTGAGATTCCAGTTGGTAAGGAATTTACAGCTATAGTTAAGGAAATTCCTTATGGATATATACTTTCAACTGATGCAGATGATAAGCCAATAGATAAAGCAACAGAAGCTATAGATTCTACAGATTTACACAAGATTTACTTTACAGTAAAAGAGGATACAACTGCACCTGAAGAACCTGAGACAGGATATATTAAGGTTATAGTTAAGGATGCTGACACAGGTAGCTATTTAGAGGATATTACAGTTCTTATAACAGATATAAATGGTGATGATATTTCGGGTGGAACACCATTTGTAACAGATGATTTTGGTTCAACTCATACTGAGAAAATTACCATAACAGGTACAGATGCAGATGACTTTGTCGTATCTATTCCAAGCGTACCTGAAGGATATATTACTCCTAGTAGTAAGGATGTAACTGTGGATGGAACAAATCCTAATGTAGTTATATTTGAATTATCAAAGAAGCAAGACACTACTCCTAAGGGATCTATTCAGGTAAAGGTATTTGAAAAGGGAACTACAAATCCTATACAGAATGCCATTGTATCTGTAAATGATTCGGTGGGACATGTTATAAAAGAGGTTACAGTTGTAACAGATGATGCTGGAGAGACAGAGGTTGTAGGAAGCCTTCCTACAACCACTACTTATGAGACAGAATTAATTGGAATTCCAGATGGATATAAGCTTGATTCTGGTGATAGCAAGACTCAGTCTTCTATAGTTGTCAAGGAAAATGAAACAACAGTAGTTACATATTACTTAGTTAAAAAAGAAGGCGCATTAAAGGTTCAGGTAGTAGATGAGAATAATAATCCAGTTAGTGGTGTAGAAGCTGTTATCACCAATGACGGTGCAGCGGTAACTGGTGGAAATCTTACTACAGGAACAGATGGATATTCAGATGCTGTAGAGCACCTTGTAATAGGCGATACATATACAGCAACAATTACAGAAAGTACAATTCCAAGTGACTATGAGCTTGTGACTACAAATCCACAGGAGAAGAAAATCGAGGGCGAGGATGTAGTTACATTAACATTCGTAGTAAAGGAAAAGACCCCAACACCAACGCCAACAGGAAAACTTGTTGTAGTTGTAGAGGATGAAGATGGAAATCCTATAGACGGTGTAGTTGTTGATATTAAAGATGGAGCAACAGCAGTAGAGAAGCTTACAACAGGTTCAACAGGAACAGATGGAACAACAGATGTATGTGACGATCTTACAATAGACAAGACTTATACAGCGACAGTTGATGAGTCAACAATTCCAACAGGCTATGAGCTTGTGACAACAAATCCACAGGAAAAGAAGATTGTGGACGAGAGTCTTGTAACAATAACATTTGTAATAAAGGAGACACCAGTAACTCCACCAACACCAACGCCAACAGGAAAGCTTGTTGTAGTTGTAGAGGACGAAGATGGAAATCCTATAGACGATGTAGTTGTTGATATTAAAGATGGAGCAACAGCAGTAGAAAAGCTCACAACAGGTTCAACAGGAACAGATGGAACAACAGATGTATGTGACGAGCTTACAATAGACAAGACTTATACAGCGACAGTTGATGAGTCAACAATTCCAACAGGCTATGAGCTTGTGACAACAAATCCACAGGAAAAGAAGATTGTGGACGAGAGTCTTGTAACAATAACATTTGTAATAAAGGAGACACCAGTAACGCCTCCAACGCCAGAGAAGGGTAAAATCGAGGTAGTTATTACAGATAAGAACACAGGAGAACCAATTCCAGGAGCAACTGTTGTAATCAAGAATCCAGATGGTTCAATTAAGGAAACAGTTACTACAGA
>SVEI01000039.1 GCA_015057445.1 Lachnospiraceae bacterium | reverse complement strand
TTGCATTGGCTGAGGGAAAAATAGTCGGAGCCATATTGGCAGGTCACGATGGCAGAAGAGGATTTATACAACACCTTGCAGTGTTGCCAGATTATAGAAGGTATGGAATTGCTTCTTCCTTGGTGGACAGAGCAATGGATGCCTTGGAGAAAGAGGGAATCCACAAAGTAGCATTGTTAGCATTTAAGAAGAATGAACTGGGAAATGGATTCTGGGATAAAATGAAGTTTACAGTTAGGGAAGATGTATATTATCGAAACAAGAGCATTCATGAATTGGATTATGGTGAGAATCCGTATAGAAGTGAATGAGGTAGTGGAAAAGATAAGGATATGATTTATGGAATACAAAGTGAAACTTATAAGCTGATGTTTGATAAATGAGGAGGCTATTAAATTGGGAGATGATATACTAAAATTTAAATGTAGTGGAATTGATGCCGAAGGAAAAATTCTTCTTGAATATACAGGGTATGGTAACGATATATCTCCTGAGTTTGTTATAGAAAATTTATCCTCAAGTGCCAAAACCATAGCAATCACATTGGAAGATTTAAGCCATCCGATAAAAGGTTTCACACATTGGGTTATATGGAATATACCGGCAACAAATATAATAAGAAAAGGGATTCCGGCAGGTAAAAATGTGGATTCATATGAAAATGCAAAGCAGGGAGTAGCCTATGGCTGGCATCGATATGCAGGACCTAAGCCACCAAAAGGAAAGAAGCATTTATACAGGTTTACAATGTATGCTTTGGATTGTGAAATGGATATGTCTGCGAATGTGATGAAAAAATCTTTTTTGAAAAAGGCAGAAAGACATATTTTGCAAAAAGGTGAGGTTACAGGGGAGTTTAGTAAATAAACCACAATTTTCAGTCCTACGGAGGTTTATATGGAATACAGAAAAGCAACAATAGAAGAAGCACAGCTTGTGTGTGACATTGTTCAGGATACCAAAGCGCAAATATATCCACATTATTACACTCAAGCAGTGGTTGATTTCTTTGGAAGATTACATAGCATTGATAATATCAAGAAAGATATTGTGGACGGTAGGATAGATGTTTTAGAGGTAGACGGTAAGATAGTAGGTACAGGAAGCCGTACAGATAATCATATAACAAGGATGTATGTGTTACCGGAATATGAAGGACAAGGTTTTGGTTCGTTGATTATGGATCATTTGGAAGAGGCGATATTCAAAGAATATGATTACTGCGATTTGGATGCATCCCTGCCAGCTACTATATTTTATGAACACAGAGGGTATCATACTGTGGAGCATAGAAAGCATGATATCGGTGATGGCGAAGAGATGATTTATGAAATTATGAGGAAAGATAAGATTTAATATGAAGGAGAATTATGGATAATACTTTAGGAAGAACTATATCTGAAACAGAGAAAAATTTAATTGCTGGGAATACGCTTTCCTACAACAATGTTTTAGCTTTGATTGATGCATATGAATATGGCACTGCACCTTCGATGATATCATTAATAAAAACTCTTCGCATGATATATTTGCAGGTTGGGGCAGGGAAACAAATTAATTATATGGATAAAGATGGATTCGAAAAAACTATAAGTATAAATACTTTTGAAGAATTTATACTTAATACTTTTGATGAGTTTGTTTTAAAAGAAGTATATAGTGAAGATAAGAATGAATTATATAAGTGATATTGAATTGATGCACTTTGGGAGTGATTATATGAACCAACAGTTTATACAGCGTCTTACTATAGATTGGGATAAAATAGAACAAGACAGTTATTTGCGTAAAATTGAATCAATTACTAAGCTGGATGAGTTGGTATTTGAAAAGCCAGTTACATTTTTAGTTGGTGAAAACGGCAGTGGGAAATCAACTATGCTAGAAGCACTTGCGGTAGCATATGGTTTCAATCCAGAGGGAGGAACAAAGAATTATACTTTCTCTACATATGATTCGCATTCCAAGTTGCACGAGGCTATAAGATTATCAAAAGGGGTTCGCAAGGCTCAGTGGGGATATTTTCTTAGAGCAGAAAGCTTTTATAATGTGGCAACTAAGGAGGAAGAATATTCCGATATAGCACATCCATCTGAAAAGTATCACGAAAGATCACATGGTGAGAGCTTTCTAGCACTTGCTCAGAGTCAGTTAAAACCTAATGGCTTATATTTGTTTGATGAGCCTGAAGCAGCTTTATCTCCACAAAGACAGCTAACATTGCTTATGGAAATACATTCCTGTGCAAAGCTGGGTGCACAATTTATTATTGTCACTCATTCTCCGATTTTGTTAGGATTACCAGATGCGCAGATTATTTCCTTTGATGATGGTGTGGTGCATAACCTCGAATACGAAGAGACTGAGAGTTATAAAGTCACAGAAATGTTTATCAATAATCGGGATGCATTGCTTAGAAGGTTACTTTCTGAGTAGTGAAAGAGAGTAATACTATGGATAAACAGGATATATAATCATAGTAAATAACTAATAATTTGGTATGAAATTGAATGTATATCGAAAATTTGGGGTTGGTAGAGATGGTTTCAAAGAGAGGCAAAAGGAAAGTTGAATATATAGGGAAGATATTCTACTGGTATGTAAAGGTGAATGAAAAAGGTAATCTAAGAATACATATCATATCTGAAGATAAGAAAATAAATCTGGAATATCCGCCATTAGATTCGGAAGTCCCTGTGACGCAATCATATATAAAGGAAATCCTGGATAATTATTTTAATATGCAATAAAGAAGGTTTAAACAAAAATGTTATATAGTTATAAAAATGAGAAGTGTTAGAACGTGGGGAGATTTAATATGTTAATAGATAAGAGCGAGAATGGTTGGGAACTTCATAGAATAAGCAATGGTAAATTATCTTGCGAAAACTATAGCTTAGAATCTTCCGATGATATTGAAATGGTTAGAAACCGCATTCAACAAAAATTTGGAAATGTAATAAAAGAAGAGGGAATTATAGTAAGCTGGGATAATTGGTCAGGGACATATATTATGCAAATGCCAGGAATGGATACAGATTCTTCGGAGTTAGTGATAAAAGAAATATATGAATTTCTTTCAGGAGAAGAGAAATGAATTATAAATATAGAATTACAAATATCAACAAAAATGAACACTGGATATCGCTATCAAGTGATAGTGACTTTGATTGTGAGGAACCAGACTCTTTTATATGTTTATTAAAAAGGATTAGTGATGACATTGGTGGAACTATAGAAGATATTGGAGATATTCGTTATTTAATACATGGTGATGGACTTGGTTTGATTTATCAATGGGATAGCTGTTTTGGAATATCTGTAATGTACCCTATTGAAATAAATGACGAAACTGTTTTAAATTGGATTGAAAAATATTTAACTATGGAGGTAGAAAATGAATAAAGACAACATTTATACAATGAAAGAAACATCAGAACCTACGCTTAAGTTTGAAAGCTTTGGCTTTAAGTTGGCCATAATTCAATATCTTATGTATGACAGAGAATTACTTGCTCCGAGATTTGATATTTATGATTTTGCTGAAGCATACGAGGATAGAATTATTGATGTTGATGAGGAAGGTTATGACCCAATACCTGAGGCTGAAAAGTGGTTTAGGGATTTGCAGATTCCGGCTGTGCTAGCAGATGAGGTGACTGAGCTTATCGTGGATGGTGGAAATGAAATTTATGGTCAGATTATTCCGTTTTGGGATGGTGAGGATGACTATTTTGATATAAAAAATGTAAGCGAAGAAGAAATCAGACAGTTCAAAAATCTAAAAAAATGGAAGTTATGCCACAGGAAAATTGGAGTGAGATGGATATCTTTAAAATGTGCGGCATAGAAGTAGAAGAGATTTAATCAATTTGAAAATGTTGGGAGATAAACATATGAAGGATAACAAATACTTAATTTCTGAAACTACAAAGGAAGAGAGAATTGCCCTCATAAAATCATGGATCCCGGAAGATGAAGTGATGGATGGGTGTGATATTGATTTGTGGGACATGTATGCAGATTACATCAATGGAACCAAGGAGATAGCGGAGTGTAATGCTGCATTTAAGGCAGAGTACTACGTTGATTAGAGGAAAACTATGGTTGGATGAAGAGGTAAATTATGTCCGCGAACTATGAAAGAAAATTACATAAAGCAGTCTCTAGATTTATAAAACGAGCAAATAAAGCTTACCCTAACTGGAGCGAGCGGCATGACAATGGAGAATGGGAATTTGACTTTGTTGAGTTTGATGATATGTGTAATGTTATCTTTGAAATAATAGAGACCACATCATGTGATGAAGCTACGGAACAAATGGTTGATGATATTTTATTTGGGATCGCAAGGGATAATGAATGTAGTCGTATTGTAGAAGTGCTATTAAAATATCTAGAGTGGTATGGGTTGCTGTGCAGGAAAGTGCTGTCAACAGATTACATAAATGCAAAATGGCAATTTGCTGAGAGTTTGAAGGATTATAATGGTAAGGACGATATAAAAGATTTAATATTTGATTTCTTGAAGGTTGATGATGAGTATACGCAACGTCTTGCGCTAAAATCCTTAGCATATATCTATCCAGATAAAGCTGAAGAGTACGCAATAGAATTTTGGCACAGGGACAAATATAAGGATAACGCTTATGCATCTGAATATCAGAAAATAATGGTACTTCATGTGCTATATATCATTCATTCAACTGAGCTTGAAAAATACTTAGACTTGGCGGATGAGAGTGAATATTACTATTTGAAGGAAAATGCAAAAGAAATACGGGAAAATTCCCAATATAAAAGTGATATTTTGCTATGAGCCAGTAGAAGAGACAATTAAATTTTTAGATGAAATCAAAAGGCAGATTAGTAGGGAAGGTTATGAATTGGAATGGCTGTTTCGCCCGATTGAAGAGTAGAAAGTATTGGAGGATTGTATATGGATAAAGCAACTGAAATGTACAAGGAAATAATAGATAGACTTGTTAATATGTCAAGGGACTGTGCTGATGCCAGAGGCGTAAAAAAAGGTAAGATACCAGGAGATGATGTAGAGAAAATGGGCATCAATGATATATTAAAAAAGCTTGATGATAGTGAGCGTGATAATTTGTCAGAGTTAATTATAGATGCGTATCATTCGGGAATATATGACACATTGGAAGAGCTTGAATGGTTGAGATGCTGTAAAAGTATGGAGATTACAGTAGAGGGTGAGAAGCTACCACTAGATAAGTATGAGGGCATGCCCAATGATTATATTGGTCGAAGGACTGATTGGGAATGGCCCGAGGAGGGTTAATTAAGGCGGTGTAATATGGAAGATTATATTAAAATTCAATTAGACAACATTATTACTGAAGGTAAGACAACAGCACGAGATTATTGTGATACGAGATATGTTATTTATTATAATCCCAAAGAAACTAGACAGAAAATTCGCATTAACACAGATTATTATCCAATGGATGAGATAATGAAGCTGAGTAAATATTACGATAGGGGACTGTGCGATACCATGGAGGAATATGAAAAGCTAGACATTATGTATATTGAAAGTCAGGCATATGGTGCTTGGATGGATGGTGCTAGATAAGATAAGCATAAAATAATGAGTTTTTGGAGGCGTCTGTAAGTTTAGAGAACAAATTGTGACTTATGAAGGAGAATGTTATGCAAGAAGCTATTTTGAATTATGCAGTTAAAGCCAAAAATAATCCAAATTATCTTAGCTTAACTGACTTTGAAAGTATGCATCCATATATTAAAAGACAATGTGAAAATGGAGAGTATTTTACTAGAAGAAATACATTAACAGATTTCAAAATATTCGAGAATATGTTTGGATATAAACTCCCCAAGGATATAGGAGATTTGATTAATCTGTTCTGGCATCCCTACATATATGGATTTTACAAAGTTAATGAGTGTATTATTTTGTTTTCATGTCATAAGCATAAGACAGAAAATGATGATGATATTATGAAGCAGAAAGACGGAATCATTGATTTGGCAGTAAACTGGCGTGAAGTTTATGATGGTGATATTATTCACTATTTACCTATCGGTTGGAAGGGCTACTCAGGTTCGTATATCTTGTACGAGCTAAGTACAGGCAGAATTTTTGAAGAGGATTTTGATAATGATGGAAAACCCGCAGAAGAACCATTTGCTAATTCATTGAAGGAATTGATACAAGGATTATCATTTGAACCAACGGGTTAAATTTAAGGAGATAGATAAGGAGGATTCTAAAAGGGTAAAAGATATTTAAACCTACGGAGGAACAATATGGGACTAAAGGATTTATTTAAGAAAAAAGAAGAAAAGGTTATCGTATCAGGAGTAGAGAGAAAATCTATCTTTGACACAGACTATCCTATGGACAAAAGCAACTGGAAACAGGTGTTTTCTGCCTGCCTGGGACAATCAGTAGTGACACAGGATGCAATGGCGGAGCTTGTGGTAAAGGATAGAAATTGGTTTGTGGACTTTAGTAAAGGTACCTTAACCTTTGGTAATGATGCATATCCTGTGCAGTTTATCGGTAGCGAATCAAGTCACAGTGATACTTGGATGTGGGGATGGAATAATATTAATGGCTTTGATGAATCTATAATAAAACTAGCGCACGAGGTATACGAAGTTGGACAAAGCTTTAATCTAGAACCACTTACAAACAAGACCTTCCCATTGTCCGATGAGATTTATGGACATACTCTTGCCATTGTGGCATGTGGTGTATCCAAGGGAAAATATTGCTACTACCGTGAGCCACATGATGGCGGAGCTATTATGATGGCGGTTTCAGGATTGCCTCAGGAGGTATTTGCACCTATAGATATGCAACGATTTATTTCTACTACTATGGAATGTATTCAGCAGTTTGAGTTGGACCATAAGATATTTGTGGAGAGCTTACTGATGTGGAATGGTACGTCATATGATTGTTCAGGTAACACATTAGTGGCACATTTTGCACAGGATTTAATGATTACATTTGAACAGGTAGGAGATATTGTAAGAATTACAGATATAAAGACTGTGTAAAGAAAAGGGATTGACATGGAAAAAGATATGAATAATCAAAATAGCTGCTATACATATTTCAATATCGTTGGTGATTTTGATCCAGATTATGTATCGGAGTTACTAACTCTAAAGCCTGAAAAAGTATGGAGAATAGGGGATGCTCGTTCTAATGGTACAAAGTATGATTTTGCACTTTGGCAAATAGGAAGGTGCGATGAATATGATGTTGATGTTGCTAATCAAATGCGAAAGACCATTTCTATACTCCTAGATAAAATTGAAATACTCAATAAGATATATAAAGAGAATGATGTGAAGTTTTGTCTAGAGGTTGTACCAAATATCTATGTAGATGAAATTACACCATGTCTATCACCTACGCTTGATATAATAGATTTCTGTCACGCAACTAGAACAGAAATAGATATTGATATGTATCTGTATGAGTCGTAGGATGAGTAATAATCCAGAAACAAAGTTTGTTATTGCAATAATAATTCGTATATGTTATTATATTGCAAAGCATTAAATTCGAATTCTTTGTGTGGTATAGCACTGGCCACATCTTAATTTCTTAGAATCATAGAACTTCAATGCTTTAAAGAATCCATTTAAAGCAAAGAGGAGATATGGTTTAGGCGACATAGCTACCTTTTTGCTAAATTATAGTTTTAAAAGGAGATATTTGCCTATGAAGAAAAGTAAAAAGAAGAATACGGTGGTTTCAAGGAGAAAACGAGTAAAGAGAAATCACAAGGATAATGTATTTCGTATGTTGTTTTCAGACGAGAATATGTTACTGATGTTGTATAATGCAATCAACGATACAAATTATGCCGATACATCTCTACTCAAAATTACCACATTAGAAAATGCAGTTTATATGTCAGTTAAGAATGACGTTTCGTGTATGGTGGATATGAGGCTTGAACTGTACGAGCATCAGTCTACAGTAAATCCTAATATGCCACTTAGAGATTTGGATTATATTGCGGATACGTTTGCGAATTTTTATTCGGATAAGGATATTTATTCATCGAATCCTATAGAGCTTCCTAACCCTAGGTTCATAGTTTTTTATAACGGAGAACAGAATCAGCCTGCCATAAAGACATACAAGCTGTCAGACCTGTATGTACATAAGGGAGAAGAACCAAACTTAGAGTTAATTGTTACTCAAATAAATATAAATGCTGGTTACAATAAAGATTTAATGGAAAAGTGCCAGGTTCTAAAGGAATATATGCTTTATGTTGAGCGGGTTAGAAAATATCAGAAGGCAATGCCAATAGAACAAGCGGTTAACAGGGCGGTAGACGAGTGTATAGAAGAAGGAATTTTAGCAGATTTTTTGAGAAAGAATAAGGCGGAGGTAGTGCGTATGAGTATTTATGAATATGATGAAAAGTTACATGCGCAGGCACTGCTTGAGGATGGAATTAAGATTGGTAAAGAAGAAGGTATACTAGGTGCTGTATCTATTATGAGTGGCATTAATTTTTCTGATGAGATAATTAAATCCAAACTAATGGAAACATATAATCTAAGCGAAGTAAAAGCTTTGGAATATATTAAGAAAGTAAGAGATAATTAAAGTAAATGATAATAAAGGTGTAAACCGCCCAAAAGAAATCGCTGTAGACCCTAGAGCCTGCGGCGATTTTTTGGTATAATATTATCAGTTATATAATTCAAGGAGGTACCCCTATGAGAATGTACGATTTAATTATTAAAAAGCGTGACGGTGGAACACACACCAAGGAAGAAATAGAATATATAATTAATGGCTATACTAACGGCGATATCCCAGATTATCAGATGTCGGCCTGGCTTATGGCAGTGTATTACAAGGGCATGACAGCCAAGGAGACAGTGGATTTAACTCTTGCTATGGCTCACAGTGGAGATATGCTTGATTTATCAGCTATACAGGGAGTTAAGGTTGATAAGCATTCCACAGGTGGTGTGGGAGATAAGACCACTCTTATTATAGCGCCAATTTTGGCTGCTCTTGGAGTGCCTACTGCTAAGATGAGTGGTAGAGGCTTGGGACATACAGGTGGAACCATAGACAAGCTGGAAAGTATAGAGGGCTTTAATGTGGCACTTTCCCAGCAGCAATTTTTTGATAATGTTAATAATTTGAAAATCGCAGTAGTCAGCCAGACAGGAAACTTAGCTCCTGCAGATAAGAAGATATATGCACTTCGTGATGTTACTGCAACAGTGGATAGCTTGCCACTTATAGCTTCAAGTATTATGAGCAAGAAGCTTGCAGCAGGGGCGGATGTAATTGTTCTTGATGTAAAATGTGGTTCAGGCGCTTTTATGAAGACTCTTCCTGAGGCTAAAGCCCTGGCTCGCGCTATGGTTGATATAGGAAATATGGCTGGTAGAAAGACCTACGCTGTTATAACTGATATGAATGAGCCTCTAGGACGAAAGGTGGGAAATGCACTTGAAGTGTACGAGGCTATAGAGGTGCTTCAGGGTAAGATGCCGGACAAGAGATTATATGAGGTATCTATTACCTTGGCGGCTTATATGCTTATGGGTGCAGGAAAGGTTACAAACTTTGAGGAGGCAAAGGCAAAATGTGAGGCTGTAATCGCTGATGGAAGTGCCCTTGCTAAAATGTGTGAGTTTGCTAAGGCTCAGGGCGGTAATGAAGAAGTTATTAAGAATCCGGAGCTTCTTCCTAAGGCAAAGTATATTGTTCCAGTTACATTTGGTAAGGCTGGATACATAACAGGCTGTAAGAACAGTGAGGTTGGTATAGTTAGTCTTATGCTTGGCGGTGGTAGAGCTACTAAGGAAAGCGAGATAGACTTAGCTGTAGGTATAGATATAGTTAAGCATATAGGTGATTATGTTGAAGCAGATGAAATATTTGCTTACATTCACGCAAATAGTGAGGATGTTATAGAGTCGGCTAAGGAAAGACTTATTAACGCATATACCCTAGATGAGGCTATGGATTGTCAGGTGGAGAAGGTTATCAAAGAAATAATACAGTAGTGATACTGCTTGGAATAACACTTTGATATGTCGGAATAATCCAACAAATGATGGTATGACAATTATATATCGTAGATAATATTCGGCATATTTTTGGTTGCTTTAAAACACATATTAAGGTATAATGTTTCTATGATTTTGTATATACATAAGGAGGTATTTTATACATGGGAATTATTAGTAGATTTAAGGACATTATGGCAGCAAACATCAATGCTCTTCTTGATAAGGCTGAGGATCCAGAGAAGATGATTGACCAGACTATGCGTAATCTTACTAAGGATTTAGCAGAGGTTAAGAAGGAAACTGCAGCTGTTATGGCAGATGAGAACAGATGTAAGAGAGAGTTAGATGAGTGCAACAGCGAGATTGCTAAGATGCAGGCTTACGCTGAGAAGGCTCTTCTTGCAGGTAACGAAGCAGATGCTATGAAGTTCTTAACTCAGAAGAACCAGCTTACTGCTAAGCAGACAAGTCTTCAGCAGACTTATGATGTGGCAGCAGCTAACGCTATGAAGATGAGACAGATGCATGATAAGCTTGTTAACGATATCAACGAGCTTAACTCTAGAAGAGATGCTATCAAGGCTAAGATTAAGGTTGCTAAGACTCAGCAGAGACTTAATGAGCTTAACTCAACTATTACAGATTCTTCAAGCAGCATCAGTGCATTTGAGAGAATGGAAGCTAAGGCAAACAGCATGTTAGATCAGGCTAATGCTATGTCAGAGCTTAACTTAACTGAGGCAGACAGCAGCGTTGATTCATTGGCAGCTAAGTACGACGCAGCTCCTGACGCATCAGTACAGAGCGAATTAGAGGCTCTCAAGGCTAAGATGGGACTTCAGTAATTTGCCAGGATTAAATGATAAACAGTTAGAGGCCTGTTGTTATACCGACGGGCCTTTACTTATTTTAGCGGGTGCAGGTTCTGGTAAAACCAGAGTTATCACCCACAAGATTGCGTATCTCATAGACGAGTTAGGGGTTAATCCTTATAATATTTTAGCCATAACCTTTACTAACAAGGCTGCCAAAGAGATGCGTGAAAGAGTAGATAATTTAGTGAGCTATGGTGCGGAGTATATTTGGGTTAGTACCTTTCACTCTATGTGTGTAAGAATCTTAAGAAAGCATATAGATAAGATAGGTGGTACAAAGGACTTTACTATATATGATACTGATGAGCAGAAGGTAGTAATCAAAGAGGTCCTAAAATTCCTTAATATAGATCCTAAGATGTATCCAGAGAAGGCTATGCTTAGCGCAATATCTAATGCTAAGGAAAAGTACATGTCTCCTGATGATTATGAGAGGGAGAATGCTACAAGCTTTAGAGATCAACAGATTGCTAAGGTTTATAGAGAATATCAAAAGCGTCTTAAAAGCAATAATGCCCTTGATTTCGACGATCTTATATATCAGACTATATTTTTGTTTGAGACCAATCCGGATGTGTTGGCTCAGTATCAGGATAGATTTCAGTATATAATGGTTGATGAGTATCAGGATACTAATCATACTCAGTTTATACTTGTTAAGATGCTTGCTGCAAAACATAGAAATCTATGTGTAGTAGGTGATGACGACCAGAGTATCTATAAATTTAGAGGTGCTAACATCTATAATATTCTTAACTTTGAGAACGAGTATAAGGATGCCAAGGTTGTTAAGCTGGAACAGAATTATCGTTCTACTGCAAATATTCTTAATGCAGCAAATGCAGTTATAGCAAACAACGTAGGACGTAAGGACAAGACTCTCTGGACCGAGAAGGAAGATGGAGAAAAGATAACATTTACTAGATATGACAACGAGAAGGACGAGGGTAGAGGAATAGCATCTAAGATTAAAACTATCAAGAATAGTGGTAGAAGCCTTGATAGTATAGCTATACTTTATAGAACTAACGCCCAGTCACGTGCTCTCGAAGAACAGCTTATATATGAGAATATTCCATACAAGGTGTATGGTGGACAAAACTTCTATGCTCGTAAGGAAATTAAAGATATAATTTGCTATTTAAAGATTCTGGTTAATTCCAGTGATGATCAGTCTGTTAAGAGAATAATTAATGTACCTAAGCGTGGTATAGGTGATGCTACTGTAGACAAGATTAGTACATTTGCCATGGCTAATGATATTGATTTATATGATGCACTTATTGATATAGAGGAAATACCTGGTATGTCAAGAAATGTAGAGAAGATAGGAAGGTTTACAGATCTTATAGAAGGTTTTAAATCTATGCTAAATCCAGAAGAATATACCTTGGTTGAACTCTATGAAGAAATTTTGGATAAGACAGGTTATTTTGAAGCTCTACGTGCAGAAGGAACTGATGAAGCTAGGGCTCGTATGGAAAACTTAGAGGAGCTTAAGACTAAGATAGTGAATTACGAGGAGAACGCAGAGTATCCTAATCTTACTGAACTTTTGGAAGAGATTGCTCTTGTTGCTGATGTGGATGAAGAAGAGGATTTGGATAATCCTACTGCTAAGGTTACGCTTATGACTCTTCATAGTGCCAAAGGTTTGGAATTTCCATATGTATTTATAGCTGGTATGGAGGAGAGACTTTTTCCAAGTGGTATGTCTATGGATTCAGATGATCCAGACGCAGTGGAAGAAGAGAGAAGACTTTGTTATGTGGGTATAACTAGAGCTATGGAGAAACTTCATCTCTCGGCTGCTATTACTAGAATGATGTATGGTAATACCAATTACACTGAAGATTCTAGATTTATAAGAGAAATCCCTAGTCATTATCTTGAGAAGGCAGGTAGGTTGGGGTACAAATCACCTGGAACATCAGGTACAAGCTTAGGAAAGCAAAACGTAGGTTTCGGAAGTACACTTCCTAGTGCTATGGGAGGTAGAGGTGTGGCGACACCTAGACCAAAGCCAGTGAATTACTATAACAAATCAAGTAATCCGTCTGCTAACCCTGGTTTTGGAAAAGCATTTCCTATGGGGGGAGCATCTGATGATTATAATATTGGAGATGTTGTAAGACATCTTAAGTTTGGCAAAGGAGTTGTAAGGAATGTGGTAAGCACCAATAATGATAAAGAACTTACGGTTGAATTTGAAAGAGTTGGTGAAAAAACGGTTTTTGCATCTCTTGTAAAAATGAAAAAACTGTAAAAAATTCTTCTTTACAGTAGAAAAAGAATAATCATTATGTTATAATCAACCTATGCATATGTTATATATGGGATTTAGTTATATTTTAAGAAAGGGTGGTAACAGATATGAAGAAATACGATGAAGTGACAGTTGTTAAGGAAGACGAGTGCGTAGCAGAGGCTAAGAATGCCTTTTTATCTGTAGCACTTATCGTTGGTATTATTACAATTATAGTAGGTATCTGTGTTGCAGTATACAAATACCTTACTCCAGATTACCTTGACGATTTTGATGATTATGATGATGACTTCGATGATGATCTTTTCGATGACGAAGATGAGGTTGTAGAAGTTAAGGTAGAAGAGTAGTATCTACTTAATATTATGTGATTTAGAGGACATCCTACTAATGTGGGATGTCTTTTTTTTGCTGATAATGTGATTTCTAAACACAATAGTGCGAAAAAATATAAAAAAAATCATAAATATGACAAAATCCTAAAAACATCCAGTTTATTTTGTCAACAAATTATGTTAACATATTATTGATTATGAAATTATATTGGGAATTTGCACCCAAACATAGATATCATAGATAATAATTATAACGGAGGATGAGTTTATGAGAAAAACACGTAACAGAGTAATTGCATGGATGCTATCTATGGTTATGGTTATCTCACTATTGGTGAGTTCAGGCTATAATCCAGTGGCAGAGGACGATGTATATACGCTGACCAACACAACAATTCAAGTATATACATATGTTAACGGTGTACAAACAGATATTACAAGTGACACTGTGCTTAAAAATGGCGACAATGTAAAATTGTTGTTGGATTGGTCGGTAGCCAATACGGAAGGTAATACCATTACGTCTAATACTGACATTCAGTATAACCTGGGAGCTGCAGGTATAGTTATTTCAAACAGTACTGGTTCCGTATTACAAAATGGTATTGCAGTAGGTACATATAATATTGATGCATCTGGAATGCTTCATATGACAATAACAGATACAACACTGTTATCCCAGAGTAATATTACCGGTGGTTTGGATATAGATGCTGTAATTGATACATCTGGTCTTGCAGAGGATGAAAATGGACAGTCATCAGTCACAATTGGTTCTCAGACCATTAAGGTTCAGGTTACAGATCCAAACACACTTCCATCTGTTTCAAAATCAAGAAGTGGAGAGGTGTATATTGGTGCTGATGGTGGATATTATCAGGATTTCCAGGTAGTACTTACTGATAATAGTAATGCTAGTCAAATTACACTTACAGATATATTTGGTGGATATTTAACATACGTTGCAGATACTATGAAGCTTGATGGTACTGCAGTAACACCTACGGATAATGGTGATGGTACAATATCTTACTCTATAGCTAATCCTGTAAAGGGACAGCAGTATACTGTAACATATACTGCAAAGGTTTCTAATGAGGCATTTGCAAACAATTACTGGTATTCAAGTAACGATAGAGCTATGTACAACACAGCTACAGTAACTAACTCTAATGATAAAAGCGCAACCTCCGATACGTTTGCATTAGGTTATAAGAACTGGATTAATAAATGGGGAAGTTATGATGCAAATACTAACACTATATTCTGGTGTATAACTGTAAATGCAGGTGATAATATATCCATTTTGGACACAGTTGTAACAGATACTCTTCCAGAGGGTGTAAAAATTGATGGATTAGTAAATGTTTATGACTCAGCTGGAAATGTTGTTTCAAGTAAAAGTGGAGATCAATTTACAAAGAATGGTATTACATTCTCAGAGTACCTAAGCTATTCAGGAATTACTTCTGGTCAGTTCACCATAGAGTATAGAACAAAGATTACGGATTCAAGTGCTGGTCTTGCTAATGAAGCGTACACCAACTCTGCTAAGGTTACTAACCCAACTTATGGAGTTGATCAAACTACTACAGCAACTGTAAATGTTAAAGAAGATTGGTTAACTAAGAAGTATGCTTCTGTGGATGTTGCAAGTAAAACAATAACATGGCAGGCTGTTATTACAATACCAGAGTCACAAACTATACCTGAAAGAATGCAGTTTACAGATACATTTGGAGAAGGTCTTACATATGTAGACGGTTCATATTCTGTAACTTATGATAATTCAATAAGTACAAGTGATAATGTGACAGTTAATGGTGATACATTTACAGCTATATTTAGTAATGTTGCTTATGAATCAGGAAAGTCAAATAAGATTGTAATTACATATGAGACTGAATATGAAGTGGATGATGAGATCACACAGAAGGACTTTGTGAATACAGCTACACTTACAGATGAAGATCAAAACACAGAAACAGATACAGCTACATATAGATATACAAAATCTGATGTAAATATAGTTCCTTACAAATGGCATACTGGTTCAAATGGAACGACATCAACTTGGGGAATACAAGTTAGTGGAGCTAATCAGTTATACGAAGATGTAATGGCAGGTAAGAAGGTATACATTTATGATACTCCTGCTCTTAAGACAACTGATGGTGTATCAATTGATGCTGGATTTAAAGTGGTTGATGGTTCCATTAATGTAAGTGGAACAGCAACTAACTTAATTACATCATCAATATCAGCTGATGGAAAGACAATAGTATTTGATATTACAGAGTATATTAAAAATAACCAGTACAATTGTTATTATTTCGAGCTTTTCTATACTGTAGCATTAGATGATGACACAGTGAGATATATGTTGGAGAATAATATTAATCAGGCAAATATGTCAAATCAGGTTGATGCATATTTGTACAGTAGTGATGGAACTACTGAGGAGGAAGAACTTGGTAGTACAGTTGCTAATGGTGTGGGAACACCTAGTATAGGCACAATGTTGACTAAGTCATACACATATGATGCAACTACTGCGCCATATGCAAATTATGTTATTGATATAAACCCACAGGCATTGGATTTGGTAGATGGTAATGGAACCCTTAGTCTTAAGGATGTGATGGGTCATAGCCTTCAGATTGATATTAGTACAATACAGTTAACAAAGATTGATAAAAACGGAAACTCAAGTGCAGTTGTAGGAACTACAACAGCATTTGACTCAGCATCTAACACCTTGGTGATTAATAATATCCCAGATGCAACTCACTGTATACTTAGTTATACAGTAAGGGTTAATGTTGATTATGAGGATGGTGCAACATTTGAATCACAGACAGGCATAGATGTAGGCAATGCATGTTCTCTCTACGCAAATACAGAAACCTACTCATCAACAGAAACTCGAATTACTGGTACTGTTCAGAAGAGTAGCGCATGGGCAGATTCTGACTATGGCTCAATCATTCTTTCAAAGCATAGTGGACTTACTGCCTTAGGTGGAGCAAAGTTTAAGCTTACAGCTTATGAAATTGACGCAAATGGTAATTTTGTTGTAAACGCTGACTACGCTACAGAGTATGCGAATAAGGGTGTTACAATTGGAGAGATAGAAACAGAGACTAATGGTAAGAAAACAGTGAATCTTCTATTTGATATATTGTATTGTATTGAAGAGACACAGGCACCTACAGGATATGTTAATAACGGTGGTCCTATTTATGTGATTATACCGGGTAATGATTATAATGTTACTCAAACTTCAGGGGTTACAGTGGCAGAGGCGGTGGCAGCGTTTGAGACTGCAAATGACGTTACAGTAAATGAACTCTCTAGTGGTTCCACCCATTATGTAGAGAATGACGAGTTGTCACAATACTCAGTGCAGATAGTTAAGGATGATCAGTATGGTAATTATGTATCTGGAGCAACCTTCGAGTTATTAGTAAAGGACGACAATGGCAATTATGTTGCAGCTACTGATTCTGAAGGTAATCCAATAACAGGAACAACTGATAGCTATGGTAGAATTACATTTAACTATCTTGAAGCAGGAGAATATAAGATTAATGAGACCACAATTCCTGCAGGTTATGTTGCAACAGCAAGTTCAAGTCAGGAGTTTGTATTATCAGAAAACAGTCAGAAAGCAACTGTTTACGTTGAAAATACAAAGCTTTATGGTACATGGACAGTTACAAAGTATGAAACAGGAGCAGCTAAGACACTAGAGGGAGTTACTCTTGGGCTGTATCAGGGAGATACATGTGTTGCAACTGCTAAAACTGATTCAAACGGTAAGGTTGTATTTGAGAAACTGGAGCTTAACACAGAGTATAAAGTAAAGGAAATTGCAACTATTGATGGTTATATCTTAAGTAATGAAGAGATAACATTTACACCAACAGGAACTACTTCAGCAACTCTTGATGGTGATAGTAATTTCTATAACGTGAAAGAGGCAGGAAACATAAGGGTTACTAAGACTGTTGCAGGAAGCGACCCAGCAGAACCTGTTGTAGGAGCGGTTTATACTCTTTATGACAGTGAAGGAAATATTGTTTATGATGAAAACGATGCACCAATAACTGCAACTACAGGAGTAGATGGTGTGGCTACATTTACTAATTTAGAGTATGGAGAATACTTTGTAAGAGAAACTGTTGCACCAGAGGAATTTGAGCTTGATACTACTATGTTACCAGTAGAGGTAAATAGTAATTCAGGATATGCAGAAGTTACTCATACTAATACAAGAAAGATTATTATTTCACCTTTTATGAGCTTCAAGATTAAAAAGAATGGTTTTGATGAGCTTGGTAATAGTCAAGGTGGATTGCCAGGAGCAGTGTTTGAACTTCGCCGTGGCAGTGAAGTTGTTGATAGAGCAATTTCAGATGCAGATGGTTGGGTATATTTCTTAAATGTTACAACAACTGACGCAGAGAACGGAAATGCATTTTATCAATATACCATTACTGAACAATCTGCACCACTTGGATATATTAAGGAAACACAGGGAATATACATTGATGCAGAAGACCTTGTTAGCTATCATCACAATACAGAGTATACGTTGGCTGATAAGAGTCAGGTATTAGAGTTAGATTCAGCAGCTACTGGTGGAACAAAATATTATTTTGATAACTACAATTCGGTAGGTAAAGTTGTACTTAAGAAGACAAATGAATATGGAAGTGTAACATTACCAGGTGCTAGATACGCAGCATATAAAAATGGTTCAACAACACCATCTGCAGTAGCAACATCAGGTGATGATGGTTTACTTACATTTACAGGATTAGAATATGGTGCAACATATGTATTTAAAGAGATTCAGGCACCAGAAGGATATGTAGTAAGTGATCAAGAGTTTACAGTTACAATTGGTGTGACAGAAGGATACTCTGTAGAAGGCTACAATGATACTGTAGATAATGCAGGTGTAGACAACGTATATGTATATCAAAATACTGTGACAGCACCAGATACTTATACAGCAAAGGATAAAACTATTGAACTTAATATTAGTAAGCAGAGCATTACAGGAACTAGTGAAGTTCGTGGAGCAAAGCTTAAGCTTACAGATGCACAGGGCAATGTAATTGATTCATGGACTAGTACAACTTCTGCTCATGAAATATCTAGCTCTAAGTTAAAGGTAAATACAGTTTACACACTTACTGAGACTGCAGCACCTAACGGATATGGTTATTCAGAAGATATTTCATTCAAAATAGCAGAGGATGGTTCTATTGAGATTTTAACAGGAAGTGATGCCAACGCTACAGTTGACAATACAACTCATACAGTTGTTATGAAAGACAAAGCAATCGGCTTTAAATTATCTAAGGTTAACAAGCTTACAGGCAATAGACTTACAGGAGCTACCTTACAGCTTCTAGAATCAAATGGAACGACAGTGCTTAATGAATGGACTTCAACAAGTAGTAGTGATTATGTAATAGATTCTGCTGTTGCTGAGAATATTGGTCTGAAGGTACCTAATGTCAAAGGTGAGTATACAGAGTATATTTTCAGAGAAAAAACAGCACCTGGTGGTTATTATGTAGCGGAAGATATACATTTCTTTATTGATTATTCAGGTAAGGTTTATCTTAAGAATGAATCTGGTACTTATGTGGAGGTTCAGGACAATAAGATTACTATGCAGGATGCACCATTTACTGATGATGTGGTAATCAGTAAGATTGCCATAGCTGGAGGTCCAGAACTTCCGGGAGCAACTCTTACAATAATTGATAAGAGTAACGGTGATGCTGTAGTAGAAACTTGGGTATCAGAACAAACTGCTCATACTGTTGATATAGGAAAATTTGTGAATGGTCACGTATATGAACTTATAGAAACAGGTGCACCAGACGGATACGCATACGCCGAAAAAGTTGAATTTACTATCAATGATGAAGGAAAAGTAGTAATAAATGGAAATGTTGTAGATGGTAATTTAGTTACAATGGTGGATGATGCTATATCAGTATCATTCAATAAAAAGGATGGAAATGGTGCTCCACTTTCAGGAGCTAAGGTTACTCTGTCACATAAGACAGATGGTGAAGTTACTGTAATAACTACAGGAGCTAATGCAACTGATATAGGAAGCTATCTCAAGGCTGGAACAGTTGATAATAATGGTGAGGAAGTTCTTAATGAATACAAGTTGGTTGAGACAGATGTACCATTTGGTTATAAGAAAGCAGATGATATCTATTTTGCTCTTGATTCAAAGGGAAATGTGTATGTCAGCACAGATTTAGGACAGTCATATTCAAAGGCTGCTAGCAATGTTATAGATATGACAGATGATTCGGAAACTATAAGCATAAGCAAGTATGATATGACTAATTCTAAGGAAATAGATGGTGCAAGTCTTAAGATTACAAAGGTAGAGGATGATTCCCTTGTGACAAATTGGGAGTCAAGTAATACTAATGGTCCAAAGGAACTTGATGTTTCAGAGTTATTTGAGCCAAATGTGGAGTATAAGCTTACAGAGACAACAGCACCATATGGATATGAGATTGCTGAATCAATAATTTTCAAATTTGATGATAATTCTGTACTATATGTATTAGGAGCGGATGGTTCAACATTTGATTCTGTTGATGATGATACTATTGTTATGGAAGATAAGTTAGCAAAAGTATCTATTAGTAAGGTAGATGCTACAAATAGCAACGAACTTCCTGGCGCACATCTTGCTATTGTGGATGGATTTGGAAGAACAATAGATGAGTGGGATTCAACAACAAGCAAGCATGAAATCGAAATAATCGGTAATTTCGAGGCACTTATTGAGTATACACTGACAGAAACAACAGCACCATATGGATATGAGATTGCTGAGTCAATAATCTTTAGAATTACAGAAGAAGGAGTTCTACAGACCAAGACAGATAACGGTTTTGTGGATGCTGCTGATGCTACTGTTGTGATGCAGGATGAACATAAATATGCAGAATTCAGCAAGGTAGATGCTACTGACAGTGCGGAACTTCCAGGGGCATCAATTAGTGTAACTGATGGAAATGGAAATGTAATTGATTCATGGACATCCGGTTCATCAAAGCACAGCATACCAATATCAAAGTTTGTGGTTGATACTGTATATACTATGACAGAGACAACAGCACCATTTGGATATGAAGTAGCTGAAAGTATAGAATTTAAGGTTGATGCGGATGGCAACATTTTGACACGTAATCAGGCAGGCACATTTGTTCAGGCTAATGATAATGTGGTGAAGATGGTTGACAATCCAAAGTATATTTACATCAGTAAGGTGGATGCAGTTAATAAGGAAGAACTTCCTGGAGCGGAGCTTACTATAACAGATGCAAGTGGAAATGAGATTGATTCATGGACGTCTAGCAGAGTAACTCATAAGATTTCGGTAGCTGAATTTAATCCTGGAGAAGAATACAAGCTTACAGAGACAACAGCACCGGATGGATATGAGATTGCAGAAAGCATTACATTCAAGTTGAATCAGGATGGTAGTGTATCAATAAAAATAGGTGATTCTTGGAGCGCTGTAACTGGTGCGACAGTTGTAATGGAGGATGCGTTGGCTACAACAGAGACAACCGAGACTACCGAGACAACTGAAACAACCGAGACAACCGAGACAACCGAGACAACCGAGACAACCGAAACAACCGAAACAACCGAAACAACCGAGACAACTGAAACAACCGAGACAACTGAAACAACCGAGACAACTGAAACAACCGAGACAACCGAAACAACTGAAACAACTGAAACAACCGAAACAACTGAAACAACTGAAACAACTGAAACAACTGAAACAACTGAAACAACTGAGACAACAGTTACAACAACAGAAGATGCTAACTCAGGCGGATTGGATGATCCTTCAGGTGAGTCAGGAACACCGGGTACTCCGGACACACCAACTACAGGTACAAACACAAGTACATCAGGCACAACTTCATCATCAGATTCTAATATAAAGACAGGTGATGAGGCACCTATAGATAATGTATTCTTACTTATGGTAATGTCTGCACTTGGAATATATGTATTTGGTAAGAAAAGAAAAAGAAGAGAGAACGGCTAGTTAAGTTGTTAAATTGCAGGTCATATGTAAAAGTATGGCCTGCATATTTTTTGTTAAATAAGTGTCGAAAAAGTGTCTGATTCACAACATTGATATTGAATTGTTAATGAGAGCTAATACTCTTAAATGAATAATTATAGTGAAAATAGTGTAGAAATAGTAAAAAAATAATGGAAATATTTGTTTAAGTGGAGTGTACTGTTAATAGAATTAGTTTAAATAAAGAGCTTTTACTATGTTTGGGGAAGTTGAGTATGTGGATAAAAGTGATTACGCGTGTAACAGGTATAAAACCTGTGTGTAGTGAATTGGGTGTGAGCATAGGAGTGATGGTTACTGATATGCTTGATTTTTCTGTGAACTGTGAGTATAATTCGTATAAGATTCATTCAGTAATACTGAGAGAAAACTTTGAATTTTATGGAGGTATTATGGACAAGAAAAAGTATTGGATAATCCGATTATTCTTTGTGCTTTTTACAATGTCCGTATCTGTTGCAATACTTCCTTGTGGAATAATAAATGTTCATGGCTTATTTGGTGAGGTAACCACATATGTAGTGGTCGAAGATAAAGAACAAGAAATTGTCAGTATCAAAGACGTAGACCATAAAAAAGTACAAACTGTAAAAGGCATAAACATTCTTAATATTTGGTTTGAAATTCTGATAACGGTTGTATGCATTAGCTTTTGTGCTAATTTAATCCAACTGCCACGAGGAGATACTATAGTTACATTAAAGGTTCGCATGGACGATTAAATCCTTTCTGCAAATAGAAAGCAGAAAGGAGAATAATTGTGTTTGAGCAAGATTATGTAATGAGGCTCATTAAAGAAATGGTGAGAGCTATTTTAAAACTATTGTTCAATATCGATACGGAGTCCCCAACAGTAGAATTGTTGGAAAATAAAGAAGAACAGGAAACATTGGAAAATCTGTTAGACATGGTTGACGCTGGAGAAATCAATGAAGCTGAAAATAGATTATATGATTTGACCAGTAATACAGATGTGAATAGTTTAGAAATTGCACTATTATTTTATTCCTATTTGAATGACAAAACAGACGATTTTTTAGAAGAAAATGACTTCAGCAGGGATGAAATCAAATTAGGTTTAGAAAATGTTGCTGATAGCTTTGGTCTAAGCAGTATTGCAAAAATGTTTTTAACAGACTTTTAATAGAATTGTCTGGTTATCAGTTGAATAAGATGACCAGACAATTCAAATTTACACATAATACAAAATTTCAGCTTTTCTAAGAGTTGAAAGCAGCGTATTATTTGAAGTTTCAGGAGGTATGAAATGCAAGATAAGTACGTGACAAATTGCCCTTTTTGTGGTGGAACAGAAGTGATAGAGAGTTATCAATCAAGCTATGGTTCTGTGACTGCTGTAAGTAATAAAATGGGTGGAGTCGGGCTGTATCATTCTATTTGTAGAAATTGTGGAAGCGTGGTAAGAAGTTATGTTAAGGAACCTGAAAAACTGCTGAAGAAAAAAGATAGAAGGTAGTTCGTTAACGTTGAATTCTACGGAGGAATTGTAATGGAAAACAAATGTGAAAACTGTGGCGGAGAATTAATAAATGGACAAATGGCAGGGATGCATGGAATGTTTTTTTATCCGGAAGGAGAGATAAAAAAATTAAAACCAAAGAGAAGTTCTGTAGCTTGCTATTGCTGTAAGAGTTGTGGACTTGTTCAGAAGTTTACAGTTAAAGAGGTTGAGAAATTATTGTAGAATAGAATGTGAAGCTTTGAAGTTGGGGAAGTGACTAATTATGCAATATCAGTATAAGATAACTCATATTAACAGAGATGAACGTTGGATATCATTATCAAGTAACGGCGGCTTTGATTGTGAGGACACTGAATCTTTTGTATTCCTATTAAAAAAAATTAAAGATAGCATTGGTGGGAAGATAGAAGATATCGGAGATATGCGTTATCTAATTCATGATG
>SVEI01000115.1 GCA_015057445.1 Lachnospiraceae bacterium | reverse complement strand
CTCTTCTTTTAGAGTTTTGTTATAAAGTGGATATGCCACTCCTAGCACCACCATACCTATCACACCAATTACTATTCCAAATACAAATCCTACATTTCCACTCATTCCAAGATAGCTTCCTATATCAGTCATAGCAAGACTCATACCTGTGCCCATTATAAGTGCTCCAACCACACCAACTATGATGGACAACATGGTTGCTTTATTGGTAACATGTTGGTCTAATCTTCTAAGCTGTTCCATCTTGTCCTCTGAGGTATCCTGTGTTGGAAGATATTTCTTCCTGATTGCTTCTACCTCCTCCTGCTGCTGGGCAGAATATGTATAGTTGAAACTCTCCTTAGCTACATTATCTTTCCTTACTGTATCCTTTGAAATATTCTTATCATTAACATTCATATCCATATAATCTATTAGTCTACTCCTTTATATTTTTTATAGTTTTAACTGATTTTACAATCATATAAATTGACATTATCAAAACTGTAATACTTATTCCTGCCCCTGTCAGCATTATGAAAAGCCTTTTATTTTCAAGGGACATATTCTGTCCAAATTCTTCAAACATAGCTGTCTCTAGTGACAACATGGAAACTAATGCTGCAAAAAGCTGTATGGCTCTTACTGTGGTCATAACCGGCCTATTTAACCTTCGATATTTTACCAGAGTTACTATGGCATGTATGGTTGTGTAAAATGTATATAGTGCCATAACATATATTAGAATTCCATTGTATGTAAAACCCTTATCCTGATAAAGAATCATCAGCACCGCGCCAGACAGCACTATGTTCAAGGTAAGGAGGATTCCTGAACACAATATATTTAGCTTTAGCTCCCTTAACTGATTTGTACCATTAGCATCCTTGCTAACATACTTTGCCAGTATCAGTCTTACAATTACTAAAATTGTATAGTACACAGCAAGTATTACAAACCACATAGAGTCATTTTCCACATAGAAAAATATATTAAGTCCAACATATAACAGACTTGCACAAAGGGACAAATACAAAGAAATATGTGTTCTGAAGCTTGCCTCACTTAGCATCCTGTGTCCCAGAGGATTATCATCTATTTTTTCTCTGGTCTGTCTAATATATCCCGGAAGATATACTATACAGTAAGCACAAACTGTTACTAAAGTATAAAATGCTACAACATAAACAACATACGCTATAATAGCCGTCTCAAGTCCTTTTTGAAACACACTTATTAAAGCTATAGTACTAGCTATAGTCAGTAGCACTACCGCCCACACCGGTGGAAATAATAGTCTCTTTCCAAGCTTCTTCCAATCCATCTTACACACTCCTAAGCTTTACTGTAAATGTACTTCCCTTACCTAAGGTGCTTTCCACACCGATTTCTCCCTGAGTTATATCCACCACTCGCTTAACCAAAGCAAGTCCTAAGCCGTTACCCTGCACAGAGTGGGATGTGTCTCCCTGATAGAACTTCTCAAATATATGGGCACCCACCTCTGGAGTCATGCCACAGCCAGTGTCCTGAATTTTAACCACTGCCTGGCCATTCTCTTGTGTTAGAGAAAGGATAACCTTCCCTCCCTGCTCCGTGAATTTAAATGCATTTGAGAATAGGTTATTCCACACCAGACTAAGAAGCTCAGCATCAGCTTTAACCTTCACACCATCTTCTATGTCAGTGTCGATTTCTATATTATTTTGTTCCCACACATTCTCAAACTGTAGCAAACACTCGCAAAGCTGCTCTCCCAAATCATACTTGGTAGCCTGTGGAAATATCTGCTGGTTCTCCAAACGATTAAGCTTAAGGATATTAGTCATCATGTCCGCCATACGTCTAGCACCATCTGTTACACCCTTGGCATACTCCATTCTCTGCTCTTCTGATAACCCTGGCGCCTGAAGTAGAGTTCCATAATTTTGCATCACTGCAAGAGGTGTCTTCATTTCGTGGGATACATTTGCGATAAAATCTGTACGCAGGGTTTCCACGCTTCCAAGCTCCTGAGCCAGCTTATTGAAGCAATCAATAATTTCATCAAATTCGTTATACTGTCCCAGCTTCCCTATAGGACTTATCCTTACAGAAAAATCTCCCTGCATTATCTGCTCTGCTGCCTTAACAATCTTTCTTACAGGTACCTCCACTGTGGCCCTTCTTCTAACTGCATCTATGATTGTAAATATGAGACTAAGTAGCATTACATTTCCAAAGGTAAGCTTAGCTGCAACAGTAATATTATCCGCTGTAAAATCCACACCCAAGGATTTTGACAATATAGTTATAAACAGTGTCATACAACAGGTAATTACAAATGCAACCATTAGAAAAAACACCAGATAATTGTTAATCAATCTTAGTACTGTCCTTACCTTGCCTTCCTGCTTCATCGAATCACCACCTTGTAACCTAAGCCATGCACTGTCACTATTTCGAAGTCTTCACACTTAGAAAGCTTCTGACGAAGCTTGGTCATATACACATCCACTGCTCTAGGTGCTGTTTCTGTATCTGCATCCCAGAATTCATCCATAAGCTGAGTTCTGGTAAATGTTTTCTTCGGATATGAAAGCAACTTATATAATATGCTAAACTCACGATTGGTAAGGTTTATCTCCTCATCTTCCAGATAGGCTGTATGCTCATCTGCATCCATAACAAAGCTTCCTATCTCCAGCTTTCTTGAAGCAGCAATCTTGGCACGTCTAAGCAGCGCTCCTATACGAAGGAACAGCTCGTCCAAATCTATGGGCTTAACCATATAGTCGTCCACACCGATTCTAAAGCCTCTCTGCTTAGATGCAATATCATCCCTTGCAGTCATAAAAAGTATAGGTATCTCCTGATTTATCTCCCTGACACTTTCTGCAAACTCAAAGCCATCGATTCCCGGCATCATAATGTCAGATACTATCATGTCAAACATATACTCATATAAAGCATCATAGGCATCGTTTGCATCAGTGCAACCTACAGCCTCGTAACCACTGTGATTTAGGAAGGAGCAGACGGTTTTATTAAGCTCTCTATCATCTTCAACTACTAATATTTTAAACATGTGATACCTCCCATTAACATATTTTCACCAATATACTAGAGATATTATATCACTGAAATGTTAATATTTTGTTTATGACTATATGAGAATGTGAAAATATTCCAC
>SVEI01000038.1 GCA_015057445.1 Lachnospiraceae bacterium | reverse complement strand
CTTTTTCTGCATCCCATTATATCTTACAATCACATACTGTTTTTCCTGCTTGTACCTGACAAAAACTTCTTTTAAAGCATGTTTAAAAACTGTACTCATCTTTTTTTCGTCGATAGGCTTAACCAGATAGTGAAATGCATTTACATCAAATGCATCCTCCATATATTCTCTAAACCCGGTCACAAATATAATAATGCTTTTTGATCTTTTATTTTTCTCTCTAAGTCTAATCTGCTTCGCCACATCTATACCAGACATATTATCAAGCTCAATATCGATAATATGTATGTGGAAAATATTCTTAGCCTCTAATAATTCCTCGCCGGTAGAAAACTGTGTTATCTCAATATTCTTTGAACAATTATTTAATATTCCTGCAATATCCTCTCTTACTGCCGCCTCGTTGTCACAGACTGAAATATGTATCATTAATTTCATTCCCTTCATCATGTATTAAGAGCTTATTATCCATCCCTATTATTTTATCGACAGCTTATAGGGTTTTATTATTTGCTATGGTGTGAAATGCAGATTTTGGGGAGTGAAATTATTACCAATTTTCGTGCGTTGCACCTGATTTAGTAATGAAATATTATATGTAATATACAGCCACCACAAATTATGCTAGAATAAAATCGAGGTGATATTTTGAACTACACTAAGAAACTATTTAGAAAAAAAGATATATATAACCTAGAAAAAACTGATGAGCTTTTTGTAAAGGCTATGAAGGAAAATGCTACATTCCAATATAATAATTGCCAGGATTACAAGCGCATATTGGATGATTTTAGTTTTAATCCTGAAGCTTTGGAAGCTACTTCCGACTTAGCCAGACTTCCGTTTATTCCCACACTTTACTTTAAGCATCATCATCTTCAAAGCGTACCGGCTAACAAGCAAGTTATCAAAGCAACTTCATCAGGTACCAGTGGCTCTATGTCCAAAATAGGCTTTGATTTGAAGAGTCTTTTACGTGGTCTTGATATGGTTATTCAGGTGGGCAAATATCATAAGTTGTGGTCCATAAAACCTACTAACTATATCGTATTTGGCTACCAGCCTACTAAGACAAACAAAACAGCAGTGAGCAAAACCGCCTACGGATTTACACTTTTTGCTCCAGCCAAAAACAGAACCTTTGCGCTTGAGATGACAGATAATGGTTATAAGCTACTGTTGGACAAGGTTCTTAAGGCACTTGACAAATACTCAAAATCCAAGCTACCTATGCGAACCATTGGCTTTCCTGCCTATACTTATTTCTTCCTAAGAAATTTAAAGGAAAAGGGCATACGGTACAAGATGCCTAAGGGCAGTATGATTACCTTAGGTGGTGGCTGGAAGCAATTCTATGCTGAGAAGGTTGATAAGCAGGACTTCTACGCTTTAGTCAAAGAGGTTTTAGATATAGACGAGGATCACATAGTAGAATTCTTCGGTGCTGTTGAACACCCTATTCTATATACTGACTGCAAGTGTCATCATTTCCATGTACCAATATACAGTAGGATTATAATCCGTAATCCTGATGATTTTTCTCCTGTAGAGCATGGCAAAATAGGCCTAGTAAATCTTATGTCGCCTATGATACATAGCGCACCTTTACTTAGTGTAATGACTGATGACTTAGGCATTCTACATGACGAAAAGTGTCCTTGTGGCGCCAGCTCGCCTTGGCTTGAAATTATAGGCCGTGTGGGAGTCAGTGACATTGTTACTTGTGCCGCAGGAGCAGATGAATACTTAAAGAAGTAATGCACTTAATAGCATATGGCACAACAAAGGATACGCCTTGCCATATGACTCGTTAGGAGGATTTATATGATTTTATATCAGGGTAAAATATTAGAGAACAGTCGTCAAGATGAATTAATTGAGTCTATGATTAATGTCCTTTACAAGCCTATGGAAAGCGGAATGCCTCTTTCCACAGACACAGTTATCAATGCCTGTGACCAGCTTGCAGCAAAGATTAAAAACGGAGATTATGATGATATAGTCAAACCTTTCTTATCATTATTTAATATTAGTGAAAACCAATTCCAGGATATGGTAAGACTATTTACCAGAGAAGGCCTTGAATACAAATGTTCCATAGAGCTTAGTGATGAAGAAAAAATTATCGATGGTAAAATACTTAGGAAGCGTTATCCTTTAGGTGTGCTGCTTCATATCGCCGCAGGAAATGTTGACATACTCCCTGCATATAGCGTTGTTGAAGGTCTTCTAAGTGGTAATATCAATATATTAAAGCTTCCTATGGGAGACTCAGGACTATCAGTAAAGCTTCTCTATGAGTTAATTCAGATAGAGCCAGAATTATCAGATTATATATATGTCTTCGATGTTCCATCCACAGAAACAGAAACTCTTACAAAGCTTGCAAAGCTATGTAATGGAGTTGTAGTTTGGGGTGGGGATGCAGCTGTTAAAGCTGCCAGAAATATGGTAGATGTTAATACTAAGATAATTGCCTGGGGACATAAGCTGTCCTTTGCCTATGCTGAAAATGATGCAAGTGATGAACAACTAAAGGCCCTGGCGCAATCAATATGTGACACAAACCAACTACTATGCTCTTCTTGCCAGGGAATATTTGTAGATACTGATTCTAAGGATGAACAACTTGAATTTGCAAACCGATTCTTTAAGATTCTGTGTGAGGTAAACTCCTTATCCACTGCTGTGGACTACGGTATGAGGGCAAAGAATGCCATTAACATATACAACGAAAGATTAGAAAAACATACCACTGGTAACACCATATTAAGCAGTGACGGAATAAGTGTAATAGCTAAGGATGACTCCTCTCTGGAGCTATCCTATATGTACAGAAATGTGTGGATAAAAAGACTTCCAAAATCCCAAATCCACACTCTAATCAAATACAAAAACTATCTTCAAACTGCTGCCGTCTTAACCACAGACACTTCAAAGCAAGAAGAAATTGCTGAAAAGCTTGCATTAGCAGGAGTTGTGCGAATCACCTCCGCTGGCAACATGAACCGTACCGTATGTGGCGAAGCCCACGACGGAACCTACGCCCTAAGAGAATACTCTCGTATCGTGGAAAGAGAAGCAAGTGTGGAATAAGTAAAACAGGCTGTGCCAGTATACTTTCTTGGCCCACCTGCCTAGGGATAAAGCTGCGCTGACACTTAAAACGGTCAGCTACGCTTTACCCTGGCGCGGTGGGAATGAAGTGTATTGGCACAGCCTGTTATCTACAATTCACAAAAGGGCGAGGAGCCAATACTTTGATTCCGGCCGCGACAGGGTTCCACATCGCTGACCGTTTTAAGTGTCAGCGATGTGGAATCCCTAGGCAGGCCGGCCAAGAAAGTAAATCTCTCCTCGCCCTTTACATTTATGTTATTTATCTTCTAATAATTTCTCCACACTTGCAAGCTTTACACAAAGCACGAAAACCTTTGATGCAGCCAGCATCTCCTCTGGAGTTGGGAATGATGGTGCTATACGGATATTTGAATCCTGTGGATCCTTGCCATATGGGAAGGTTGCTCCTGCACCTGTAAGCACTACTCCAAGAGCCTTACACTTAGCCACGATATTCTTAGCAGTACCTGGAAGTGCATCGAATGATACAAAGTAACCACCTCTTGGCTTTACCCATGTACCGATTTCAAGTCCTGCAAGCTCTGACTCTAATGTACTGAGCACCGCCTCAAACTTTGGTCTAAGAAGCTCAGCGTGAAGCTTCATATGAGCCTTTAATCCATCTATATTCTTAAAGAATCTTGAATGTCTAAGCTGGTTAATCTTATCGTGACCGATAGTCTGAATAGTCATCTGTGCCTCGATAAAATCAATATTTGCCTTTGATGAAGCCACCGCAGACACACCTGAGCCTGGGAAGCTGATCTTTGATGTAGATGAGAACATATAAACCATATCAGGGTTACCAGCCTTCTCACACTCATCAAGTATATTTAAAATCTCATCCTGCACATCATCGTAGAGATGGTGGATACAATATGCATTATCCCAATAAATTCTAAAATCCTCAGCTGCCGGCTTAAGATTTGCAAATCTCTTAACAACCTCATCTGAATATGAAATACCTGTTGGATTTGAGTACTTTGGCACACACCAGATACCCTTAATTGCAGCATCCTCGCTTACATACTTCTCAACTAAATCCATATCTGGACCGTCATCATTAAGTGGTATATTAATCATCTCAATTCCGAAGAACTCAGTTATGGCGAAATGTCTGTCATAACCTGGTACAGGGCAAAGGAACTTTACCTTGTCAAGCTTACACCATGGTGTTGAACCGTTTACACCCTTTGTCATAGAACGAGATACTGTATCGTACATAATATTAAGACTTGAGTTACCACAGACAACCACGTTATCCTTTTCTACTCCCATCATATCAGCCATAAGTCTTCTGCACTCACCGATACCATCTAAGTCACCGTAGTTACGGGTATCATTACCAAGCACAGTTCTCATATCTGAAGTGCTATTTACCACATCTAACATAGGCATTGCTAAGTCAAGCTGTGAAAATCCCGGCTTACCTCTAGCCATATTGAGGTTGTGGCCCTTTGCCTCTTCCTCTTTATATTCCTTCTCTAAGGCAGCCTTTAATGTAAGGAGTTCTTCCTTACTCATATCCTTGTATGCTTTCATTTGGTTACCTCCATCTTCTTTATTTTCTCCCTAATTTTCAGCATTGCAGATAGTATACCAAATATATCCTAATAATGCTATATGTAAACTTAAACAATTTTAATAATAAAACCTGAAAAAGCACTAGCATTTTAGCTAGCGCTTTCTCATTTTAGCTATCTATTTTTTTCTTGGACTTCTTTTTGTCATACATAAGATTATCAGACACACTTATACATTCTTCTAAGGAAGTCTCTGGTCCAACCTCAAACATCTTATAACCTGCTGTTAAGGATAGCTTAGCTCTTCTTCGTCCACTTTCATTATAGGCTTCCACATCCCTTTCCACCTTTGTCCAATAATTTTCAATTTCTTTTTCGGTCTTTACATTACCTAATACAATAAATTCGTCGCCACCATATCTTACAACATAAAACTTTCCTGCGTTGTCCTTAAGTATTTTTGCAGCCTGATTGATTATTCTATCGCCTTCTTCATGTCCAAATTCATCATTAATCTTCTTAAGGTCATCCAAGTCAACAAAGGAAAGCTGCATCTTAAGCTTAGCCATAACGCATTTCTTCTTTATGTCCTCGAAGAACCTCTTCATACCAAAACGATTATAAGCACCTGTCAATGAATCTGTAATATATAGCTCATCCAAATGAGCCATTACATTATTAATTATGGTGTGCTTTCTAATATCCTCAAAGGCATGTCCCATACTAATCATAAGATAAATAAACATAGGATTAGCTATAGGATATGAGCTATCAACAAACACAAAGTAACCAAACATTCTCTCCTGAAAATGTATTCCACAAATAATATATGTCCTTGGTTCCTTAGAATCCTTAAACAGGTTATCAAGAACATACTTAGAAGGAAAATTACTCTTATATTTAAACTGTTTATCCTGGTAAGCTATAACAACCTTGGACTCCTCTGAAAACTCCAGCATTTCCTCTACGCTTTGTTCCTGTTGGGATAAAATCCCTGTATCCGACAATCCATCCACAAAATCACAATCAAGACAGCAATAAAACTCTGGGGGATTAATCATTTCAACAAATTTTTTCATAGCCTGAAGCCAATTCTCATAGCCTTCCCCCTCAACTATATCCTTCTCTAGAAGAATAATTTGATGTTGCATTCTTCTGTAGGTTATATCAGCACTGAACCTTAACCTATCCTGATCATTTTCAAATGAGTTAGCTTCTTTCTTACAACCACAGCTTTCAGCTAGAACAACCTCATCCGGAAGCAAAATCTTGTGCTCAACTTCCTTACCTTCTATTATATCAACCAAGGTAGCACAGGTTTTTATTCCTAACTCTACAAAGTTACTCTTTACAGTCATAAGTGTAGGATTATGGAATCTGCCCTCATTAGTGTAATCATAACCGGATACAGCTACATCCTCTGGTATTTTATATCCATGTTGGGTTAACAAATCACATACAGTAAGAGCCATAATATCATTGGCACAAACAATAGCTTCAGGAAAATCCAAATCAGAAGCTAATATCTCATTAACTGCAAGCTCAGCCCCTGTTACATAGAAATCTCCATGGCTTACTCTGTCTTCATTATAAGGTATTCCATACTCCTCTAATGCATCTAAATATCCTTTAAATCTAGCTTCACCATCAGGATTACCCTCAACACCCTTTACAAAGTGTATCTTAGTCATATTGTGTTCTGCAATAAAGTGCTCTACCACATTCTTCATGGCAGTATAACAGTCAGTATATACACCAGGAGCTCCATTAGGATTGCATCCCATACCAACCACAGGACAGCTCACATCCTTTAATATTTCTTCAACATACCTTTTATTATCCTCTCTATGCATAGCATTTGAGAACACAATCACACCATCAAATAGGTTAAAATCCGGAAGATTAACCAGGTTTATCTCACCCATGTTGTGCTTATCCTTCTCTAACGCACCGGTAAACCAAACAAAGGTTGCTATATTAAAGCCTCTGGCTTTTCCATACTCTTCAATTCCCTTAAGTGTTTCTGCCTGAGCATCTGAATCAAGCCCAGTCATAAGAACAGCTATATTTTTACAAATCATTCGTATCGCCCTCTTTACATTTTTATCATTGGTAACTACTATATTAACTCTTGCACATTATTCCACTCTAAACTTACTAATCTTATCCATAAGCTCCTTAGACTCTCTTTGAAGTTCTCCTGCATTCTCTGCAACAGTATATGTGCCTGCAGATACATTTTCAGTATGGTTGTTAAGCTCTTCTGTGGAGTTAACGATATGTTCTGTGGCCTCTGCCTGACTCCCAAAAATCTCCTCTACCTGCTGAGATACAGTATCAACCTTAGTTACAAGCTTAATCATCTCCTTAACTCTCTTGCCGGTCTGATTAATTATTTCATATAAATTCTCAAATGTTGAGCTTGCGATGGCTACCATCTGAACATTGGACTGTACCTCTGCCATACTGTAGTTCATATACTCTATAGCATTACATACTGTCTCATCTATCTCTGCTGTAAGCTTTGAAATCTCATCAGTTGCATTACTACTGCTTATAGCAAGCTTTCCAATCTGCTCGGCAACTACTGCAAAGCCCTTACCTGCTTCACCTGCGCGGGCAGCCTCGATAGATGCATTAAGAGATAGAAGATTTGTCTCCTCTGCAATCTCAATAATCATATTAACCATATTGCCAATTCTTGAGATTATATCGCCAACATTATTCATATGCTTTGAAAGGGTGTCAATATTCTTATCGATATTATCCATACCCTCTATAATCTGATCCATATCCCTCTTTCCATTCTGGGACATCTCAACACTTTCCTGCATCATAGACTCTGCAGCTTCACCCTCTATATGAGTTTTCTGTATTAATTCTGCAAGCTGTTCCATCTGAGTAGAAGCATCCTGAGCTGCTATAGAAAGCTGTTCAACCATTTCTTCTAAGTTATTCATCTGCTCAACCTGACTCTCAGAGGAAACCTTAAGAGATTCTGAGATTTCACCGTTTTGAACAGACTGTTGCTCAAGGAAGCTGGCCATCTGACTAATCTCTCCAATAGTCTCTCTCATCTGTGAGATGAATTCCTGCATATTACTACTCATTCTACCGATTTCATCATTGCTACTTGTATCAAGATTCTGAGAGAAATCTCCCTCGGCAATCTTGTCAATAACACGAGTCATCTCCTTTACAGGCTTAACTACCTTATTCATAATTGAAATAATTACCAGGATAAGAATTATAGTAGCAGCTATGGCTATCACAACCATCCAGGTTTCCATACTGTAAAGACCTGATAACACAGTTTTATCTGTAACATATGTAACCAAATACCAATCTGTATGGTCTACAGGATTAATACAAACATAGTATGTATCATCACTTCCCTCAACCTGAACAAAACCTGTCTTACCATCAGATATAGTCTTGCTTATCTGAGAATACATAGAATCAATTCCATCTGTATCAAGAGTTACTGCCATCATATCATTGTCAATATGTGCTATAACTGTCTGAGTATTTTTTGTAACCAGTAATGCTTCCACATCACTTGTCTCTGAAATCTCCTTTACAAGTCCAGATACATAATCAAGATATACATCAGTTGCAAGAACTCTTACAGCCTTATCATAATCAACTAAAACAGATGCACTAACACAGACCTGACCAGTCATTGAATCATAATATGGCTCGCCAAAGGCAAGTGTTTCATTATCCTTACCATCTACATACCAGTCTCTCTCTGTAAGAATCCAATCTTCCCCAGGAACCCAGCCTGAGCCATCTAGATAAACACCAGCATCATCTCCCATGTATAGACCAACGGGATAAGCATCATTTTTTTCTACGGACCCTTCCATATATTTTAGAATCTCATCATCATTTTTAAATATACCTGATTCTATAGCGTCCTGATACACCTGAAGCTCGCCAAATATCTGATTAGTCCATCCACTAATCTGCTCTGTATATCCCAATGCCTCCGCTTGTAATTCCTCCTTTGCCATCTTATATACCATATTTCTTGCCAAAGCAAAATATGAAATAATCATAGCTAACACTATAGGAATCACGATACATATAAGCTTAAGCTTTAAACTCATACCCTTCTTTTGCATACCAACACCCCTTATTTTTAATCTTAATTGTAAGAAAACTTACTAATGTAAATTATATCATAATATATGTATTTTCATCAATAAAAAACACTAAATCCATTGTAATTAGGTTTAAAATCAAACTTTTTGTTGCCTCAGTATATATACATAATGTATAATATTTTTGTAACCATTGTTTTAGCACCAAGTGAGGTATTATTATGAGTATTTTAAATATACTTGACGTTAAAGCAGGTATGGAATTAGAGCAGGCTATTATTTCTCCAGAAAATGGTCAATGCCTCTTAAAAGCAGGGTCTATCTTAAATCTTCGCAACATCGAAAAGCTTAAAGAGCTAAACATTACCCAGGTAGGAATCAAAGACAGAAATTCTATATTTGTATCTCCCTTTGATAAAATGCAAAAGATGCTTATTAGCGATTACATCAAAAAGTTAAGGGAAACTGCGCCAAAAAATCCAGAGGCAAACAAAAACGATAATGTAGTCAACGTAGCTGCAAATCTAGAAAAATTCATAGTACAAATTGCAAAAAGTGAATATGTACTAGACTTTTTAGTTCAGCTTAGAATCATAGATAAGGTTAGACTATATGATGCCAGCATATACACTGCAGTATTAAGCGGACTAGTTGCTGGAGCTATGAAGCTTAGCAATGAGGAAATAATATCAGCCGTTATAGGCGGATTGCTTCATGATATCGGACTAGCCGAAATGCCAAGTCTAGTTAAGCTGGAGGAATTAACTCCTCAACAAAATAAACTTTGGTTAGAACACCCAACCTATGGTTACTATTTTGCCTTGCAGCACAACATTCCAAAAATGATAGCCAACACCATCCAATACCATCATGAGAGATGGAATGGTTCCGGTTACCCTAAGCAGCTTGTTGGTGAGGACATCCCTATTCTTGCCAGAATAGTAAGTGTTTGCGCGAGCTATGCTGATTCCTTAACTAAAGGCATCCAACCCTATATGGCTGTAGAGGAGCTTTACGGTACCAGTGGAATATACTACGATCCAAACGTGGTAAAGGCTTTTGTTAACAACATCCCCATCTATCCGCTAGGAGAAATGGTACGTTTATCAACTAAAGAGATTGGCATTGTATCAAACATTAGAAAAAATGAAGGTCCCCGCCCTATTGTTAAGATATATTACAACAGGGTGAATCGTCCAATTAGCGAAGACAAGATAATCGATTTAGGAAAAGAAAGAACTATATTCATCGAAGAAATATTATAAAACCCTATAAAAAAATCAACAAATATAATTATAATTATGAAAAATGTGCTTATTGAGCCATATTACAATTCACCAAGAATGGTAAAAATAAAGGCTTTTTAAGCACATTTTTATTATTTATAAAAAATTTTCAAATAAACAGTATAAAACAGTTGACAACAGATATAAACTGTTATATACTGTTTACATCAGGAGGATGATCAACCTATGAATTTAATAATTAACAACTCATCTATGACTCCTATCTACGAACAGATAGTCATGCAGATGAAGGACAAAATCATATCCGGTCAATTAAAGCCGGACGTCATGCTTCCTTCTGTAAGAACTCTATCGAAGGATCTTAGGATAAGCGCTCTAACTGTTAAGAAAGCCTACGACGCCATGGAACAGGAGGGTTACATAGTAACTGTTCATGGCAAGGGAAGCTTCGTAGCTAACATTAATCCTAATATTGCTATGGAGGAGAAGCAAAAGGAAGTAGAAAAGCTTTTCGAACAGGGAATTCGAAAGGCCAGAGAATGTGGAATGTCTAATGAAGATACACAAAACCTTTTTGAGGTAGTGTTAAGTGACTTCCAGTAAAAAAACACTTTATGAATCTTGGAGGAAAAATCTATGTTATTAAAATTGGAGAATGTAAAAAAGGATTACGGAACATTTAAGCTTGATTGTTCCATCGAAGTAAAAAGGGGACAGGTTACAGGTCTTGTAGGTAGCAACGGTGCGGGAAAAAGTACTACCTTCAAATCCATCTTAGGTCTTATCTTTCCTGACAGTGGGGATATAGAGATGTTCGGAAAGAAGCTTAATGATATAACACCAGAGGATAAGGAGAAGCTGGGAGTTGTATTAACAGAGGCAAACACATTTGATTACTTAAGAGCTAAGGATCTTGTAAGTATACTGAAGGCTATGTACAAGAGCTTTTCAGAAACTGATTACATTGCAAAATGCCATCAGTACAAAATTCCTCTTGATAAAACCATCAAGGATTTCTCAACAGGTATGAAGGCTAAGCTTAAGCTAATCATTGCATTGTCTCACGATGCAGAGCTTCTTATCTTAGATGAGCCAACTGCAGGTCTTGATGTTATTATGAGAAATGAGCTTCTTGATATGCTTAGAGAATATATGGAGGATGACAGACGAGGCATACTTATAAGCTCTCATATCTCAACTGATTTAGAGGGTCTTTGTGATGACTTTTATATGATATCTAACGGACAGATTATCATCCACGAGGAGACTGATGTACTCCTCTCAGAATACGGAATATTAAAGCTTACTGATGACCAGTATGACACTATAGATAAGCAATATATCATTGCTACAAAGAGGGAGAAATTTGGCTACCTTTGCCTTACTAACCAGAAGGACTTCTATCAGGAGAATTATCCACAGGTAGCTATCGAAAAGGGAAATATTGACGACTTTATAATATTAATGGTACAGGGGGAGAGAAAATAATGAAGGGATTATTAATTAAGGACTTAAAGATAATATTAAATCAGAAAAAGCTATTTTTAGTAGCAGTTTTATTCGGTGCATTCTTTGCATACACAAACAAGGATGTTACATTTGCCGCAACATATATAGTAATTTTGATGTCTATGCTTGCACTTACAACTATTTCTTACGATGATATTAACGGTGGTATGTTATTCATACTTTCACTACCTACAACAAGAAAGCTGTATGTTATAGAAAAGTACGTATTCACTGCATTAAATCTTCTTTGCTCATGTGTTGCATCAATAGCCGTTTGTATGCTATTAGGTCAGCTCTTTGGCATCGATGTTAACACTGGTACAGTAATTGCTTCTACTGCAGGCTCTACAGTTGGTGTTGGACTTATGTTAGCTGTAAATATCCCATTAGAGCTTAAGTTTGGTGTAGAGAAAAGCAGAACCGCAATCTTCCTTTCTGTTGCAGCTATAGCAGTTATTATCGTAGGTGGTTATAAGCTTTTAACAGAGGTTTACCATATTGATTTAAAAGGTATGGCTATGGATGTACTCGCAAAGCTTCCTTCAAGCCAGGTAGCACAAGATGCAATAATCGCAGGTGCATTCCTCTTAGTATTAGTTATTATCCTTGCTATCTCATATGTATTTTCATATAAGATTATGATGAAGAAGGAATACTAAAATTATGATACATTAAATAACTGGTGATATTAATCTGTCACCAGTTATTTTTTTATGAGTTGACGAGAATTATGTAAACCAGCATTAGCAAATACAGTATGTTTTTAAAAAAATACAAAAATTTTTTTACGGCTCATTTTTTGTGTAAGCGCTTACATTTTCTAGGTTTTTTGGCTGTCCGCCCTTGTATTTTAAGGCTTTTCGCCAATTTTGCCCTATTGACAAAATTATTCCTTTGATTATAATTCCTAAATTATATATGAGCCATGCCGACAACCTGGCAAGCAAGCCATGACGACAACTAGCAAGCTTGCTAGGCCAACACTTGACAAGCAAGCCATGCCGACAACTAGCAAACATGCCATGCCGACAACTGGCAAGCATACTTGCCAGTTGTCGCGGCATTCGCCGTATTGTCTAATGACTTGACACACTCTTACGTGTGCAAGCACCCGACGTGTGTGTCAAGTCATTAGACAGCATGGCTCATTACTACGCACAAATTAGGGAGGAATTAACTATGGGAACTTATGTTGTAACAGGTGGTTCTAGCGGAATCGGTGCTGCTGCTGTTGAGCTACTAAAAAGTGATGGTCATGAGGTAATCAATGTAGATTTGCGCAATGGGGATATCTGCGCCAACCTTGCCACTCAGGAGGGTCGTGACACTACTATAAAGGCTATAGTAGAAAAATGTCCTGATGGTATCGATGGCATAATCTGCAACGCAGGTGTATCAGGTAATTGTGGGAATTTGGAATTGGTTATATCTCTTAACTACTTCGGAACAGTTAAGCTGGCAAGAGGCTTATTCGATTTACTACAAAAGAAGAACGGAAGTGTTGTAGTTACTGTTTCAAATACCATTTCACAGGGCACAGGACGTATGGATATCGTAGATTTACTTAATAATGTAGGTGACGAGCAGCGTATCTGTAACATCGTAAAAACTATGGATGCTACAAACCAGACCGTTGGTCAGTCAATCTACATGGCAACAAAATATGCATTAGCTCGTTGGGTAAGAAGAATATCAACTGCTTGGGCAGCAAGGGGTGTTCGTGTTAATGCTGTCGCACCTGGAAATGTACGTACAGCTATGACTGATTCCTTAAGTGACGCTGCAAAATTTGCAGTTAGTGCATTACCTATACCTGTAAGATACGGTTCAGATGCACTTATGGATCCTGAAGAAATAGCAGAATCTATGCGTTTCCTTCTGTCAAATAGAGCAAGGGGAATAAACGGAATCATTCTCTTTACTGATGGCGGAACAGATGCATTGCTTAACTCAGAGAAGGTATATTAGGAGGTGTGAATATGAAAGCTATAGAAAAATATGTTGAGGCATTAAAGAATTGTGACAATAAAGCACTTTCTATGTGCTTTGCGGAGGACGGAACCTTACGTGACTACTGTCCAAATGCAACCGGTCGACAGGAATATCACGTATATGGTAGAGAAGCCATTGATATGTTCTTCAAAAATAAGTTTACATTCCGTCAATACTTAATCTCTGAAGCTGAAATAGTCAACGATGAGCAGGCAGAGTTCATCGCTTCAATCGGTGGTTACTATGTAATGTGCATAGCAACTGTTAGACGTGTAGATGAAAACGGACTTATTACAAGACTTACAGTAAGACCAAAATAATCATCCCGAACCCCAAAAATGGGGTTCTATAAATACATAATTTTTGTCATTCGACTAAAAAAACACTTAATTATTATCTAATTTACATTTTTTCAAAAAAAATTCTTGCCATAATGTGATTTAAGTGATAATATGTGATTACAGAAATGTAAGCGCTTACATTTCACAAACAACTACTTTCTTTTTATTTACACATCGTAGCGTAAGCTACACACATGAGTCAGGAGGCCAGGAAGTGAGAGATTTAGATTATCTAAGGTTGTTAAGCCACGAATTCCCCAACGGAAAAAGTTGTGCCGCTGAAATAATCAACCTTAGCGCAATCCTCGAACTCCCTAAGGGAAATGAATACTTTTTCTCTGACATCCACGGAGAATACAAAAGCTTTATTCATTTCCTTCGAAGTGCTTCCGGTGTTATCAGAGCTAAGATTAACGAAACCTTTGGAAATATGCTTCCTAGAAGTGAACAACTTGCTCTGGCCAACCTAATCTACTATCCACATCAAGTCCTTGCTGACATGAGACATACCAATCAGCTTGACTTCGAATGGTATCGACTTACTATTCACAGACTTATAGCCATCTGCAGAGAGGTTGGTTCAAAATACACAAGATCTAAAGTTCGAAAAAAACTACCAAAGTATTTTGATTATGCCATTGATGAATTACTTCACATCAATGAGAACGAAGAAAACAAAAAATTATATTATCAGGAAATAATCAATGCGGTTATAAACGCAGGGGTTGCTGATGATTTTATTATTGCTCTTTCAGAGCTTATACAAAACCTATTGGTTGACAACCTGCATATCATTGGAGACATATTCGACAGGGGTCCTCGTGCGGATTATGTTATGGATGAGTTAATGTCCTTTTACAATGTAGATATTCAATGGGGAAATCACGACATTAGCTGGATGGGTGCAGCCGCAGGCAATACCGCTTGCATCGCAACTGTACTTAGAATTGCAACTAGTTATAACTCCTTTGATGTATTAGAGGATGGATACGGTATTAATCTTAGACCACTTTCTATGTTTGCAGCAGCTACATACCAGGATGATCCTTGTGAAATATTTAAACCTCATACTCTTTATCATAATAAATATGATTCTGTAGAAGAGGAATTAACAGCCAAGATGTGCAAAGCTATCACTATTATAGAGCTTAAGCTAGAAGGACAGCTAATCAAAAGACATCCTGAATATAAACTTGAAAACAGACTTTTTTTAGATAAGATAGATTATGCAAAAGGAACCATAAGTATTAATGATAAGGAATTCAAATTACGAGACAATAATTTCCCAACCATTGATCCTGATAATCCTTATGCACTTACTCCTGAAGAACAAGGACTTATATCAGCACTTAGATATTCCTTTCTACATTCAGGAAAACTACATAAACATATGAGATTTATCTATTCTCATGGTTCTATGTATAAGATATGTAACAATAATCTTCTCTTCCATGGTTGCATACCAATGAAGGAGAACGGAGACTTTGTTACCTGGTCTACACAATCCGGTAATCTATCCGGCAAGGAGCTTATGGATTACCTGGAAAAAAAGATAATAGATGCATACTTCTTAAATGGTTCCGATGAACCCGAGAAGAAGCTAGAGGCCCTTGATTTGATGTGGTATCTATGGTCTGGACCGGATTCGCCTTTGTTCGGCAAGGACCAGATGACCACCTTTGAAAGTATATTTATCAAAGACAAGGAACTCACCAAGGAAAATTACAATCCATACTATGAATTTTCCAAAGAGGCAAAATATTGTGACAAGATATTCGATGCCTTTGGTATGGACAAAAAAAGAGCCCACATTATTAATGGCCATGTTCCTGTAAAGGTTGTTAATGGAGAACGCCCTGTAAAGGCTGATGGAAAACTGTATATTATAGATGGTGGACTATCTAAGGCTTATCATAGTAAAACTGGTATAGCTGGTTACACACTAATCTTTAACTCTCACCACTTAGCTCTTGCAGAGCATAAGGAATATACTAGAAATGGTGAGAACACTCCCGAGATTCAGGTTACAGAGATTATGGATCATAGATTACTGGTAAAAGATACGGACGAAGGAAAGAAAATAAAACAGCAAATAAGCGATTTACGAGAATTACTTGAATGCTACAAATTAGGTTTAATTAGGGAAAAATAATCCCCTCTTAAATATAAAATGTGTGTAATAAAGCACCCGAAGGAATTGCCCTCCCTTCGGGTGCTTTTAGGTTTTACCATAAAATATACCAAAGATACTTTACATATGATTCTTCTTTAAGAATCAATAAAATTTGATTATAATCATTATCAACAGTTGAGTGCTTTTCATCATCAATAGCTTTGTCACCATATACAACTTCTTCATAATCTCCTATAAACTTAAGATTATTATTTATCTTCTTTGATTCCTTCACTCTCTTTTCATATTCCATTAGTGTTTCTTTATCACTCATAGCTAAACCTATTTTCCTTAGAAGTTTAAAATTACGTGTGATTTTATAATAATATCTTTCTTCCTCCGTCTTTTTAATATATTGTATTTTTCCTACAATTTTTATCCCCAAAAATACAATACATAATCCAACCATCAACAGAATTATAATTTTCTTTAATATAGATAAAATCCTTTTTATTTTACCACTTGATTTGTTTTCGTCACGATTATTTTCATCCACATCCGTAGGGGTTGAAACTATTTCTTCCTCTTCGCTGTAATAATCTTCCCCAAAATAATCTTCTGTATTAGTTATCCTCTTGGTAGTCCACGGGGTATATCTTGTTTCTCCATAACCAGGAGTAGGTTCAAATGCTATCCATCCAATATCGTCTATGTACACCTCTGGCCAAGCATGAGCCATAGAAGATGTCACTACAGCAGTTCTCTCATCTATCATTGGCACACAATAACCTTGAACATATCTTGTCGGATATCCTTTTGCTCTGGCTAACAAAGTAAATGCTGTAGCATAATGAGTGCAATATCCCTGCTTACTTTCAAGTACAAAAAAATCCAAGAATGTGCTACCATCTACCACTTTTTCTGGGAGCTTTCCCGGATTCTGGGTATATGTATAAGATGACAATTCCTTCTCTATAGCCCTTAACACTTCTATATCTGTTGTAGCATCCTTTGTAATGTCATCAAGATACCTAGAAACCTGATTGGATAGTTCCGGATAATCTGTAAAATAATTATAATATTTTTCACTATTACTATCTATTTCCTGGTAACTAAGATTAATTCCAGTACTCATTTTAAAATCTGATAATACCTTATTCCACAATGCTTCATCATACTCTACTTCAGCTTCCAAAAAATCATAGAAAAGCTCTGCATCTGCATTTACCTGATAAAAATATACATTATATTCTGAACCATAGTTTTGATTATCATTAAAAAACACACTTCCATCATTTACATTAAATTCAATTTGCTCCCACTGATTTTCCATACTACTAGACTTTAATGGTGCAAACAAATAATCTGTGTTTAAATCCTTATAACAGATTGTAATTTTCGACTTTATAGCATAGTTATATAGATAGCCTGTATCATATTTCATTGCAGCATACAAAGTCTCCATAGTATCCATATATCCGTCTTTTACAGATTGCTCTTGATTAGCTTTCCAGGATAGTCCATCAAAGGTATTGTAAATTTTTCCCGTTAGATACACATTGGTTTGCATCTTTCTGTTTGACTCTAACGTCATTATCTCAGTATGATTCTCTGTTATGCCATCACCTATGGTTCCATCTGCTGAGAAACCACTTAAAGCCAAGTCATATTCATCCTCTTCTCCAAACACATCATTAACCCATATAGTAAATTTCTCTTCTAGATAATTATATGCCGCCTTAACGTATTTCCAATCATAGGGTTCTTTTGATATAGGCATCTTTAGCAATAATATGCAATAAATAACAATAAAAGGCATCATCCATAACATGTACATACACGTGCATTTTCGTCTCTGTTTCTGCCAGCTCAACTCTGTCCACTCAATCAATATCATAGCTATGTAACAAGCGTCTAGCACCACACCTATGTACTTTATTTCATACCCAGATATCAAATAATAACCAAGTAAGCAAATTAATCCCGTAGCTATGATTTTCTTAAAGTTAAATTGTTTTTCCAATACAAATTGAATAGCATAAGTAAATACTACTATCCATATAATTTGCATAATCTGGTATATATCTACCCATTCTGCCCGCCAACCTGATATGCTCATAGCCCAATTTATATAGGTTTTAATAAACGTGTATACCTTCAATATTCCTATAATATAAACTGGCACGGATATAACAATAGCTACCACCAATACCGTAAGTATTTTCTTCTTAGAGAACGCTTCTTCTAATACAAAAGTAATAGCTGATATACCAAAGCACAATAAAACATACCATCCCTTAGGTTCAAATATTCCCAACAGCCTTCCAATATTAAATATTATCACACTGGCCAAAAGAGTGGTGCTAACCATTCGATATAGATTTTTTTGTATTATTATCAAGTAATTATTCACTAAAGTATTCCCTCCAGCTCTCCTTCTACTGGTATTGTTATAATTTTTCTACGTTCATTACTCTGTTTTACATATTCATCATAGTTTTCTTCAGTAACAATATATAATACGACTGTAATACCCGCCTGGGAAAGCTTATTAACCATATCCATAATATGGTCATTCATCTGTTGTATAACACAAAATACTATCTTGCTATTCCAAAGAACACCCTTTTCAAGTAGTTCTTTCATCACAACTTCGAAACTTTCTGATTGATTAAACCTTACCTTATCTAGCTTATTGTAATATTCCTGGTATCCACTCAAACTTTCTACTGTGCAGCTATTTATATTTCCCTGACTATAATAAGTTGTGTACGCTACACTATTTTCAGCTAAGAACATTCCCAAAGATGACAGTACCTCCAAAATCTTACTCTCAACTGGAAGATATTCCTTCATATCCTTAGAATGCCTTCTAGTATCACCTAATATTACTATTCCTTGCTTTTCTTCTCCTACAAATTGTCTTACCTTCAAAGTCTGCTCTCTAGCACTAATTTTCCAAGCAATATGCTTTATAGAATCTCCAACCACATAATCCCTAACCAGTACATCTGGCTCTGTTTGTGCTTGTACGTAATCCTTTTTTGATAGACTATTAATTGAATCCACACTATTTAAGTAGCTAAGCCTAGTAATCTTTGGCTTTACCAAAGCTCTAATTGTGCTTGGAACCTTGTATCTCAGTCTAAATAATCTAAGAAAATCTGTTATCTCAATTTCCCTAATCCCAACTTCATATTCACCACGATATTTACATACCAGTTTGGTCTCGAAGGTATACTCATCCCCATGGAGTAATTCATACTCCGTGTCCTCATTCATATTATCAACATACGAAAAAAAAGAAAAAAGCTTAACACTAACACTGGCAAATGGATAGTATCCTTCGTTTCTAAGTATAAACAAGTAAGGAGTTGACTTTCCACATACCACGTCTCTACTGTCAAGCTTTTGATAAATTTTAAAAAAGGAAAAAACAAATATTAGATATACAAATGAAATAATGGGTAGTAAGGTCACTGCAAAAAAGAAGCCATAGCTAATAGGACCTCCATAGTTGCTAATTGTAACTATGGAGAGTATCCATATTATAAGCCACATCCTTCTTCTTGTCTTCAAACTGTGCATCTTGCTTTTCATAATAATTTCCCCAACATATTATACTGGTATTTTAGTCATAATGATAATCTGATCTAAAACATCCATCACATCTTCTTTCTGAATTTTTGACTCCGATGTGAGAACAAGCCTATGTGCTAAAACCTGTCTCACCACCGCTTTTACATCATCTGGTTTTACAAAATCTCTCCCTGCAATATATGCATTTGCCTGTGAAGCTCTAACTAATGCCAAGAGTGCTCTAGGACTTGCACCAAGTACAAATCTTTTATCCACTCGTGTCTGCTCTACAATATCTTCCATATAATTCAATATATTGTCCTTAACCTTAACTTGTTTTATTTCATTACGTATGCCCAGTATATCTTCTGCTTTACAAACAACCTGAACCTTGTCAACGGTTTTTCCATCTAGAAATAACTCCATCATACGAATTTCTTGCTCCCTCTCTGGATATCCAACGGAAAGTCGCATCATAAACCTATCCATCTGTGCTTCTGGCAATGGATAAGTTCCTATAAATTCTATGGGATTTTGGGTCGCTATAACAAGAAATGGCTCTGGCAATTTAATGACACGACCATCTACTGTAACCTGTCCTTCCGCCATAGCTTCAAGCAAGCTTGACTGGGTCTTCGGAGATGTTCTATTTATCTCATCACCTAAAAGTATCTGATTCATAACTACACCTGGCTGAAAAGTAAACTCTCCACTTTTCATATTATATACAGATACTCCTATTATATCAGATGGCAACGTGTCTGGAGTAAATTGTATCCTTCCAAAACTTGCATCCATACTCTTTGCCAGAGTAAGCGCCAAAGTAGTTTTTCCCACGCCTGGCACATCCTCTAACAACACATGCCCACCTGCCAAAAGACAAATCAAAAGATTATCAACTATCTTTTCCTTTCCTACAAATACCTGATTGATATTATCTCTAAGTCTATTTACCAATTCTCTATTCCCCATATGCTTCTCCCATCTTATATATATTTTTTTTGTTCATCCACATGAACTACTTCCTCTGGATTCTCTTTAGAACGCTCCACATATTTTGACATTGTATAAATATTAGCTGCTCCAAATATAGTTACAGCCAGCAATATCACTATGGTAACAAGTCCTTCTACCAAGTTTTTTCTTACCTTGAGCTTTGACTTGTAATCCACATCATCCCTATATTTTTCTGGTTTTCTTTGCTTGTAAAAATAATTACCCAAGAGCACCCAACATATTGCAATAAATATGCATACAAAACCTAGAAATGCTACATTTTCCAACATGTGAGAAAATCTAACAAAATAAAAAATTGTATATCCAACCATACAAAGAGCCACCACCCAAGACACATACGCAAGGGCTTTGCTTTCCTTACTCTCTTCCAAATTTTCAGGGTTTTTATGTTGTTTACTCGTGGATTTCTCATGCAATTCATCCAAGTCATTATGGTAATCTCTTTTCTTTATAGGCACCTCATAACCATACTTTTCCAATCTTTTAAGATATGCATAACTATCAAAATACATAATCCACATAGCAATACTAATTATAGGCAAAAATAAAGTGGCAACTATCATTAAGCTTGCGTAAAATGCAGAAGATAAATTATCAACATCTAAATCTAAATTCAATGCAAATATACACACAGCAAAAATAATGGTAGTAACCACTGCAAGATTTCTATATAGCTTTTTATCGCACTTATCGTACTTTATTTTGTTCATCCCCACTAGTACTCCTTCTTTATCTCTCCTAGGCTGTACATATCTTTAAATTCCTTTAAATCTTTTTCCCCTTTAATTACCATAACCTCTGTAAAATGCCCGTCAACCTTACTCTTAAAGCCTGCTACCTGCTCCCCAGTGCAGATAGAGCTTCTTATTACTGGATACTGTGTTTCAGGGTCATATTTTAATAAGGGTTGTATCTTTTTACTAAGAATATCTTTTATATTTTTCATAATTAACTCCTTAAATTTTATATTTAGATTATAACATATTCCCTAAGCAACTGAAAAGTGTATATTCTTATATATTACAAAATAACTAGGTCAGAAATGTACATTTTTGTACATCACTGACCTAGTTCTCAACACCTATTAAAGTAGTCTATGTTAGCTCTCATTCTTAACTGTAACAGTATCTAAAATCTCATGAATTTCATCATCACTTAAATTGAAAAACTGTATAAATCCTGTATAGTTATCATACTTAATTATAACAATTGTCACCACTTCCTCTAGTGTTTCACCATTTTCTAACTCACAAGTTCTTATGTCGTCAACCATAACATATCCTATTCCCGCTTTATTTACATATTCCCTAGAGTTTTCTGCCTTAGAAAGTTGGATTGTGTATGTTGCGTTATCAGCTATATTTCCTTCCGCTTTTTCCTGTTCCACCTGGAAATATCCATCGTTATACTTAAACGCAGCGGAAATACTGTAACTATGATAATCGTCCAAATCAACGACTGTATAAATTACCTCCTCATTGAAACCTGAGTCTGTACTAAGCTCATACTCCTTGTCAAACCAATCATCAAGCTTAGTATCTTCTAAAGCAGTCTTATAATCCTTGTAGCCGTAGAATGTATTTTTCACACTATTGCTTAGCTGGCGTTCTTCTTTATATAACCATTTGTCATTTGCTGTACCTTCTACTCTTCCATTACTCTGAGACGTAATTTCCCCCTCAGAGCCGTCGTCCTCTATTCCAACAAATTCTGGATTACCTACTGATATACTATCGTCTGTAATATAAGCATTTCTAAGTTGTTTTATCTGCTCAGCGGCATATGCTGCTAAAGGTGTCACCAAAGCTATTCCAAGGGCAACCGCAGCCACTCTAGTTATCATAGTAAGCTTCTTTTTACCATTCTTCTTTGACGTATCTTCCCCACACAAATTAAGAACCTTTTCATTTAATTCTTTTGAAGGTTCCATATCCGGAACCATAGCCTTATGTAATAAACTATCAAAATTATCCTTCATATTTATTCATCCTTTCCTTCAATCTGGTTTTCGCCTGATTCATTCGACTTTTTACTGTACCTACCGGAATATGTAATGCTTCTGAAATATCCGATATTGACATTTCCTCCATGTAGTACATTAAAATCACGATTCGAAGCTTGTCTGGAAGCATGTCCACCAACTGTCTAAGAATTTGGATTTCATCTTTCTTGATTATCTGTTCTTCCATACTATCCGAATCATCCTCAAGCTGTTCTAGATTTTCCTCTTGAAAATATATTATGTTTGCTTTCTTATTTCTTACTGCATATTTTCTCTTTTGGTTTTTCCATAGATTTGCCGCAATAGTAATAAGATATGATTTGGGATTTTGGTTTTCATCTATCTCTCCCTTTTCCATAGCAACCAAAAAGGTATCCTGATATAAGTCATCAGCCTTTTCACTACTTCTAGTAAGATAGACGCAAAAGGAGTATATTTCCCTACCATAAATCTCTATGTACTTTTTAATTAGATCTTGGTTCATATTTCTTCTCCTTAGTCGACGTCTTCTTAGGACTTCAATTATGCCCTTCACTAATATATTTTCATGAGATGAAAAAAAGTTCGAATTTTTTTATTATTATGAAATGAATTCATTACCTGTTTTTAATTCCCTGTAATCTTCAAACATTATTACTAGATTGTCCACTTCCTTAGATGTGTGATAATGTCCTGCGTACCACCTATCATAAGTAAGCTTACTTTCTATTTCTCCCAGCCACTGCTCCGTAGACTTGTCCACCTTACTTTGGTCTATACCTTCTATAAACTCCTCCACAGGCTCATATTTGATAGGGACAGTATGAGAAAGCACTACATCTATATTCCAATTAGCCTTCTCTAGCTGTGCTTCAACATAAGTCTTTATTTCCTCTGACGGCTGTTCATTATCAAACCATGGATAATCGAAAATTATTCGGTAAAACTTATCTATACTATAGGCTCCACCTATGACTATAGTCTTCTTTCCATCAAAATCATAGATTTCTCCATCCTTAGCAAATATTATATTAGGATACTGTTGTTCTACATATACTGTGCCACCACGCCATTCTATTTCTGTATAGGTATCAATAGCATATGGTCGCTGTTCGTGGTTGCCGTGAACGCAAAATAAAGTAACAGGAAGTGATGATATAAACGCCTTATTTTTCTCATCCTTTACTCCAAGGTAATAGTTTATTCCCGCATCGCCTAAGATAATCATTACATCATCCTTTGTTGTTTTATTTTTCTTGCAAAAGTTTTTTATTCTATTAAAAGAACCATGGGTATCCCCGGTAAGGTATATCATATAAATCAATCCTTTCTTATATTATGCTAAATAATATTATACCTTTAAATTCTATTCTATTTTATACCTACATTGTGTATTTCCAATAATTCCATTTTAACACATAATTCTCGAATACTCATTATTCTTATGGTTTAATACAATAAATAAACCCGAAGAGTGCAAGCACTCTTCGGGTTTATAATTTAAGTTATTAACTTGGTATGATTCTACCAACAACAAATCTTACGATTAGTCGATGATAGATGCAACTCGACTGTTAATATCACAACTTGTATTGTTTTGAATATTTCTAGTGATGTTTTATTTTATATAATGGTACATTTTGTGATTATTATATCTATTTCGAAAGTTTTTTAAGTCCAAAATAAGCCCATGAGCTTTTACCTCCAATTTAAACGAAAGGACTGATAACAATGAAATTGATACACGCAAGATACA
>SVEI01000037.1 GCA_015057445.1 Lachnospiraceae bacterium | reverse complement strand
AGTCTTTTCCGGTTCTTCCTTTAAATATCTATTTGTAATGTAAAAAATACCTATTATTATCAGTGTTAATATAGTTAACGCAATAATTGCTATCTTCTTCATATTTAATACCTCTTTTGCAACTATTATATTTTTTTGAACATTTTTCCAACTATAAATATAACACATTATTCATGATTTTCATATTTTTGCGTATAAAAAGCAGCTTTTTGCGTAAAAATCAAATTATATTGAAATACGTCTACAAATATGTGTGAAAATAAATATGGACTGCGCAGTAAATATTACTGGCACAGTCCATAGAACGTTACTCTCTATTAAATTATTTTATCTATCATAGGTTTATATAATTTATCTTGTTTTGCTATCTAATATATAGCCTTTCACCATCAAAATCTATAGTCATTACATCTCCAGCGCGAAGCACATCCTGAAGTATCCTTCTAGCCACAAGAGTTTCCACATTCTTCTGTAGATACCTCTTAAGTGGTCTAGCTCCATAGTAAGGATCGTAACCTGCTTCGATTATGTGTTCCATAGCTATGTCTGTAATTTCAAGAGCAAGCTCCTTATCCTGAATTCTCTTATTAAGATCTACTAATAATAGCTTAACTATGTCTGAAATTGCGTTCTTATCAAGTGGCTTAAACATAATGGTTTCATCCAAACGATTCAAGAACTCAGGTCTAAAATGCTGTCTTAGCATTCCCATAACCTTCTCCTGGCAATCAGCAGTTATCTCTCCTGCAGAATCTATACCTGAAAGCAAATACTCTGAGCCAATGTTAGAGGTCATTATAAGGATAGTGTTCTTAAAGTCAACAGTCTTACCCTTGGAGTCTGTAATCCTACCATCATCTAAAACCTGCAGTAGTACATTAAATACATCTGGGTGAGCCTTCTCTATCTCATCGAAGAGAACTACCGAATAAGGCTTTCTTCTAACCGCTTCCGTAAGCTGACCACCTTCATCGTAACCTACATACCCTGGAGGAGCTCCTATAAGTCTTGCCACGCTATGCTTCTCCATATACTCACTCATATCGATACGAACCATATTGGTTTCGTTGTCAAATAAGGCTTCTGCCAAAGTTTTTGCAAGCTCCGTTTTACCAACACCTGTAGGTCCAAGGAACAAGAAGCTTCCTATAGGCTTTGTTGGATCCTTAATTCCTGCTTTGGAGCGAACTATAGCGTCACTAACAAGATTCACTGCCTCATTTTGACCAATCACTCTCTTGTGAAGCTCATCAGCAAGATTTAGAGTTTTATTTCTCTCACTTTCGGTAAGCTTTGATACTGGAATGCCTGTCCATTTTGATATAATCTTAGCAATCTCTTCGTCAGTTACACACTCGTGAACTAGGTTCTTCTGCTTAATCGCATCACTTGCCTCTAAATCTTCAAGTTCCTTTTTAATCTGTGGAAGTCTTCCATACTTAAGTTCTGCAGCCTTTTCTAGATTATATGCTCTCTCTGCAATCTGAATCTCATTATCTATTATCTCTAATTCTTCTCTTAGTTTTCTAACCTTTTCAACTCCAGCCTTCTCATTCTCCCAGATTGCCTTCATCTGCTTTGATTTTTCCTTAAGTTCAGATAGTTCTTCTCTAAGAGTAGCGAGTCTATCCTGACTAAGTTTATCATCCTCATTCTTAAGAGCTGCCTCTTCTATCTCTAACTGCATAATTCTTCTAGATATTTCATCTAATTCAGCAGGCATAGAGTCAAGCTCAGTTTTAATCATGGCACAAGCCTCATCCACAAGGTCTATTGCTTTGTCTGGCAAAAATCTGTCAGTTATATACCTATTAGAAAGAGTGGCAGCACTCACCAATGCTCCGTCGTTAATCTTCACTCCATGGAACACCTCATATCTGTTTTTTATACCTCTTAAAATAGAAATTGTATCTTCTACTGTAGGCTCATTTACAAGAACTGGCTGGAATCTTCTCTCTAAAGCAGCGTCTTTCTCAATATACTTTCTGTACTCATCTAAAGTAGTGGCTCCAATACAATGAAGCTCACCTCTAGCAAGTAGTGGTTTAAGCATATTACCAGCATCCATAGCTCCATCTGACTTACCAGCACCTACTATAGTGTGAAGCTCATCAATGAAAAGTATAATGTTTCCATCTGAGTTCTTTACTTCGTCAAGCACTGCTTTCAGTCTCTCCTCGAATTCACCTCTGTACTTAGCACCAGCAAGCATTGCCCCCATATCAAGAGCAAATATTTCTTTATCCTTAAGGGAATCTGGAACATCACCTCTTACAATTCTTTGAGCAAGCCCCTCTATAGCTGCTGTCTTTCCAACTCCAGGCTCACCTATAAGAACAGGATTATTCTTTGTCTTTCTGGATAATATTCTAATTATATTTCTTATCTCGTTATCTCTGCCGATAACAGGGTCTAGCTTCTGATCCTTTGCTCTTTCTACCAAGTTATAACCATATTTATTCAAGCTATCATATGTTGCTTCCGGGTTATCACTTTCCACCCTCTTAGTACCTCTAACTGCAGCAAGAACTTGAAGAAACTTGTTTCTGTTAATACCATATCCCATAACAAGTCCCTTAACTGCTTTATTCATCTTTTCTAAGATACCCAAGAACAAATGCTCAACAGACACGAATGAATCACCCATCTGCTTAGCTTCTTTCTCAGCTTGAATCAACGCCTTAGAAAAATCTGGACTGGTAAAAAGCTTACCACCAGATACCTTAGGCCTATAAGCAACTAACTTCTCACACTCTCTAGCAAACGCATCCACATTTATTTCCATATTTTCAAGAAGCTTAGCTATAAGACTATCCTCCACCGTAACTAAGCTACAGAGAAGATGCTCCTGGTCAATCTCTTGATTATTATACTCATAAGCAAGCTTCTCACAGTTTTCAATAACCTCTAATGATTTTCTTGTAAACTTTTCTGCATCCATATCAATCATCCTCCTAACAAATATTTTGCGGTAGTTTCCATTACCACATATAATATGTTCACAAACACAACATCAATCCCCTTTTTGTTCTGTTTGTTCTACTACAACTATAACACTATTTTTTTATTTGTCAACAAGTTTTTATTGTTTATACTTTTGTTATTTATTCTGTTGTCATTTATTTTATAACTCTTAGCTCATATGTCAAAAAATACAAAAAGCGCCCTGTTATTTCAGGGCGCATATAAATTACTTTATCTCCTAGTCTAACTTTCCAATTGACAGGAATCCACTTTCATTAGATTTAAGTAACCATGAAAGACCAATGTTCTTTCTCTCTCCATCTGTAGCAACATAGATTTCACCAGTTTCCACAAGAGATTTTGCAATGTCAAGAACCTTGTCCTTGAACTGCATCATCTCACGTCTGTCACGAGAGCTTAGTTTGAAGAGATACTGGTTCTTAGAGCTTATAAGAAGAATACTGTATGAGTGAATATTATTCTTATTATCTCGTATACCAGATCCTATCATTCTAGAATTTGCAATTACGATTTCTGCATTATCATCTGGAAGATACTCAGATAAGATAAGCTTGTATATCTTTAAGTAATCTGCCTCTTCATCCGCCTTAACTGGCATCTCCGCAACAGCGAACTCTACTACAGAATCTGCAAACTTGATTGTACCACCATCATCATTAATAACAGCTGTACATTCCTTAGGTACACAGAGTCTAAAGAACTTATTCTCTATAATCTTCTGAGCATCTGTAGGTTGCTTTATTACCAGTGAGTTGAACTTTTTCTCCAACTTATTCATAGCTATAATGGCTGAATCATCACCAGTTTCTGCAATACTCTGAAGCTCAATGTACAAAGTTTCTATCTTCTTATCTGCCGAACCAGCAAGTTCTATAACTTTCTCTACCGCAGGAACATAACCCATGCATGCACTTTGAAGATACAAGTCAATCTTGTCATCAATACTATCAACTTTACTTGCTTTATATTCAACTACCTTGAAGAGATTGTCCTTATCGAAATCCTCATAATTGTTATCATAAGCTCTCTCAAAGTACTTGATACTCTTAATCTCTCCACGGAAGTCCTCTGCCGCCTCTTGTTGCTGATATATCTTTCCCAACTCATAAGCTGCCTGATAACTTCCTAGTCCAAGAGCTTCATTAAATGCTTTTTCTATCTCGTAAGAATTAGCCATAAAGAAAACCTGACTCTGCTTGTAAAGTGCCACCTTAAGAGCTGATGCGCCACTTCCTGCTTCAACTGCTCTCTCCCACTTATCAACACAAGTCTGGAGATCCTCACCTTTGAGCTCCTCTATATCTTTGATATAAGCCTCAGCCTCAAGTATACCATTTGCTTGAGCCTCTTTGAAATACTCTAAGGCCTTCTCGCCATCTCTCTTAGTTCTCAAAACACCATAATAGTAGAATCTACCTAGATAGAATGCAACTCTCTTGTGACCTAATCTATGAGCATGCTCATACCAGTTAAGAGCCTTCATATAATCCTTAAGTTGCTGGTCATAAATATTTCCGAGCAAGAATGCAAGGTCTGGATCTTTAGTAGCATCAAAAAGCTGCTTAGCATAGCTTATAGTCTTCTCTATATCCTTGTATGGTGAATCATCATCGAAATAAAGTTCTATCAAAAGATAACTTGCCTTAATACTTCCAAGCTTAAGTGCTTGCTTAGCCGCAGTCATGGCACCTTCATAATCCTCAAGATAATAACAATACACTGCTTCACTGTAATACTGATTATCTTTACGATTTGCACTTTGATCACTTACAAGTGTTGGATCAACAAATGCAAATGAGTTAGCTGTTTCAAAGATAATCTCCTCGTACTGTTCTATAATCTCCATAGATGCACATACAAACTTCATACAAGCAAGTCTCTTACCTTTGTAGAATGCAAAAGTAACTATTCCCTTCTCCATCTCTTTGTGGTAGAAAGTAGTACAAATACCATCTGCATATTCAGTAATATATGCTTTTAATTGAAGTTCTTCCTCGAATGCATCGTTGCAGTATCTAAGATAATTCTCCAAAGTCTTCTTAGAATCTCTTGGAATACTATCATATGATACATACATAGCAAAATCCTTGTAGGTAAGGCTTGGAGCATAATACTCTTCGTCCGTATCTTCATTGATAGTCTTAACCCAATCCTTAGGAAGCTTGTGGATATATCCATCAACCTGATTATGAACGTATGTGTATTGGTACTGAAGTCTAGATGGATCTATAGCCTTATATCTAGGTTCTTTACCTTTAGCTCTTCTCTCCTCAGATATTGCTGTATATAACTTATCTTTTTCTTCAAATTCAATGCTATCTGTATGCTGACTAGCATATTCAACTCTGTCATAGGCAGATTTGGCCTTGCTATCCCCTGTATCCGCAAGCTTTTTATACCATGACATAGCCTTTTCATAGTCTACTGGCACAACATAGTCGCTCTTATTTCCATACTGATCTATTCTCTGGAGACCATTCTCATATATGCTACCCAAATTCATATATGCAGCCTTAATTCCACAATCAGTTGCCTTTTCAAAATATGTAATAGCCTTGGAAAAATTCTGTATCTCAAGAAGCATCTTGGCAAGCTTGTAAATCATCTCTCCATCTTTATTGAGCTTTACATACTTTTCATAGTATTGACATGCCTTAGCTTTATCTACAGTAATCTTACTATTGCTATATTTTCCTGTCTCATGCATCTCTCCTAATATCTTAAGAGAATCCACACCAAAATTCTTGTAATTTACATCAACTATTGCAATATCTACAATCTTCTCTAATATTTCTATAGCCTCTTCAGCATTACCATTCTCCATCTGGTTAATAGCTTTATCATACTGAAGTTCAACATTACTTTTAGTTGATTTCTTCTTGCCCCCCAAATTGGACAAGAAAGGAATTTTCTCTAGGAAACTACCGAAAAGTCCCATACGATGTCCTCCTTTGTGTTCTTGTCAAAGTCGTATAATATTTTAACATAAGTTTTAACTATATGCAAGAAACTACGCTCTTGATTCTATATAATTAGCCATCTCTTCAACAGCTTCTGCAGCATCCGAACCCTCAGCCTGAATTGTAAGAGTATCTCCTTGACCAAAACCTAAGCTCATCATACCCATAATACTCTTAGCATTTATTTTTTTATCCTTAGCAACAATATACACCTTGCTCTCATACTTGCTTGCAAGTTGAACTAAAACGGCTACAGGTCTAGCCTCTGCGTCAGCTGGTAAATTAACAACTACTTCTTTACTTATCATGTTTAACTCCTCCTTAGCTCTTCGGCTATTTCGCTTATTTTTCTTAATCTATGATTTACACCGGATTTACCTAACGGTGGGTTCATCATATCACCCAATTCCTTGAGGGATGCCTGGTCATACTCCAATCTAAGTTCCGCCAACCGTCTCAAACCCTCCGGCAAAAATTTCATTCCTTTTTCATTATTTATATACTCTATATCATCTATCTGCTTTACAGCTGCTGATACAGTCTTATTCAGATTAGCCACTTCACAGTTCACCTGTCTGTTATATCGATTTCTTACATCCTTTAGAATACGAACATTTTCCATATTCATTAAGGACATGTGAGCTCCCATTATATTCAAAAGATCAACTATATCTGAACCATCCTTGACATAGACCACATAATATTTTTTTCGTGTTATAGTTCTTGGTTCAACACCAAATGATTTTATTATGCCTACCAATATATCTGACTGTTTTTTTTCATCACAAACTATTTCAAAGTGATATCCTTTTTCTGGATTTGTAACAGAACCAGCAGCTAAGAACGCACCTCTCAAAAAAGCTTGCTTACAACAGCTTCTTTCTATTAGCATGTTGTCTACCAAATATCCCGAATCTGTTTCTATCAATTTCAAAGAAAGCTTTCCTTCTTTTTGACTTATATCAATATTCAGTAGCTTAATTAGTTTTCTACCTTTATCAGAAACATACACATTGTCTTCAGGCGGAAACCACTGATTGTCTATAAATCTACCAGCCATTATCACTATAGCAGCAAGCTCTGCTAATTTACAATGCTTAGAACTACTAATACTTGTCAAAAGTTCATCTTTAACATTTGACGAAAATGACATTATCTATTCTCCTTTTACTATCCTATCTTTTGTAATATCTCTGTGGAAATTTCGTACTGTGTATGGTAATTCTTTAAGTCGCTCACTCAAATCATTTACAACTGTAACCGAGCGATGCTTACCGCCAGTACATCCTATTGATATTACCAACTGACTCTTGCCCTCTTTTTTGTAGAAAGGCAATAAGAATTTCACCATATCAGTTAATTTTTCCATAAACTCCTTATACTCATCACAATCACTCACAACTTTAACAACTGCTTCGTCATTACCAGTAAGTGGTCTAAGTTCTAAGTCATAATATGGATTGGGCAAAAACCTTACATCGTATACCAAATCTGAATCTCTTGGTATTCCATATTTAAATCCAAAGGACATAACGGTAATTATTATATTGTTGTAATCTTCTCCATTAACAAAAATCTTATCTAATTCAACTTTTAATTCTCTGGTAAGAAGATTGCTTGTATCTATTATATAATCTGCTCTTTGTTTCAAGAACTCTATCTTCTGTCTCTCTTTTACGATACCCTCGTTAATACGCCCTGTCTTTGACAATGGGTGTTTTCTTCTGGTCTCCTTGTACCTCTTCACAAGAGCCGCTTCATTTGAATCCAGGAAGAGAATCTCATAACTATAATTATTTTCCTTCATCTCCTGAAGGCACTCAGAAAGTTCTCCTAAAGCTTCTCCACTTCTTATATCAACCCCGATAGCTACATTATCCACCTGTAACTTGTCATCATGAGCTATCTCAGCGAATTTTTTTATAAGCATTACTGGCAAATTATCAACGCAAAAGAATCCCATATCTTCCAATGTCTTTAATGCTGTTGACTTACCAGCTCCACTCATTCCTGTAACTATAACAAATCTCATAGTATAATTTTAACCTCCGGCTCAAGCCTTACCCCGAACTTATCCTCTACTATTTCCTGTACCTGCTCTATAAGATTTAAAACATCTTGACAGGTTGCTTTATCGTAATTAACCACAAATCCACAATGTTTATCGGATACCATAGCTCCACCACATTTGAATCCCCTTAATCCGCTATCATCTATAAGTTTTGCTGCATAATAACCTTCTGGTCTTTTAAATGTAGAACCCGCGCTTGGCAAATCTAATGGTTGCTTTGATGTTCTAGCTTCTTTTAGTTCATCCATTCTAGACTGAATAAGTTTTTTATCACCTTTTTGTAGTTTTAGTTTTGCACCTAAGACTATCATATCCTTAGAAACAATACTTTCCCTATATCCAAATTTCATATTGTCGCATAACACTCTATCAACTGTTCCATCCGGCATAAGCAATTCCACATACTCGACAATATCTTTCATCTCTCCACCATAGGCACCCGCATTCATTACAATTGCACCACCTAAAGTCCCTGGAATTCCCGCAGCAAACTCCATGCCTGTCATAGAGTTGTCTCTAGCTACTGTAGCTAGCTTTGCAAGTAAGGCTCCAGCCTTTGCGTATAATCCATCATCTAAGACTTCTATATCACAGTAGGAATTGTATATCTGAATAATTGCTCCGTCGTATCCCTTATCAGAGAATAAAACATTACTCCCATTACCCATTATCATATATTTGATATCGTTCTTTTTACAAATATCTATTATTTTCAAAATCTCTTCCTGTGATTTTGGTGTAAAAAGATACTTTGCTGGTCCACCAATTCTAAAAGTAGTGTGGCAACTCATCAATTCATCTTTTTTAAATTCTATATCTCGAAAAATGCTCTGCATCATCATTTCCTTCCAATTTAAAATGAGCCTTTAACGCATACCAAGGCACATTACTCCATTACACCCTATCATACATTAAAGACTCACTTTATTCAATGCAAAAAAATATACAATTTTCTTCAAAAACCAAGGCTTCCTTAGTTGTTTTTAACAATTACTTGTTTAAAATAGCACATGCACCGCCATACATACCTGCATCATTTCCAAGGGTTGCCAACTTAAACTGAGTTTTCTTACAGGCATGGAATGCATACTCCTGAAAATATTTCTCAGTTGTATCAGTGATAATTTCACCAGCCTTTGATACTCCTCCGCCTATTACAAATACCTCTGGATCAACAACACAAGCAATTTGAGCCAACGCCTTACCTAGGCACTTTCCATGATTCTCAACCAACTGTGAAGCAAGTTCATCGCCCTTCTTAGCAGCATCAAACACTTCCTTAGCAGAAATATACTGAACATCTCTTAAGCTTGATGGCTTATCAGTGTTACTGATTGCAATATTAGCTGATCTTACTATTCCTGTCGCAGAAGTATACTGTTCTAAACAGCCTTTCTTTCCGCAACCACAAACTTCAGTTTCTGTATCGCTAACCTGCATATGTCCGATTTCTCCGCCAGCTCCATTAACACCTGAAAGCATCTTTCCATCAAGAATTATACCACCGCCAACGCCTGTTCCGAGAGTTACCATAACGATATCTTTATATCCTTTTCCACCGCCTTGCCACATTTCGCCAAGGGCTGCCATATTTGCATCATTTCCTACTGTAACAGGAAGACCTATAATATTTGACAACTCATCTGCAGCGTTGAAAACGCCCCATCCTAGATTTACACATCTAAGAACTGTTCCATCTGACTTCACAGGACCAGGAACACCCATACCAATACCTGCAACATCATTCTTATCAATAAGCTTCTCTTCAAGTTTATTTTCTATGGATTCTGCAATATCTCCTAAGATATATTTTCCTCCCTCGTCAGTTCTTGTATGTATCTCCCACTTATCTGTAAGAGTTCCATCTGTACTGAAAAGACCTATCTTAACTGTAGTTCCTCCTATATCAACTCCAAATACATACTTAGCCATCTTAAATATCCTCCTACTCTTTCTAATTGTCATTATTCAAACTAGCAGCCATACTTCTTGTAACTCTGTTGTATAATTCCTGTGCTGCATTATAACCCATTTTTTTCTGTCTATGGTTAACCGCTGCTGTCTCCACAATAATAGCAACATTTCTACCTGGTCTAATAGGAATAGAGTGACAAACTACTTTATTACCAAGAATTTCTGTATACTGGTCTTCAAGTCCTAGTCTATCGTAGTTTGCTTCTTTGTCCCACTCAGCAAGTTCAATAACCAAGTCAATACTCTGAGTCTGCTTAACACACTCTACTCCAAACATAGACTTAACATCAACTATACCAATTCCTCTAAGTTCAATAAAGTGTCTAGTTCTCTCTGGTGCAGTTCCCACCAGAGTATCTTCACTGACCTTCTTTATCTCAACAACATCATCTGATACCAATCGATGTCCTCTCTTAATCAATTCCAAAGCCGCTTCACTCTTACCGATACCGCTATCTCCAGTAATAAGAACACCCTCACCATATACATCTACAAGCACGGCATGAATTGATATTCTAGGTGCCAACTCCACATGAAGCCATTTAACTACTTCATGGACAAACTCAGAAGTTGTTTCCAACGTATCTGTTAGTATTGGTATACCATATCTGTTACCTGCCTCGATAATAAAATCGTATGGCTGAAGATTTCTACAGAATATAAGACACGGAATCTTATACTCAAATAATTTATTGAAAATTTCTATATTCTCTTCTCTACTATGCATATTTGCAATATACGCATATTCTACATTACCGCATATCTGAATTCTTGCAGAATCAAAATGGTCAAAAAACCCAGCAAGCTGGACAGCAGGTCTGTTCATATTAGGATCTTTTATAAGAATCTTGTCTGTATCAATATCTGGTGTATGATTGACCAAATTCATCTTATTAATCAGATCCGTCACCGTTACGCTATATTCTTCTTCCACATTTATACCTCCATTTTAATGAAGTTCGTTGTTACGATCTCCCGTGCTGATTGCCGTGGCATCAGCCACATATTTCATTATACACGCTTATGCGCATATGAAAGGAGGCTGTCTAAAAGACAGCCCCTATATATTACACTCGCTTGCGAGTATTGGCACCGGATTCGAGTCAGCTCGCTGACAATACTCATTATCGAATCCGTATGCATCCTCGCGGAGCGTTTATGATATTAACATATCATAAACAACTGATTATTCTTCAGTTTCAGAAGCAGTCTCCGCATACTTTTCAAGTATTAGAGTCTGTATCTTATCTCTTGTTTCAGAATTAATAGGATGAGCTATATCCTTGTATTCTCCGTCGGAAGCTTTTCGACTTGGCATTGCTATGAATAAGCCCTTCTCACCGTCGATGACCTTAATGTCATGAACCACAAATTCATCGTCGATAGTAATCGACACAACTGCTCTCATCTTACCTTCCTTAGTAACCTTCCTCACTCTTACATCTGTTATCTGCATTGTACCATCCCCCTTTTTCTAATGTCCTGCAGTAATCCCTTTATAGTGCGTATCTGAAATTCTTCTCTACAATAACCTTAATCTGGTTAGGATCTCCGGTATGAACTGTATTAGCTCTTAATGTATCTCTACTCTCAACTATACAGTTCTCTATGTAGCAATTATCACCGATGTGAACATCGTTTAAGATAATAGAATTCTTGATAACACAATTGTTTCCAATATATACCTTCTTAAACAATATGGAATCCTCTACAGTACCATTGATAATACATCCACTTGCAATAAGCGAATTATTAACCACTGCATCTCCATTGTACTTTGCAGGTGGTAAATCCTCTACCTTTGAGTACACATCTGGATGCTGTCTGAAGAAATAATCTCTTACATCCTTGTTAAGGAAATCCATATTTGTCTTAAAGTATGAATCGATGGTTCCAATGTTTCTCCAATAAGAATCTAACTTGTAAGCATATATCTTCTTTACATTCTTATATCTCACCAGAATATCATTAACAAAATCACTTCTACCTTCTGCTGCACAAGCCTCCAGCAATTCAATAAGTTGTCTACGTCTAATTACATAAACACCAATAGATGCTGTATTAGTCTCCGCAACGAGCGGCTTCTCTTCAAAATCTAAAACTCTATTATCATCAGCAAGCTTCACAACTCCAAAACGGTTGATGTCATCTTCTCCTGCAGGAATATCCTTACATACAATAGTAATGTCAGCTCCTGTTGCAATGTGCTCCTCAAGAACCTTATTGTAATCTAACTTGTAAATACCATCACCTGATGCAATTACAACATATGGTTCATGTGCTGACTTAAGGAAATTAATATTCTGGAAAAGAGCGTCCGCTGTACCCTTATACCAAAAGCTATTAGTTGAAGTTATAGTTGGAGTAAATACATAAAGCCCTCCCTGTTTTCTTCCAAAGTCCCACCACTTAGAAGAATTAAGGTGCTCATTAAGTGAGCGGGAGTTATACTGAGTATAAACCGCAACCTTCTGTATATGTGAATTAGTCATATTAGACAGGGCGAAGTCGATAGCTCTGTAGCTTCCGACTATAGGCATTGCTGCTGCCGCTCTCTTTGCTGATAAATCACCCATTCTGCCGCTGTTACCACCAGCCAAAATAATACCTATCGCTCTCATATTATTCACCTACCTTTATTATGCTAGAACCGCTCTTAAGTAATCCGTCTGGGTATTCGTCTAATGTTGTCTCTCCAAAGATAGCAACATTCTTACCAATCTTCACACCTTCTGGAATCACAGAGTTCTCACCAATTGTAACAAGGCCAAATGAATAGATATGTGGCGCGAACTCATTAGGAGCTTCCTCTCCTACACCAAGTTCTGCGTTTGCACCAATCACAACTCCTTCAGCAATAATAGCCTTATCAATAACAGCTCCATCACCTATAGTTGCTCCATTCATAATAATAGAATTCTTAACTACTGCGCCCTTACCGATAGATACTCCAGAACCTATTACCGAGCTACTTACATCTCCATAAACTTCAGTTCCTTCACCGATAATGCTCTTAGTAACTGAGCTTTCTGGTGCAATATACTGTGGAGGCAACACATCACTCTTAGTGTATATTCTCCAGAATTCCTCATAAAGATTAAACTCAGGGATAATATCAATAAGCTCCATGTTAGCCTCCCAATATGATCCAAGAGTTCCAACATCCTTCCAATATCCCTTATATTCGTAAGCACAAATCTTACTACCCTTCTCATGACAATATGGAATAATATGCTTACCAAAATCACATGAAGGCTGGTCCTTCATAACTGTAAGCGATTCCTTAAGAAGCTTCCAATTGAAAATATAAATTCCCATAGATGCCTTGTTACTTCTAGGCTTCTCTGGCTTCTCCTCAAATTCCTGAATACAACCTGACTCATCAGTTATAACTACTCCAAATCTGCTTGCCTCCTCCATAGGAACCTGGTATGTAGCAAGTGTAATATCTGCCTTGCTTGTCTTATGGTAATCAAGCATATTCTCGTAATCCATCTTATAAATATGATCACCTGATAATATAAGTACGTATTCTGGGTTATAATAATCAATATACTCTATGTTCTGATATATAGCATTTGCAGTTCCTGTATACCACTGACTATTTTCACTCTTTTCATATGGTGGAAGAACAGTTACACCACCAATATTACGATCTAAGTCCCATGGCATACCAATACCGATATGCTGGTTAAGTCTAAGTGGTCTATACTGAGTAAGTACACCAACTGTGTCTACACCTGAATTAATACAGTTACTAAGCGGGAAATCAATAATCTTGTACTTTCCACCAAAAGCAACCGCTGGCTTAGCCAATTTAGATGTAAGAACACCAAGACGACTACCCTGACCACCAGCTAACAGCATAGCTATCATTTCTTTCTTAATCATAATGTCACCCCTTTTAGCATAATATATATGCATTATAACATTAATGCAAAAAAAGATAAATACTTTTATGCATTTTTTATAATTTTTATTCAACAAAATGGTTTACTTTGTTATTTGTGCCAAATTTTGTAAAAAAAGCAAAAAGAGAGTTCTGATTGTGTCAAAACTCTCTTTTTATTCTTATTTATAACTTGTAGCTGACCGCTCCATACTCTTTAAAAATGGGAGAAAATCCACTTCAAGACAAGCAGCTATCTTAATATCATCCTTTTCTTGAAGAACTTTACCAAGTCTAACCACTGCTGCTGCCATCTTACTTTTATCAATAAGTTGACTATCTTGATTGATTATATCCTCACAATTATTAAATACTTCTATCTCCCAGTTTATTCCCTGGATAACCAGATTAAAAAGCTCATCTGTATCTTTCTTTCTATTATGTCTCAGTTCACCAATAATTTCCTCTACACCATATATTAGCTTAGGACTATAATCAGCTAACTCTTTCATAATATCATGCTGTAAATCTATCTTTTTTGCCATATTTTTCCTCCAATTACTACATAGAACCTGTTCCAGTTCCATTTCCCGAACCGAACTCATCCTTTGAGTGAACCAATCCTCGTATAACAAGTCCAATTCCTCCGAAGAATGTAGCTAGAATAATAACCATCTCCAGTGCTGTGATATGAGTTATATAAAACTTCATACTCATAATAACAGTCACTACAAACAAAAGAAAGATAATTCCCAATATACCACCTGTAATTATGTTAGGATATACCACATATACAACAAACATTATACACATAGCCAACAGTAACAATGCGGTAATATTGGTTCCATTGTATCTGTAAAAGAATGTAAAGTTGGAAATATTAATTTTCATGAGGAAAAGTGCTGCCCCTAGAATTGTCAGAACAATTCCAAGTAAAAAACTCATTAAGCTTTTCATCCGACTGTCTCCTTATCTAATCATTAATCCTGCTTGTTAGATGCTATCTCTGTAAGTGATGATGCAAGTCCTGCAATACTAGCAATCTCAGATGGAATAATGAGCTTAGTAGCTTTACCATCTGCCGCCTTAGAAAATGCTTCTAGACTCTTAAGAGTAAGAACACCCTGGTCTGGAGCTGATTCATTAAGGAATCTGATACCATCTGCGTTAGCCTTCTGAACTGCTATAATAGCCTCTGCTTCACCCTCTGCCTTACGAATAGTAGCTTCCTTAACAGCTTCTGCTCTAAGAATCGCCGACTGCTTCTCAGCTTCTGCAGCAAGGATAACCGACTCTTTCTGTCCTTCTGCTCTAAGAATCGCTGACTTCTTCTCACCTTCTGCAATAAGAATTTGCTCTCTTCTCTCACGCTCAGCCTTCATCTGTTTCTCCATGGCATCCTGAATAGCTGCTGGTGGAATTATATTCTTAAGTTCAACTCTATTAATCTTAATACCCCATGGATCTGTAGCCACATCAAGTGTAGATCTCATCTTTGTATTAATTACCTCTCTTGATGTAAGAGTTTCATCTAACTCTAGATCACCGATTATATTTCTAAGTGTTGTAGCAGTAAGGTTCTCAATAGCCATAATTGGCTTCTCAACACCATACGCAAAAGCCTTAGGATCTGTAATCTGGAAAAATACTACTGTATCAATTCTCATAGTAACATTATCCTTAGTGATAACAGGCTGTGGTGGAAAATCTACAACCTGCTCCTTTAAAGAAATTCTCTGTGCAACCTTATCAATAATAGGCATTTTCATATGGAATCCAACACCCCATGTTGCCTGATAAGTTCCCAATCGCTCAATAACATATGCATGAGCCTGTGGTACAATTTTGATCATGCTTGCAACTACCACAATTGCAATAAATACTATAAATACGCCAAAAACCTGGCCACCTGAAACTCCTGATAAAATCATTATCATATACCTCCTTATTCACTCTTTGCAACCATAAGCTTTACACCGCTTATGCTTTCTACAACTACCTTGCAGTCTGCCTCAATAACTTCCCCATTTACAGAACGAGCAGTCCATTCCTTGCCATCAAGAAAAACCACACCCTCAGATTTAGTATTATCAATAGTTTCTTTAACTAAACCTGAAGTTCCTATGAGACCATCGATATTAGTTTTCTCCATGTCTTTCATAAGATGTTTCTGGGCAATAGGCCTTGTCAATATAAGTAACAAGAACGACACTATTGCAAAGACAAGAATCTGAACAATCCAATGGGCACCAAAATGTGCAAGCACTGCTGCAATAATCGCTCCGCCTGCAAACCATATTGTAGTAAGACCAAGTGATACAATCTCACTTACAATAAGGATAGCCGCCAAAATAAGCCAAATAATTACGTCCATAAAATCCCTCCATTGCTATTTTTTCGTACAACAAATTATAGCACGTATCTACAACTTTTGCCACAGTTTAATATTTTTTTACTCTATGATACAAATTTTTTTATGTTTTATTGTAGTTCAATTCCTACAATACTTTTTACCTCATCAGCAAGCCCACTTTTTCTTTAGCTCCTTCAACATCAAAACGGTGCAAGCATTTCTTTATCTCAACCACCTCTTTGTGAATCTCTTCTGGCAACTTAAAAGAAAGCATTTCACTCACAATGGTTTCGGCTACATCCAACTCTAGTTCTTCCAATAAATCTGGTAACCTTGCCATCATCTCTTTCCAATTATGGCACAACAACATTTCTTCTTCACAGATTTCGACAGAATCATTATCTATACCAAGAACATCTTCAATCCCTTGCATAGTCTCCATGTAGCATTTTATGAAGCTACTGTTGTTACATTCTATATATTCTATATCATCTTCTTTTCCAGCTTTTTCAAGCAAGCGAGCCATATCACTTAGCTTCATAGCTCCTATATTAGCCGCACTGCTTTTTACTGAATGGACAATAATAGTATAATTGGTGTAATCTTTTTCACCATAAAACTTGTTGAGACTACTTATTTTTTCTTTGGATACCTCTACAGAAATCTTGAGTATTTCTATGTAAAAATCTATATCTCCACAGTATTTTATACCAACTTGAGTTTCAATGTTATATGCCTCTAATTTTCTAATCAGATTATCACTTTTATTTTCTACTTTTCCTTCCATAAGCTTTACTCCTATAATATGCAAGAGAATTTTAAAAAAGCATTATGGCTTGGTTTTCACCACGAGATGCCAATAATGCTTTTCTAAGGAATTACTTAAAAATCATCCTAGTCCATACAAACTAACATATTTATCTTGCTAAGCAATTCTTCAATATTAACTGGTTTCGTAACTATTGCATCAGGTTGATTATCACCACATGCATTTATTACTTCATCCTGACTCAAGGCAGTTGCCATTATTACAGGAGTTTTCTTAGTACTCTCTCTGCGTTTTAAAATATTTAATATATTTTTACCATCATAAAGTGGCATAAAATAATCTAGTATAATCGCATCAACCCTGTGAGATGTAAGATAGTCTAAGGCTGTTTTACCCGAATCCACTGTAAGCACCTTATAATACTTTGACAGTTTTATCTTTGATATTTTGAGAAACTCCACATCATCGTCAATCATAAGAATAGTCTTATTTGCCCTAAATTCATTATATCTTTTCAGAACTTCATTAAGCTTTGACTTTAAAACCTCTTTGCTAACTGGTTTTACCATGTATCCATCAGCACCTCTGCCGATACACTTCATAACAGTATTTTTATCTTCCTTACCAGTCAAAAATATGACAGGTACATCCTCTAACTCTTTAATTTTTCTCATTCTATCAAATACTTCAATACCGTTAACGCCTGGCATCTCAATATCAAGAATAACCAAATCAGGTGTTATTCTTGTTGTAGATTCCAAGAATTCCTCTCCGCTTGAATAAAGCTTGGTGGAATACTGTTTTTCTAATATCAAATATTTGTACAATATAATACGGCTTATCTCATCATCATCCACTATTGCTATATTTTTTATCTGTTTATTCATAGCAATCCCCCTTTTATCTCAAAACGCGATTTACTATTCATCCAAAGTACATTAGTTTTCTTTATAATAATTTATTAAACAACCCGCAAGTATAATATCCCTCTCATCATCTGTTAAAGCACCGAGAGTAAGTGATATTTCCTTCATACCCTTGTTAACAACATATGCCTTGATTACATCATCTTTGTTCTTAATTGCATTAACAATACCTGGAACAAATACATAATCATCTATGTCAAATGCATAGTCCTCATCCATAACAAATGGAAGCATACCCCAGTTAATAAGGTTAGATCTATATCTCTTAGTAGCGTACTCCTTAGCGATATTAGCCCATCCACCAAGAACCTTCTGACATGATGCAGCCTGTTCTCTTGCAGAACCATCACCTGGCTTAACCGCAAAGATTGTACTTCCGTAGCCTGTATTCTTGCCCTTAACCTCTGGGAACTTCTCCTTAATTATATCCATAATATTCTTCATCTCATCTGATGTAGAACACATACATTCACCTGACTCACGAACTCTCTCTACAGCCTGGATAGCCTTTGCACGGCCTACGTACTCAGGATCCTTACGTGAAAGTGTAAACTCTGCAAGACCCAGTGGATTAGATCTAAATGATGAGGTCTCTCCTGAAGGAATAAGCTCATCTGTAGTTGTAACAGGATCATTAATTACTGACGCCATCTTAAGCAATAGGTTATCAGTAAGGGAAATCATCTCTGGCCAGTCTTTAATATTTGGACCAAACTTAATCTCTACGTCCTTATCTGCCTTACCTACACCATCATATACTCTGTTCTCGTATATAGTCTTATCGAAGAAATACTTTGGTGAAGTATACTGCACATCTAAGTCAGTAGCTGATGTAAGGTAACCCTTATTTACAGCTGTTGCAGCTATTGAACGTGCGTCCATAAGTGCAACTGATGAAATCTGACCATTCTGAATCTTAGAACCTTCTCTGTTAGGGAAGTTTCTAGTTGAGTGTCTGATACTAAATGCATTGTTAGCAGGAGTATCTCCAGCACCAAAGCAAGGACCACAGAATGCAGTCTTAACAATAGCACCTGTTCCAATAAGATCTGCAAGTCTTCCATTCTTAGCAAGTTCCATATAAATAGGTGTACTTGCAGGATATACTGAGAGTGTAAACTCATCAGCACCTATGTACTTGCCCTTTAAGATGTCTGCAGCATCTACAATATTCTCGTAACCACCACCAGCACAACCAGCGATGATTCCCTGTTCTACATAAAGCTTTCCATTACGAACCTTATCCTTAAGTGTGAAGTCAACCTTGCCATCAAGGGATACAAGAGCTTTCTTCTCAACATCCTCTAAGATATCCATAAGGTTAGCATTTAACTCATCGATAGTGTATACATTTGATGGGTGGAAAGGCATAGCAATCATAGGCTTAATCTCTGAAAGATTTACATATACCACACCATCATAGTAAGCAACTGCTCCAGGATTCATTTCCTTGTAAGCATCTGGTCTATAGTGAATGTCATACCACTCCTTAATCTTCTCATCAGTCTTCCAAATAGAAGAAAGACAAGTAGTCTCAGTAGTCATAACATCTATACCGATTCTAAAGTCTGCTGAAAGCTTATCAACACCAGGTCCAACAAACTCCATAACCTTATTCTTAACATAACCACAATCAAATGTAGCTCCTATAATTGCAAGAGCAACGTCCTGAGGGCCAACTCCCTTAGTCACCTCTCCATCAAGATAAATAGCTACAACACCTGGCTTAGCTACATCATAGGTTCTCTTTAAGAGCTGCTTAGCAAGCTCTCCACCACCCTCACCGATAGCCATAGTACCAAGAGCACCATAACGAGTGTGTGAATCTGAACCAAGAATCATGGCGCCACACTCTGCAAGCATTTCTCTAGCATACTGATGAATAACTGCCTGATGAGGTGGAACATAAACTCCACCATACTTCTTAGCGCAAGAAAGACCAAACATGTGATCATCCTCGTTGATAGTACCACCTACTGCACAAAGTGAGTTATGACAGTTAGTAAGAACATAAGGAACTGGGAACTCAGTAAGTCCTGAAGCTCTGGCAGTCTGAATAATACCAACAAATGTAATATCATGGGAAGTCATCTTATCGAACTTAATCTTAAGCTGCTCCATATTACCCGAGGTATTGTGTTTCTCCAAAATACCATATGCCATAGTATTCTTAGCTGCATCTTCCTTACTTACATTAATACCCTTCTTACTAAGAACAGCTGCTGAATCTGCATTATCAGCCACAAGCTCTGTTCCATTTAAAAGGTACGCTCCGCCTTCATATAACTTAATCATCTTTAAATCCTCCAAGTCTGATATAAATTAGTTTTGTTATAATTTTTTTATTAATAAGCTAAAATATAGCTTTCATAATCACTTAAATCAATATAATCCATTGTTGATGGTCTTTGATTGTTTGCATGGTCAACAATAGAAGTTTGCGCAGTTAAGAAATCTGCATCTGACACTTCTTGTCCATCTACTGCATAAGTTTCCCCATCCTTTTTGGTGTACTTCTTCTGTTCTAGTGCTGTGCCTGAAAATCTTAAGAGAACATGTTCTTCTGCAAATTCTCTATTAAATTCACTTGGTAATGCAATAATATTACTATCTGTACAGAAACTCAATATATTCACATATCCCAAATATACATAATTACCATCAGCATAGGTAAAAGCAAAGCACTCTGTATTCTCTTCCGTAGCCACATTACTGTTAAATAAGAACAGCTCAGCCACGCCATTTTTATCTACGTCATAAAGAAGCATACTATCTGGTCTAAGTCTTTGATATTCATTCTCAAATATATAGACGCCATCTGCTGTTTTACTGAATTCTGTCTGAAGAATTGCTTCGTAGTTCATAGCAATCTGCAAGTAAGTTTTCTGCCAATCTGACGCAAGCTCATTCTTTGCAGATGCAAGATCAAATGCAGAACCATATCTTTGCTCTATTTCCTTCATAAGAGCAACTGCAGCTTCTCCATCGCTTGCTGCAATTAAATTATCAAGCTTAGCCTCATAGTAATCCATACCATCATAGAAAACAGTCTGATACAATTCTTGATATTTCCCACGATACACAGTATCTGCTGGATCAATTCCTGCGTACACAGCATCATATGCATCTAGTATTTCAAAATATTTATCCTCTTCTAGCATAGTCTGGAACTGAGTATATATTTCTCTATACTTCTCAACACATGCCACATTACTTCCTATTAAACCTGTGTAGCTATGGGCATCATAGTATGTCATACCTGCAACCACTGCTATAAAACTCATCATCTTTGACTCATCTATCTTACAATCTAGATATTCCTGATACTTATCATTAAGCATTTGAATAAGAAGAGTTTCTTTGGTTGCTGTATCCATTCTCTTTTGTACATTTTCAATCTTACTCTTCGCTTTAATTGCTCCATCTGCATCATAACTTGTATTAGCTTTATACAATTCCTCTACAGAACGCTTAAGTTCATTGTAATTTATCTCTGTTATATGTCTATCATACAGTTCGCTTACATCTCCCAAACTGTTTATGGCGTCAAATGATGCTGTAATTTCTGCGTAGGTTCTTTCTCCTAACGAATACTCTCTACACAATTCATGAGCATATCCATCTATGTTAGCCCTAACTGTTTGCTGCTGGGATGGGGACAAATCATCATAATATTCTTTTGTATCTGCCCACTGTCCTTTGTCTATGCTCTTGAAAAATCGATATACCTTATAATCTGAGTATAAAAAGACTACGCCTACTCCCAGTATAATAAGTGTCATAATAAAAGATACTAAAGTAACTATTCTCCATGTTTTTCTCATATTACGCACCTCCCTATTCCATATCCGCAGATGCATCTGTATCTGTTGCATCTGTAGTTGTTGCATTATCAATAACTGCGTCTTCCTGGGAAGTATCCGATACTGTTACCTGCTCTATAGAAACCTCTTGTAATACAGGTCTAGTCTGAATATTGGTAACATCTGTATCAGTAGCCATCAATTCATATACAACTGGGTCGTTAATATCATGATTTCTATAAAATGGATTAAGCATAATAAAATATACACCTAAGCCAACTGCCACTATAGACCCAATCATAATTAGTATCATAAGTGTTCCAAAGAACTTTAATCCTGCTGAAGCTGTTCCATCATCATAGTCATCGTCGTCATCGTCATCGTCATCTTCATCATCTGAAGTTTCATTGCCAGAATCTCCATTATCGTTTTGACTAGAGTCATCTTGCACCACTTTCTCTTCATTAGCTTCCACAGCATCAACCACTGTAGTATTTTCATCTGTATTTGTTGAATTATCGACTGGAACTTCATCTACAGCCTGACTAGAATTCTCAACCGTGGATTCATTTCCAGTCTGACTAGTTTTTTCAACCACTTCCGTTTTTTCTTTTGTAGTTACTTCTACACTTTTCACCTTTGTTTCTATTTCAGAAGTTCCATCACTTGCTGAACCACCTAATACACTGGCTGCAATTTTTTCTACTTCTTCTAAATCAAGTACTTCTGGTGTTTCAGTTATATCTTCCACATCAGGTAACTCACTTAGAGCCTTTCCACACATGGTGCAGAACTTCTCATTTTTATATACAATTCCACAACATTTCTTACTCATATGATTTCTCCTGTATAAAAATATGATATTTGCATACCTTTTATGATTATATCAATTTCGCCATATTAATTCAAGAAATAATATTATTTGTTAAATATTTGCAATGGTAATGCTTTACTTTTCTTAAGTTAATGATATAATTAGTTTGTTTTTGACGTTAGAAACTATTTTTTGTAGCTTATGCGTCATTTTAAACTAAATTTATCATTTAAATCTTATGGCATATTCTTCATATGCTTTATTACATTTTAAATAGGAGAATTTTTATGAAAAAGAATATTGAAATCAGATGGCATGGCCGTGGCGGTCAGGGTGCCAAAACTGCTGCTCTTCTCTTAGCAGATGTAGCATTCAGCACTGGTATGCACGTTCAGGGCTTCCCAGAGTACGGCCCAGAGAGAATGGGTGCACCTATCACAGCTTATAACAGAATTGGTCATGAGCCAATTAGAGTTCACTCAAACATTTACAATCCAGACTTTGTAGTTGTTGTTGATGAAACTCTTCTTCACTCAGTTGATGTTACTAAGGGACTTAGTGAGGATGGTGCCATCGTTATTAATACAACCAAGGAGAAGGAGGAGATTCTTCCTCTTTTAAATGGATATAAGGGTGGTGTGTACATAATTGATGCCAGAAAGGTATCTATGGCTACACTTGGAAAGTATTTCCCTAACTCACCTATGCTTGCTTCCATAGTTAAGGTTTCAAAGATTATGGATGAGGATGTTTTCCTTACTCAGATGGAGGAATCCTACAAGCACAAATTCGCTAAAAAGCCAGAGGTTATAGAGGGTAACATGAACGCTCTAAAAATGGCACTTTCGGAGGTAAGATAAATGGCACAGGCAACTGATATAACTAAGATAAATGAGCAAAGTCCTTATGGGGACTTAACACCTGGTAACCAGATTTATGGTGGCGGTGGCGCTAAGATGTTTAACACTGGTGAGTGGAGAACTCAGACTCCTGTTATTGATTGGGATAAGTGTACTCACTGCTTACTTTGTACTCCTGTATGTCCTGACAGTTCTATTCCTGTTAAGGATGGCAAGAGAGAGGATTTTGATTATGACCACTGTAAGGGTTGCGGAATCTGCGAGAGAGTCTGCAGCTTCGGTGCTATTACTATGAAGGAGGGAATGTAATATGTCTATTCGTGAGAGAATGTCCGGTAATGAGGCAGTTGCTTACGCAATCAAGCAGATTAACCCTGATGTAATGCCAGCATTTCCTATTACCCCTTCAACTGAGATACCACAGATGGTATCCACATTTATTGCAAATGGAGAAATCGACACAGAGTTTATCCCTGTAGAGTCAGAGCACAGCTCAATGAGTGCTACCATGGGCGCTTCAGCAGCAGGTGCAAGAGCCCTTACTGCTACTTCATCCTGTGGTCTTGCTTATATGTGGGAGCTTCTCTATGTAGCAGCTTCTGACAGACTTCCACTTGTACTTGCTCTTGTTAACAGAGCGCTTACAGGTCCTATCAACATTAACTGTGACCACTCAGATTCTATGGGTGCAAGAGATGCGGGTTGGATTCAGATATATGCAGAAAATAACCAGGAGGCTTATGATAACTTTATTCAGTCCTTTAGAATTTCAGAGCATCCGGATGTTATGCTCCCATTCATGGCTTGTCAGGATGGTTTCATCACAAGCCACGCTGTGGAAAACATTGAGCTTATTGAGACTGATAAGGTTAAGGCTTTCGTAGGTGATTATAACCCAGAGAATTATCTCTTAAATGCTGATATGCCTATGGCAGTTGGTCCTTACGCTACTTCACCATTTTATATGGAAACTAAGATGAACCAGAGACTTGCCATGAAGAATGCTAAGAAGGTTATCTTAGAGGTAGCTGCTGAGTTTGAGAAGATTTCAGGAAGAAAGTACGGCTTCTTCGAGGAATATAAGTTAGATGATGCTGAGGTTGCCATCGTAATCATGGGTTCTGCAGCAGGTACTACTAAGGATGCTATAGATGCACTTCGTGCTAAGGGTATCAAGGCTGGTCTTCTTAAGATTAGAGTATTCAGACCATTCCCTGGAGAAGAAATTGCAGAGGCCCTTAAGAACGTTAAGGCTGTTGCTATACTTGATAGAGCTGAAAGCTTCTCAGCTTGTGGTGGTCCTGTTGGTTCAGAGGTTAAGGCTGCTATGTTTGACGCAGGCGTTAATGTTAAGGCTGTTAACTACTTCTACGGAATTGGTGGTCGTGATTACACTGTTGAGTCAGCTACTTCAGTTTTCGAAGACTTAATGAAGATAGCAGATGGTTCT
>SVEI01000114.1 GCA_015057445.1 Lachnospiraceae bacterium | reverse complement strand
TGGAATTCTAATCTTACCTACATCATGAAGAAGTCCTGCATAGTATATGGTATCCTGTTCCTTGGCAGATTTACCCATTCTTCTTGCTATCTCCTTGGAATACTCCGCCACACGAAGGGAGTGACCATTGGTATATCTATCCTTAGCATCTATGGTTCTTGCCAATGCTTGAATTATCTTACGGTTCATATCCTCAACCTTTTCGTTGGTTTCCTGTTCTAGACGTACCGACTCATTAGTCTTGGCGTAGGTTACACAAAAACACACCACAAGTAGCACTGACACACCTGCTGATATAAGCAGATTTTTACCCGTAGCAAACAAGGTTACCACTGCTATTATCACTGTTAACATATACATTTTCTTATTTACATTTTTCATAAGTACTTCCTTTTTTACACATCGATATGCAAGTTTTTTCTTTTTGAGTCCTATTTAATTACATAATTTTGATTAATTCCAATGCCTCTTCATAGGTTGCTTGATATAATTCCATTAGTTTATCATGAGAGTTTAGAAGATAATCTAATTTAGACTCATCCCCATCAAGATATTTCATACCCTGTTCCTCTATATCTGCTGCCAATTTAGAGAGCTTTTCTCCACCTATATTAAGAGATGTGGATTTTACAGAGTGCACATAAGTAACATAGTCCTGCCACTGTTTACACTCATATGTATTTGTAAGCTTTTCTATTTTATCCTGGGCAAAATCGCAGTAAATCTGTAAGAATGATTTATACATCTCCTTGCTTTCTGAACTGTACTTTAATCCTGTGAACTGATTAATATAGCTCATACTTTGTTCTGCCTCATTCTTTCCCTGTATTATATCAGTTCCATCTGATTTAGATTCTTTCTTGTTATTATTCACAAGCTTAGGAGCATCCATCTCCTTAAGCTTTGATTCCGGAATAAATCTAAGCAGGAGCTTCTCAAGATTTCTAGTATCTATAGGCTTACTTAAATAATCATCAAAACCCTTTGATAGATACATTTCCTTAACACCAACTATTGCATTGGCAGTAAGAGCAACTATCTTGCTATCCTTCTTAAGATTTTTCTTAATTAGCTGCTCTAAGGTTTCTATACCGTCCATCTCAGGCATCATGTGATCTAAGAACACCACATCATAGGAATTCTTAATCATCAACTCTATACATTCCTTACCACTACCACAGGTAGTAACCTGAGCCTTGCTTTCCTTAAGAAGATTTTTTAAAACCAATAGGTTCATCTCATGGTCATCTACCACAAGAATCTTAGCTGTCGGTGCAACAAAGCCTGCTGTACGGATTCCTTCCTCAGAAATTTCAACAGCCTCTAAAGCCATCTTATAATCTCCTATAGCCCTTCTGTCAATTATCTTCTGAGGCACGCAAACTGAAAATGTAGAGCCTTTTCCATATTCGCTTGTTACCTTTATCCTTCCACCCATATACTGAATCAATCTATTCACTATTGCAAGACCAAGTCCAGTTCCTTCTATATCTTTATTCTTCTCAGTATCAACTCTTTCAAAATCAGCAAAAAGCTTTTCTATATTTTCCTCTTTGATACCAATTCCAGTATCTTTTATCTTTATCTTAAGATTAATATTATCATTCACCAGATTTCCTCTAACGGTAAGTGTAACCTTTCCCTCATTAGTATATTTCACTGCATTATTGAGAAGATTAACCATAACCTGTCTGATTTTACCAACATCGCCATATAGTTCAGCTGGAAGATTCTCGTCTACATTTACCTCAAATTCCAGGCCTTTTTTACTAGCGATAGGCGCAACCATATTTACCACATCATTAAGCAAGCCTCTCACCAAGTAAGCGCCCTCTTCTATCTCAATTCTACCGGCCTCTATCTTAGAGAAATCTAGTATTCCATTGATAATTTCAAGAAGATTTTCACTAGCATGCTTTATATTTTTCGCATATCCACGAACATTTTCATCCTGTGCCTCTCTGAGCACCATCTCGTTCATACCCATAATTCCATGGATAGGTGTTCTTATCTCATGAGACATATTAGCTAAGAACTGACTTTTAGCCTTGTTGGCATTCTCTGCCTCTTCCTTAGCTTCTCTAAGCTCGTCACTTTCCTTAGCTTTTTCAGCAGCTATAAACATATACACTGTTATTATAACAAACAGTACAAGCAAGAGTCCGAATACCCACAAAACAAGTGTTGTAATATATGTTATTCCATCCGACAGCGCATTATCTGGTATTATTCCCACTGTATATACACCATAGTTTTCCACCTCAGACACAAATACAAAATATCTTCCCTTATCGCACTTCACAAATGTACTGGCAGCTGTAGAAAGCTCCATCTTATCCTTTATGGTTTTAAATCCTTCCTGCAACTCTGGCTGATGAAGAAAATCACCACTGTAGGATGAATCCACAAAAGGTATTACGACCTCAAAGTTCTTGTTAGCCCAAAGCACCTGACCTTCTCCATCATAACAATCCCTACCAAAGGTATCAGCCAAAATTTCTTCATCATATTTTTTGTACAAAACATATTTTATATTTTCACCACGATATACAGGAACAGAAAATGTCATACCTTCACCAGCAACATACGATACAGCTTCCTCTCCTCTAAATGAGCTTTTTACCCCATCATATTTTGTAATATCTAAAGGCATTCCAACAAGCACACTGCCGTCTAACTTAAGTACTCCTACAGAAACCCCTTCACGTTCCTGCATGACAGTCTGAAGAACAGCTTCTGGGTTATTCTCATTTTTCTCCACCGCACTGGCTATATTGCTAAGCTGCACAAACTGAATTTCTATAACCTGCTCAATCTGCTCTGACAAAAGCTTGGATTGCTCTGTCACCTGCTTTTCCATATGTTCTATAAGAATCTGATTTAACTTCATACCAAGCAAGCTTCCAACCACAATCATTACTCCAAGCAGTGCAACCATACTTAATACCGTTCTTAAATTTACAAATCTTTTTCTATTCTTCATATATGTACACGCCCTCTACATACCAGTCCATATTATTCATAAGAACCTGGTCACTAATTATCTCATCTTCATCACAACGAAGTTTTCCCTGATTATCATATATAATTCCAGAAAATATTTTATCTCCTGAAACTATTTCACTCTTTGCTGACTCCACCTCAGCTATTATATCCTGTGTAACAACAGAAGATACGTCCGCTAATCCAATAGCTTCCTTCTCTAACCCAAACCAATATGTACTTATCACATCTGATTTTCCACGAATATAATCAGACAAAAGCTCC
>SVEI01000113.1 GCA_015057445.1 Lachnospiraceae bacterium | reverse complement strand
AGAGACATCTAATCAGAGCAACCATACAGGAGGGCAACAGTGTAACAGTAGAGTCTTACACCTATGATTACAATGGTATCCGTACATCAAAGACAGTTAACGAATTAGATACAACCTACTATGTGGTGGATACAGCAGGAGACCTGTCACAGGTAGTAGCTGAAACAGACGCAGATGGAAACCTTACCTCATCATATGTAAGAGGTCATGATTTAATAAGTGTAGAATCCGGAGAAGAAAAGTGGTACTATGTATGTGACGGAAGAGGAAGTGTAAGACACTTACTGGACGAAGAAGGAACTGTAACTGACAGCTACTCTTATGACGCCTACGGAATGCTTCTTACCAAGAATGGTGACACCGACAACTCATATATGTACGTGGGCGAGGAGTACAACGCTAACACAGGCCTTTACTACCTACGTGCAAGATACATGAATCCAAGTACAGGTAGCTTCACAACCATGGACAGCTATCAGGGAAGTCTGTATGAACCTATAAGTCTCCATAAGTATGCCTATGCTAATGCGAATCCTGTGACGTATACGGACCCTAGTGGATATGCAGGTGAATTGCTTGAGCGAATAGTAACTGATATTGCGCAAGTATGCTTGAACCGTATCGCACAGATGACCTGCTTGCAAAGAGTAATGCTGTGGGCAAATGCAGTATGTACATCCTATGATGTATATATAGCTACAATGAATGTTTTATATGGAAAAGGAACATGGGAAAGTGTAGCATTGGCATTCTTTAAAGGTGCGACCATCGGTATACTTGCAAGCTGTCTACTTACACTACCTATTGCAGTAGTGTTAAAGCCTATTTTTATGTTGGCAGGCATAGAAAATCAATCAGAGCTTATCTTGGAAGCTGTTGAAAATGGTGACCCAATAGAGATAGGTATAAGAGTACTTCAAGCGATTACTATGGTCTATGGCTTTGGATCCCAGTGCTTTACTGGAGAAACTCTAATTGAAACTGACGAAGGTCTAGTAGCTATAGAGGATATAGAAGTAGGAGATTACGTACTGGCAGAAGATACGGAAACTGGCGAGAAGGAATATAAGGAAGTCCTAAACGTATATGTAAGTCAGACTAACAAGCTTATTCATGTAAATACCACCGATAATGACTCAGAAACCACCATCAACACCACAGATAACCATCCTTTCTATGTGGAAGGCAAGGGATGGGTACCAGCTATAGAGCTTGAAGCAGGGGATGTACTTAGGACTGCGGATGGAAGTGTAGAGATTGTTAAGGATGTAACAATCGAATACCTTGATGAAGCTGTACTAATCTATAACCTTGAGATAGAAGGATATCATACATACTTTGTAAGTGATGAAAGTGTATTGGTGCATAATACAAAAAAATGTGGTTCGGGTGACACAAATAAAGATGATAATGGAAAGAAACCAAATTATCAAAGGTATGTAAAAAAAGGAAATAATCAGCCTCCTGATAATTTTTCTCCAGATGGTGCAAAAAGACATGGTAGTTATAGAGAGGCAAAAAGAGCAAGTGGAATTCCTAATTCAGAGCAACCAATAGCTATAATACCTGCTACGGATAAAAATGGAAAATTAATTCCTGGAAAGGATTATATTTTCTCTGGCAATAAAATAATTCGTGAACATTTTGGCCATGATTATCCAGATGGACCAATACAAAATAGGGGTAGACATTTTAATGACATTTATGGTAATCACTATGATTATTAATATTTTATTATAATAAAGAAATGATAAATTATGCAAGGAGGCGTATTGAGATATGAATGTTTCTGTATATAATGACTTTGTAGAAGGAAATGATTTATGTAAACTATATTATGATAATACAACAAAACCATCATTATTGCTTACTCGATATGATGAATATATTAATAATATAGATGAAAAATTTTTGGGATTTTTGTGCGAGGAACTTAATTATAAATTATCTAACAAGAAGTATGGTTATTTCTATTTTGTATGTATTAAACAAAAGGGTGATTGCTCTGATAAAATCTTTGATTATTACAAAATATGGAAAAAAGATTACAAAAAATTACCTTTATTCGATAAAGGTATAGAAACAAGATATTCTCTATTTTATGAAGAAGTTTATATTAGTTGTGCAAAGTTTGAACAGAAAAATATTTCAATAGTTTTAAATACTTTTTTGAATAATAAAGGAAATTCGTTTATTTTTTATTCAAAAGATATTAATTTGCAAAATGAAGAGACATTTTATGCGTCTTTGTGTGATGAAAAGTATAGAATATCGAAAGTAGACAGTTTTTGTTATGGTAAACTGTTTTCTGAAATGAAGAAAGATGAAATATTAGTTAAATATTCTTTTGATGGTGAATGTGTTGGAGTAGATATTTATGAAACACAGCCATAACTGATGCCTTTGGCAATAAAACTAGATTCATATACGACTCCTATGGAAGAGGAATTAGACTTAATTTAGATGGAACTTTTAAAGGATTTATAGATCAAATTAGATAATGGAGGATTGTTATGGATTATTTGGAATTGATTTTTAAAAATATAAACATTAATTATTTGAACGAATTTATTTTTGAAAATTACAGGTAGATGAAAACAATATTGTTTCTTCGCATTTTTTGATGAAAAACATAATGTTGATATTGAATTTAGTGAAGTAAAAGATTTAATATCACATTTCAAAAAATCTACAACATGCTATGTATATTTGGATGAATTAAATATGGGTTTTACAATTCGTGAAGTAATAGTTATTGTTTCAAGTGATGCTGATTTGTGTGATATAACTGTTAACTTTAATATTAATCAATTTTATGAAGTATCAAAGTGTGATTTAATGAACAAATTTACTAATTTATTTGAACGAATATTATATATTTGCAAAATTGTAAAATCCGAATATGTTTTGTTTGGTTATGAGCCAGCAGGAGATGATGATATGATGTTGCTAAAATTCAATTATGGACATATTGAAATATATAATGAGTCATTACATAGTGATTATATATCTAATATTGTGTATGAGATAGTGAGAAGTACAACATTCAATTAATTATGTTATTCGAAATTAGAAATTTCTGTTTTTATTAAGGAATTATTGATATGTGAGACCAGTTTTAAAAAGTTTCATCTTATACATAACAAACAATAAGAGGATGCTATTGAATTATCAGACCCTGCCGGAAATGTCATGACCTATGGTTATGATGACAGAGGCAGATTGGAAACCATAACTGATGCCATGAATAATCAGATTGTGTATGAGTACACAGATGATGGAAAGCTGACTGGCTTATCAGAT
>SVEI01000112.1 GCA_015057445.1 Lachnospiraceae bacterium | reverse complement strand
AGTATTCTCCTTGGTATGCTGAATCCCTTATATGCACCTTTAATGTATGGATTCTTCTCCTTATGAGTATGAGTCCATATAACAACTATAATAAATTCTGCAAATCTTGATATTACTGTTGCTATTGCCGCACCCTTTACTCCCATGGCAGGTACAAAACCATCTATACCAAATATTAAGATAATATCAAGTGCTAGGTTTGTAAGCATAGCCACAATTCCTGCAACCATAGGAATTACTGTGTGCCCCGTCTCCCTTATGGAATTAATATAGGTCTGACTTAGGGCAAAAGGAACAAGTCCTATCATCATAATACTTAAATAATCTTCACCATACTTTAACGCAAGGCCTATGTCTCCCACATCACCACTGTCTGTAAGATAAAGATTAATAAGCTCTGTTCCTGCAAAGAAGAAAAGATTCAAGGCTATAACTGTTATAAATATAGCCGCGTACATTTTAAATCGAAACGCATACTTTTGACCTTCGTAATCTCCCTTGCCATAAAACTGAGTTCCAAATATTCCAGCTCCTGATACTGCACCAAATATAGCTATGTTAAATACAAATATAAGCTGGTTGACTATGGCAACACCGGACATCTGCTCCGTACCAATCTTCCCAACCATAATATTATCAAGAAAGCTGACAAAGCTTGTTATGGCATTCTGGGCAATCATAGGAAGGGCTAGAAATATAATGTATCTATAAAACTCCCTGTCGCCTATAAACTTTCTCCTAAATTCCTTAAGCATAGGTATCACCTCGCATTCTAAGTAAAACATAATCTCCAAGTAATAAATGCAAAGATAACACTTTTACAGAAGGATGTCAACTATACTGTAGGTATAAAATAAGGCTGTGCCAACTAACTGTACTAGCCTACCTGGAGATAAAAGCAACAAGCTGTGCATAACCTCTTTTTTTATTCTACAGTTTTTAGTGCATCCTCCATAGGAATTTTCTTAACCTTCTGCATCTGAAGGAAAGCAATAACTGCGTAGGATGCTATACCGGCAACCACTACTAGAACATATTGACTCATCGGAACATAGTATGTCATCCAGCCTGAATACATAAAGAACATATACTCTAAAAGTACAGCCATAACAGAATCTAGTAACGGCATAGTAATAATAAGAGAGGCTATAACCACAATGGCTGTTGTTACAATATAAAGCTTATTTATCTCCTTATTGTCATAACCAAGTATCTTAACCATAGATATGCTTTGAGAGTTCTTTTCAATTACTATCTTTGATAACAGATAAATAATAAGCATAAACATAACTATTCCCACTACGAAAAATAGTCCCATCATATTGCCCATGGAGTCCATAAGCTGTCTTGATAGTTTATCCATATCATCCTTTGTTATTACTGTTGCAATCAACTTATCATCAATATCAGTGATTTCCTCATTAGAGAAATATCCATTAAAATATCCCTCATCATAATCAAACAAGGTATTTAACTCATCCTGAGCCATAAATACAGCTATTCCTATAGAATAATCATAAACACCCTTAACCTTAAATTCATACTCCTTATCCTCAAACTCTTCTTTCAAGGTTATTGTATCTCCTGTTTGAACGTCGTACTTTTCAGAGTATGCACTTGATATAAACACTGTATTTTTTTCAAAATCTACATCAATATATTTACTATCATCAACTACACCGAATAAGCTAACCTGCTCAGTAAAACCTCTAGTCTCTAAGGTCTTTAAAGAATACGCTGTAAACTGTTCCGCGCTTTGGTTATCTGTTTCAGATGGCATTTTCAATATGTACTGATACTGACTCAGCATATTATCAGATAACTTCTCACTGTGATTTTTCAAAAGAGCAGGAAATGCTAATCCAAAAATCATTATTACATTCGCTAAAAGTACACCAAATACTATAGTAATATAGTTAGGCATATTCTGGAATATAATTCTAAGTCTAAAACGCTTCATAATACCAATCTTGGTATTAAGTTTAAATGCCTTCTTATTCTTTTTCCTACTAAGATCGCGTCTAATAAATCTAAGTGGTGAAAGCTTAAACTTTCTAGCAAGTATAAAGAAATTAATCAAAAACATTATCACAAGTGGTATCACTGTTGTACTGACAAAGGCCTTAGCATTCCAAAGAATCTCATAAGTTGTGAGACAATAGCTGTTATAGTACATGTCTGCCGCAAAATCTTCCATAAGGGTGTAACCCAATATATTACCTACCACTGCTGCGATTAGAGTAACCAACATAGGCATAGCAAGATAATGTCTTATAAGCTCTCCCTTAGAATAACCAGAAGCTCTAAGAGTTCCTATAACTGTTGATTCCTTTGTTATAGTATTGCTAGTTGTAATAGCAAATATAAAGGCAATTATTGCAACTACTAGATATAAGAACACTCCAAATATCAGCTTATCTCTGCCCATATCATTACCTGTAAACTGAATAGCCTGGTTATTATAAGCAGGAATATAATTCTCAAGCATTGTATACTGTAACAAAGACTCCATTAACTCATCTGACATTTCTTTAGCTTCTACATCATCAATAGGTCTTTCCTCATATCTCCAGGAATAACTAAAGTGAAGTCTGTCATCGCCTATACTTTCAAAGCCTTCTTTTGTCATTACGCCAACACCGAACATCTTAGTATCAAACATAGTATCTGTTGGACTTTGATATAGTGCACTATAGTCAGTCAACGCCACCAATCCTGATATCTTTAGCTCTTTACCTGATACTGTAATGGTATCTCCTATCTCAAGCTCATTCTTAATAGCATGGATTCTGTCTATAGCAATCTCATTATCTGCCACTGGAAACTCTCCTGACATTAGACAGGCTCTATTTATCTCTTCGCGATTCTTAAAGATTCTAATTGTTGTACCTAATGTAGTTTTCTCTTCTAAGTAAAAGTTCTCATAGATAGTCACATCATTTTCTTCAATCTTACTAATAAGCTCTTCATCTGCTTTAGCAGTAAGCTCAAAATTACCATCCTCGATATTATACTTTTCAAAGCTTTCTTCATAAGCCTTTATCATACTATTTCCAGCAACCTGAAAACCTGAAACTATAGATATCATGGCAACTATAAATACAAACAGAACTATGTACTTTCCAAAATCGCTTTTAAGTTCTCTAACAAATCGTTTATTAAGTGGATTCTTCATAATCATTACCTCCTACCAATCAAGATCCATAGCAGCAATCTTTTCATCGTTAAGGTAATTCTTACGAATAACACCATCTCTAAGCTTAACCACTCTATCGGCCATATTTTTAATAGCGTCATTGTGGGTTACCATTATAACTGTATTTCCATACTTCTTATTAACATCTTCTATA
>SVEI01000036.1 GCA_015057445.1 Lachnospiraceae bacterium | reverse complement strand
TAGCCTTCTCCTCAGACATAACTACGATAGCTGCTGCACCATCATTGATACCTGAAGCATTACCAGCAGTTACAAAACCATCCTTGTTAATAGGACGAAGCTTTGCAAGACCCTCCATAGATGTACCAGCTCTTGGTCCTTCATCCTTAGCAAATACGATTTCTGCCTTCTTAGTCTTAATTGTTACAGGAACGATTTCCTTATCAAATGCACCATTTGCCTGAGCTGCCTCAGCCTTCTGCTGACTCTTAACTGCAAACTCATCAAGTTCTTCACGAGTGATTCCCCACTCCTCACAGATATTGTCTGCTGTCTTAATCATGTGGTAATCATTGAATGCATCCCAAAGAGCATCATTTACCATACAGTCCTTCATAACTGCATTGTTCATTCTATATCCAAAACGTGCCTTATCAAGTGCATATGGAGCCATTGACATATTCTCCATACCACCAGCTACAACGATATCAGCCTCACCAGCCATAATCATCTGTGCTGCCATATTTACACAGTTAAGACCTGAACCACATACTACATTTATTGTAACAGCTGGAACCTCATTTGGAAGTCCTGCCTTAATAGATGCCTGACGTGCAACGTTCTGTCCTAAACCAGCCTGGATTACACAACCCATATATACCTGGTCAACAGCCTCTGGAGCAACTCCTGCTCTGTTTAAGGCTTCCTTAATAACGATTGCACCAAGCTCTGCTGCAGGTGTATTACTTAATGTTCCACCCATAGTACCAATCGCTGTACGACATGCGCCTGCTAAAACTACTTTCTTTGACATGATAATATATTCCTCCATTTTCTATTTTTATGTCATAGGTTATATACCTCGACATTGTTACCCACATAATATCATATTTGATTACCTTTCGCAATAAAATTAGAACTGTCTTTTGTATTTTTTCAAGTGCGTAAGGGTATACTATTTATTCTTCTTTTTGTGGACATTTCTTATTGTTTTTTTGTTTTTTCTAGTCTTGTTTGACGAAAAACTACCATCTTTCCTAAGTTCCCCTTGTTTTTTGCCACTACTATTTCTGTAATCACCTACAAGTTTAAAATCCTTGTCATTTTTTCTTGGTCTTATAAGACATTTCTTATCAAAACCAATCAAATCAGTTCGTTTAGCAATAGTAAGAGCTTCGTGAACCAAATCGTAATTCTTAGGATTCCTATACTGGATAAGGGCTCTTTGCATTGCTTTTTCATGTGGAGAGATAGGCACATACACCTTTTCCATTGTACGTGGATCAACCCCAGTATAGTACATACATGTAGATATGGTTGAAGGTGTAGGATAAAAATCTTGAACCTGTTCTGGCATATACCCCAAATCTCTTAGATACTCCGCAAGCTTTACTGCATCTTTCATAGTAGACCCTGGGTGGGAAGACATAAGATATGGCACTAAAAATTGCTTTTTATCTAACTGTTCATTTATTTTTTTGTATTTGTCCACAAAGGCTCTGTACACCGAATTATCTGGTTTACCCATCTTAGACAGTACATTATTTGATATATGCTCTGGAGCAACCTTTAACTGACCACTAACATGATATTTACACAACTCATAAAAGAATTCATCATCTGCATCTGCCATAAGATAATCAAAGCGAATCCCTGAACGAACAAATACTTTTTTTACATTAGGAAGTTCTCTAAGCTTTCTAAGTAATTTCAAATAATCACTGTGATCAACCTTCAAATTCGGACAAGGTTTAGGAAACAGACATTGTCTTTCCTTACAAACTCCATATTTTACCTGCTTATCACAAGCTTTTATTCTAAAATTTGCTGTAGGTCCTCCCACATCATGGATATAACCTTTGAATTCAGGATCCCATATCATCTTTTTGGCTTCCTCTACAATAGATTTATGACTTCTAGTTTGAAGTGTTCTTCCCTGATGAAAGGTTAGCGCACAGAAACTACATCCACCAAAGCACCCTCTATTACTAACTAAGCTAAATTTTATTTCTGAAATAGCCGGTATACCACCAAATGCCTCATAGCTAGGATGGTAAGTTCTGGTATAGTCCAAAGAATATACCCTATCCATTTCCATCTCCGTCAGCGGAACTGCAGGTGGGTTCTGAACCACATATTGATTCTCATTATATTTTTCAACAAGTACCTTTGCGGTAATGTGATCAGTATTATCATACTGGTATTTAAAACTTCTGGCATAATTGAGCTTATCCTCTGTCAGTTCCGAAAAACTTGGCAACGTAATATGCCCTTTCATATCTTCAACGCTTTTTGTCTTATATACAGTGCCATTTACAAAGGTTATGTCCTTTGCTGCTATTCCACTATCTAGAGCATCCGCAACTTCAACTATTGCTTTTTCTCCCATTCCATATATTAATATGTCCGCTTGAGAATCCACCAAAATCGAGTGTTTTAGTCTATTTGACCAATAATCATAATGCGCCAATCTTCTCAAACTAGCTTCTATACCACCTATAACAATAGTTGTATCCTTATATTTCTTTCGTATCAAATTACAATATACCACCGTGGCATAATCAGGTCTTTTCCCCATTTCACCACCAGGAGTATACGCATCCAAACTTCTTCTCTTTTTCGATACTGAATAATGATTTACCATAGAATCCATATTACCAGCGCACACAAGAAAACCCAGCCTAGGTTTTCCATATACATCTATGCTATCTGTATTTTTCCAATCAGGCTGGGAAATCATCGCTACTTTATACCCATTAAGTTCCAGTACACGACTAATAATGGCCGGGCCAAAAGACGGGTGATCAACATATGCATCTCCTATAACAAAGACAAAATCAGGTTGTTCCCATCCTTTCAATTCCATTTCTATTCTATTTAAAGGCAAAAATCTTTCATCATACTGATACGCTAATCTATTCATCTTGCTCATCCTTATAATTTATATTAGAACTCCTGCTGTGATTCAAGAACAGTCACATGTTCACTATTCAGAACATAATCCTGAGCGTTAGCAGCTCCTGTGGCAACAACAAGTTCAGGACATTCTATCTTTTTTACCCTAACACCTGTTTTTTCAGTAATTAGTCTATTCATACCAAAAATTTTACTTCCTCCACCAGTTAAGATAATTCCATGTGCTGAAATATCTGCTACAAGTTCTGGAGACGTAGCTTCAAGGGCAGTTTTTATCGTATTAACCACCATCTCAGAAACCTCCTCACAAGCTTCGATAATTTCTGACGATTTGACTGGAATTTTAGTAGGCAAACCTCTAACTAACTCTTTTCCTTTTGCATACCCAACAGCATCCTTTTCTCTAGGATACACTGAACCAATTTCTAATTTTAGTTGTTCTGTGGAGACTGCTCCCATAAGTACATTATGACGTTTACGCATGTATTTAATAATTGCATCGTCAAAATCATCTCCACCAACTTTCTCCGATGCACTATAATTAATTCCACCTTTAGATATTACTGCAATATCAGTTGTTCCTGCACCAATATCTACAATCATATTACCTCTATTGGACATAACATCAACTCCTGCTCCAATAGCTGCCGCAAAAGGTTCTTCCAAAATATAAACTTTTTTTGCACCTGTTCTAAATACAGCATCTTCAACAGCCCTCTTTTGAACTTCAGTTATTCCACTAGGCACACACACACATACATTAGGTTTTCCCCAAATTTTACGTTTTTGCATAGCCGCCATAACATAAGCTTTCAACATTCGTTCAGTTAATGTATAATCTGAGATGACTCCATTTTTTATGGGTTTTACAACCTCTAATTCTTCAGGTGTTTTACCCATCATTCTCTTTGCCTTATTACCTATAGCAATAACCTTCTTATCTTTCACTTCATATGCGACAACCGATGGTTGATTTACTACTATACCTTTATCTCTGATATAAATCACCGTATTTGCTGTTCCAAGATCTATTCCAATATCAATATTCATCCTACATCCTCTTGTTATAATATATTTTCTTCTAACCAAACTTGCACAAATTATTTCATACAATATGTATAACGAAATAAAGCGCCTTTTGTCATAATACATTGATTATAACATTAGCGCTTTATTTTTCAATATTTATTTGAAATCTTCACTTAGTAAATATTTCTTACCATTATTGCCTTTGGCATTTTCCCTTGACTCGCAATTAATCATAGCATCATCGATAGCTTTAATCATTCTATCAATATTACCTGATTCCATAGCCATAAGTTGATTTCTAATAGTACCATCAACTGAATCCTCAGTCTTAAATCCTCTTTGTGAAATATATCCTCTTGCTATAGCAAGCATATCCTTATTTCCCAGATTAAGTACATCTATCTTATTTTCAAACTTGCTAGACACCGCATTAACTGTTTCCAATAATCTTGTAATAGAACCCTTTTCACCTGTGAGTATTATAATCACATTATTATTAGATGGATCTGCTAATCTAACAAGTTCTGTAAACTTATCAATTGCAATAAGTCCAGCATTCTCAACAACGAGACATCCATCTTTAAGCTTAGTCATAGCATCGGTAAGCTTTACCTTATTAAGAGCTGCTGCTTTAATCTTAGCAATAGTTTTTGCCTTACAAATTCCCATATCATAGAAACTTCTAGCAAAATCTTCACCAAAGCTTGTAAGACCAAATCCATGTTCTCCCATAAGCACAAGATTACTTGTCTTTGTTGCCTTGTTAGCTATCTTGTTAAACATTGTGACCATATTATCTGATACTGACTCAACTTTTGTATATTTTTCAAGATAATATGCTGCCATAGGAAGTTTTCCATCTTCGGATGGTTGCGTAAGATCAAGCTTCATATTCTCTGCAGCTTCTGCCGCCTTAAGAGCATCCTCCTCGGCCTTCTTTGCAGCTTCAAGTATCTTTCTTGCTTCTTCTGCTTTCTTTGCAGCTTCCTCTGCTGCTTTCTTATTTTCTTCCTCTGCCTTTCTACGAGCTTCTGCTTCTGCTTTTGACTTTGCTTCTTCTTCAGCTCTTCTCTTAGCTTCTGCTTCTGCCTTTGCTTTTGCCTCTGCTTCAGCTTTAGCCTTTGCTTCTGCCTCTGCCTTTCTCTTAGCTTCTGCTTCTGCCGCCTTCTTTGCAGCTTCTTCTGCTCTAGCCTTTGCCTCAGCCTCTGCCTGCTTACGAGTCTCCTCTGCTTTCTTTAGTGCAGCCTCTTCAGCTTTCTTTGCTTCTTCTAAGATACGCATAGCTTCCTCGGCTCTCTTTCGAGCTTCCTCGGCTGCCTTCTTAGCTTCTTCCTCTGCCTTTCTCTTAGCTTCTGCTTCTGCTTTTATTCTAGCCTCTTCTTCTGCCCTTGCCTTAGCTTCTGCTTCTGCTTTTGCCTTCGCCTCTGCTTCTGCCTTAGCCTTAGCTTCTGCTTCTGCTTTTTTCCTAGCTTCTTCTTCTGCCTTTCTCTTAGCTTCTACTTCCGCCTTCTTCTTGGCTTCTTCTTCAGCACGTTTTCTATTCTCTTCAGCCTTACGAGCAGCTTCCTCCTCTGCTTTCTTTGCTTCTTCTAGAATCTTAGCTGCCTCTGCCGCCTTTTTACGAGCTTCTTCGGCATTCTTAAGAGCCTCTTGCTTAGCTTTAGCTCTAGCCTCTTCCTCAGCCTTCTTACGAGCCTCTTCAGCAGCCTTTTTACGTTCTTCCTCCAAAGCTCTACGTTTAGCTTCCTCTTCAATTCTTCTAGCTTCTGCCTCTTCAGCTCTCTTTCTAGCAGCTTCCTCAGCTCTAGCCTTTGCTTGTGCTTCTGCTATACGTCTTTGCTGCTCTGCCGCACGTCTTTCAGCTTCCTCTAATTTTCTCTTCTGGGCTTCAGCTCTCTTTCTAGCTTCTTCTTCCTCAGCAGCTTTCTTTGCTGCCGCTTCTTCAGCTCTCTTTCGAGCAATTGCCTCTGCTGTTTTCTTTGCTTCTTCAGCTTTTCTAGCTTCTTCGGCCTTCTTTGCCTCTTCGGCCTTCTTTGCCTCTTCAGCCTTCTTTGCCTCTTCAGCCTTCTTTGCCTCTTCAGCCTTCTTTGCCTCTTCGGCTTTCTTTGCCTCTTCGGCTTTCTTTGAGCTTAAAGAATCATCAAAGTTTGCAAGCTTTGAAATCTCTGCTCCTAATATATCATCATCATCATCCATATCATACATACTCTTAACATCATTAGTTGGCGTTGTACGATTAGGGACAATATTAATAATATCATCGTTATCAATCTTCTTGCCAGAATCTGTTGACTTCCAAGCCATACTATCAGAAATAATAGTTGTATTACCTTCCTGAGCGAATGCTAATGATTCATCCTCTAAATCCTCACCGATAACCTTAACATCATCATTTCCTCCAACAAGCTTTGTAGGTCTTAACTTTTCCTTCTCTTGAGCTAAAGCTTTTTTCGCTTCCTCAGCCTTTCTCGCCTCTTCGACCTTCTTCGCCTCTTCGGCCTTCTTTGCCTCTTCGGCCTTCTTCGCCTCTTCAGCCTTCTTTGCCTCTTCGGCCTTCTTTGCCTCTTCGGCCTTCTTTGTGTCATCAACCCCAGTCTTCAGATTCAATCCCAAACCTTTTGTCTCAGTCTTAACTCCACCAATACCGCCTGATAAACCAGTAGAAGCTGTGCCTGATGACTTAAGTGACAATCCAGATTTGTCTGGTTGTATCCCAACACTCATTCCTAATGAGGTCTGAGCATCAGTTTCAGCTTTCTTTGCTTCTTCAGCTTTCTTTGCAGCTGCTGCTTTTTTAGCCTCTTCAGCCTTCTTAGCTTCCTCTTGCGCTTTCTTTGCAGCCTCTTCTTCCGCTTTCTTCGCAGCCTCTTCAGCCTCCTTTTCAGCAGCACGTGCTCTATCCCATTCTTCAAGATCTATGCCCTGCTCTGCGGCCTGTTTACGTCTCTTCTTCTCTTCGATTTTTGCCAAATCTTCAGCAGATAGAGTTTTGTACTTAGGCTTATTGTCAGCATTAGAGGTGGTTGTAGAAGTCTTGCCAGCTAACTGCATAGCTTCCTGCTCTTTCTTCTCTTTAGCAGCTTTGGCAGCTTTTTCTTTTTCAACTTGCGCTCTAACGGCAGCTATCAACGCTTCTCTTTGATCAATTGCCACTAGCTTTGCCTCCTTTCAGTAACACTTCTTAGTCAAGAATTATCTATATTCTTTAATTTGTCTTAAGATATTTTTCTTAACAGAATCTATCTTCAAAGATGATTTTAATTCATCTCTTGAAGGGCTATAATTATCCACAGTCTCCTGAGTTACATCATTATACTGTGTCTCCGCAACATCCTGCGTATTTCTTTCATCCACCGTTGATGTCGCATAGGTAATTTCATTATGACTTTTAATTTCTGATGTGGTTTCACCTAATTTTGAAATTGTCTTTACATCACCCAAATCAATTCCCAATGACGCCAAGAGAGCTTCAGCTTCTCTTTGCATTTGTTCCTCTTTTAAGAGATTTTCGTTAATTTTATCTCTTCCTACAGACATTATTTCATCAAAATTGTTCTGAACCTCTGCAACTTCCTGTCCGATTTCTGGGAACAAACTTGATTTAAATTCAGGGAAATCTAATTTGTCCTTATTAGCATTATATACAGACTCATCGCCTAATACATCTTTAACTTCAGATTTTTCTATAACTTCATTATAGCTGATGAAATCTGTATTAGACTCCTGTTCTTGAACTTGTGAAACAGGGTCATCAAACAACACCTCTTCACTAATTGTTTCAAAAATATCATCTATCTGCTCAACTGTTTCCTCAACAGTACTTTCAGAAACACTTTCTGTAGTAGCACTATCCCAAACCTCTGATTGTTCGTCTTCTTTAGCTCTCTCACTAATATCTGCAGGATTTTTTTCTTCAGTACTATCCCAAACATCACCGTGTTCGTCTTCTTCAGCACTTTCCCATATATCGGTATGGTAGTCTTCTACGCCACTTCCCCACACACTATCTTGGTCATCCACAACCACAACATCAGAAATATCAGCAAGCTCTTCTTCCAACTCAACCGAGTTCTCTGCTTTTAATCCATCTGGTTCGGATATGTTAATATACGTATCATCAACTACTGAACCTGCGATGCCCTCATTGACATCATCTTTATCTGCTTCTTCTTTAATCTCACCTTGTGACAAATCAATTTGTTTGTCTGATACATCATCAAATGTCAAAGAGCTAAAATCCTCAGTAAAGTCATCTACATCGTAATCATCATCCTCTGGCTGAAGTTGAACTTCTTCAACAACAAAAGATGTCTTAACTTCCTCATATTCTGTTTTTTTGTTGCGACTAAACATCTCTTCAAACGGATTACTAGATTCGCTATCTTGTGAAAATTCCTGCGTATTCACAAAAGTATCCTCACCCAACTCCGATACTATTGAGATTTTTTTCTTTCCATATATTTCCTGCATCTGAGAATCTCCCATATCATCTATAGATTCTTCATCGGATTCATCTTCTGTCGCAGTATCAACCTCAACTTCACTAAGACTATCAGAAGGCACTTCCATTTTTTCTTTTTCAAAATCAAAGTCTTCCTCTTTTATTTCATCTGATATATCACAGAGACTCTCCATCTCATTCTCAAGCTGTTCGTATTGTTCTACAACATTCTCTACAACGTTATCCACCTCTTCAGCAACATCTTCAGAGTTATATTCCACTTCTTCCACTAACTCCTCAATTACTTGTGCCTCTGATACGGATTCTTTTGTATTATCAACGTCTACAGTATATTCAACATCTCGAACATCGTCTAACAACTTTTCTTGAACTTGTTCTTCTTGAGTTTGTTCTTCTAGAATCTGCTCTTTTTGAAGTTGTTCTTCCACAATCTGTTCTTTTGAACTCTCGGCTTCAACTATATTATCTGTCTCTTCCGACACAACATCTTCAACATTATCATTTTTCTTCTTGGAGAAAATCTTCTTGAAAATGTTGACTTTTTCTTCTTTACTTTCCAATAACTCTTCGCCCTGTTTTTCCTCCGACGACGCATCTTGTGCTTCAACAGAAGTATTCAAAGCGTCAGGAGCAGTTTCTGATGAAGATTCTTCTGTTTCCTCAACACCATCCTTACCAGCTTTCTTGGCTAGTTTAACCTGTTCCTTCATATGTTTCTTATATTTCAACTTTTCGCCAAAGGTTGTCTTTTCACTAGAATCAAATACAATTTGTATTTCAGCTTCCTTTGGATTCATTCTCAACTCATCAGCATCCATCAGAATTCGCTCTTCCTGACGAAGTTCTTCTTCCTCTGGAGAATCATCAGCCACTTCATCCTTGCTGTAAATATAAAATAATTCATCCAATCTATAGTTGGATTGTTCTAATCCCTCTATCAGCAACACATTTGGTTCACTCTTATATGTAGCTAAATAATCTGCTTTAATGGCCTGTGCATCATCTTCTTTACCTTGCATCTTCATAAGTAAATAAAGCTCATAAGACCAATCATAATCCATCACATCACTATACATAGGAAACAAGAGTGTCTCGATTTCCTTTAGCGGACACCCTTGAGCCTTATCATATATATAGTTCATCTGGATTGTCTGTGGTAAGCCAGGCTCTGCGTCATACATATACAATCTATAATAGAAATCAGCCAATTCCTTATATCCCATTCTAAGATACAAATCAACAAGAGAATATATTACTCTCTTTGCTTCAGGTGCCATCTTATGTGCCATCAAAAGCACCTTTCTAGCATCTTTATACCTTTTATTGGCTATATAGACATCTCCACACAATCTTACAAACTGTGGATTGAGAGACTTAGTCAAATCCTGGCTATCAATTATCTCTAAAGCCAAGCTATACTCCCTTGCCGTAGCTAATTCCTTTATCTTATTAACGCTGGTCATGCTAAGACCTGAGCCCATCTTTATCACCTCTAATCAAGTCAATATTATAAGTTTATCACACAGACTCCTCTTTTACAATAATTAATGTCCTTCAAAGACCTTTTCTACCTTCTCAATTACTGTATCTTTCATATTACCTCTAGTCTTCTCATACTGAAGTCCAGATTCCATAATCTCAAGAAGTTCCATTCTGTACTGATTATCAATATCCTTAATATATTCCATAAGAACATCCTTAATCTCGATAACATATTCCTTAGTTTGCATCTTTGCAATCATCTCATCTGGATTGAACTTAGAAGTACTCTTCATATCTTCCTGCTTACGTGAACATACAACACACTCTTCAGCGCCAGCTTCATTCACATAACCACAGTTACATGTCCAAATCATGCCATCTGTTCTATACTTCTCAACTGCATCAATACCACGCTTTTCTTTAAGAGCAGCAAGTCTATGTAACGGCATGCTAACATTGATTGGTAAATCGTTACACGCATATACACCTCTGCTAGTTACGTATTTTGAAATAGTAACCTTTGAATCCTTAAGCAATAATATATCCTTAGATGGAAGCTTACACTCAATTGACTTGGACTCAATCAATGTAATATTTCCTTTCTCAAATACAAAATCAAGATTCTTGATAAGTAACTTCTCCTCATAAAGATTTGTAAGTTCAACATCTGCTCTAATTGCCTTAATGTCATCCATATTATAATTATAGAAGTCAGCCGCTATAGTAACCTCTTTACCCTTGCCGGTAATTTTCACTCTTACAGGTCTTGGTACTAATCTATTATAGTAGTTACTTACATATAACTCTTTCTCAATCACAGATACTGTAGCTTGCTTTTTTCTAAGTTTTACAGCTGTTCCTGATGCTATTGTACCTACTGAATTATTTGCAAATTCTGTATAATTAAGTGCTAAACCAATAACTGCATCCGCTCCACGTCTTTTAGCTACACCCATTAATTTTTCTATAGCTACCTCATTAGCCTGTTCAAGCTTACTAGTAAGCTTTTCACTTTCTGCATCTGACATTTCAGTAACACCTGCTGCAATGCCTTTAAAGAAATTTGAAGCAAGAACTGTCTGTACATTTACAAACCCCAAATATTCAACAATTTCGTAACCCTCAAAGCTAGATCCTGAGGTCATCATTACATCTGCCATAACAAAATCCTCCAATTAAATACATTTTTATACATAAACATACAGAAATTATATCACACTAATTTTATATTTAAAAGTGTTATTTGTTAATTTCATAGTGTTTTTTTATGTTTTTTTGTGCAATATGCTAAAGACAAACAAAACTTTATATTCAATTTTTCTCCACCAATACTATTCAATGCTTATAGGCTTACTGTTTTCGTATTTATAAAAATAATACTCCAAATCAAAATAAGTATGTTCGTCACTTTCTTCAACAATAGACCAATTATCCATACCATCCAAATTCGGAAAGTAAGTGTCAGCCTGATAGGAGTAATTTATCTTGGTCACATGAGCATACTTACAATATGGAAGTAGCATTTCATATATAGCTCCACCACCTATAACAAAAATTTGTCTATCCTTATACTGCTTTAACTCTTCTAATAGTTCTTCCTTAGAGTGCACAACCGTTGCCCCGCGAACCTGATATTTTGGATTGGTAGAAAGGATAATATTATCTCTTCCCTTTAACGGGAGTCCATTGGGAAATCCTGCAAGAGTTTTCCTCCCCAATACTACCACGCTCCCCATGGTTGTCTGTCTAAAAAACTTCATATCTTCAGGTATGGAAACAAGTAATTCTCCTTTGTTTCCAATAGCCCAGTTATTATCAACTGCTACAATTAAATCCATATCAAACTGATTTTGTGCATACATTTATCACAAAATCCATCCTCCTTTCTACTCTTATACACAAACCACCCAGCGAAACGCACAGAATATCTATATAGCTATAGGTATATTCTTAACCTGTGGACCTGTTACATAGTCTTCAATAATAAAATCATCTAATGTGAATTGATAAAAATCTTTGATGTCGGGATTCATCGAAAACTTAGGTGCTGGATAAGTAGGTCTTTTTATTAGTTCTTCCACAATCGGAATATGTCTGTCATATATATGTGCATCTGCAATTACATGAACCAATTCTCCAGGTTTTAGACCTGAAACCTGCGCCATCATATACACTAAAACAGCGTACTGAACAACATTCCAATTGTTTGCAGCTAAGACATCTTGAGATCTTTGATTTAATATTGCATTTAGTCTGTCTCCTGTAACATTAAATGTAACACTGTAAGCGCATGGATATAAATTCATCTCAGACAAATCCTGATGCACATAAATATTTGTCATAATCCTTCTACTGTAGGGATTGTTTTTTAAATCAAATATCACTCTATCAACCTGGTCCATCATTCCTTCTTTGTATTGATGTTTTACTCCAAGCTGATACCCGTATGCTTTTCCAATAGATCCATTTTCATCTGCCCACGAGTCCCATATATGACTATTTAAATCATTGACATTGTTTGACTTTTTTTGCCATATCCACAAAAGCTCGTCTATTGCCGATTTGATATAAGTCTTTCTTAAAGTTATAGCAGGAAATTCTTCAGACAAATCATATCTATTAACAACTCCAAATCGTTTTAATGTATATGCATATGTACCATCTTCCCATTTTGGTCTAACCTTTTCTCCTTCAGTACTAAAGCCATTATTAATTATATCCTGGCACATAGTTATAAATTTTTCATCTGCCTTACTCATTTTTTAATCTCCTTGAAATTATTTTTTATTTGATTTTTTTAGCTATTATGTTAAAATGTTATTGTTCAATTATTCGTCATTCACCAATCGGAGGTAATCTATGAATCAACAAGATTTCGGGCTCCGTCTTACAAAACTGCGCATAAGTCGCAATCTAACACAATCCCAAATATCAAACAAGATTGGATTATCAAGACAAGCCTACATTAATTACGAAAAAGGGCGTTGTATGCCCTCTGCAGAAATAATCGCTAAACTATCCCAAGTTTTGGGCGTGGATCTAATGGAATCGTTATACGACCACTCCCCCCTTTCATTTGTAGATAACAAAGAAAGATTATCTACCATGAATCGCGACGATTATTTTTCTATTCTTGAACTTTACTCAAGACTTTCCCCACTTAATCAAAAAAGAATTTTTACTTTAATGAATCTTATGGTGAAAGGAGATGATGATTAATGAATATAACAAGATTTGCAACTTTATTAAAGCAAAAACGCAACGCTTTAAACCTTAGTCAAAGTAAGGTAGCCGAGCTTTGCTTCCTATCAAAATCTTCGTACAATCATTACGAACGCGGCACACGTTTACCAACACTAGAAACATTGTTTCAATTAAGTATTATACTTAAAACCGATTTACGAGAATTTGTAGATGCTCTGTATTCAGACAATGAACTCTATGTATCAAATTATAGCACCAACTTGGTGGAAGAAAGCACCCCTACAAACTCAAAATACGAAACATCCTTTACTAGTACCTTTAGTCTGTTAGATCAACAAGAGCAAAAAGCAATAGTGGATATTATGGACTCTATCTTGTATTCAAACAACAAAAACATCAAATAGTTTTATCAATATTCATACCTTTAACGAAACTACCCTCGATCAGCTTCCTACCATTATCATATGGAGACGACTTAGAATATTCCATTGTGGTTTTGGTTACCCCTCCTGCCACATAACGTTTACCACACTCTGGGCAAGTTGCCATTTTAAGAGATACCGAAGCACTAATTAACCTTGCACTAGGTTCATTACCTTTAGCAATAGCATTACTAACATGTTCCTGTTCATGAGATAAAACCTTCGAATAGGATTGTTCTGGACTAATGTGTCCTGGTGCTTTAAAAGAAACATCACTTTCGTTAGACCCATCCACATACATTCTACTCTCACAGGTAGCGCACTCCGTAACCCCATTAACCTTAGAAAGGCTGTCTGCAGAATTGTTGGTGTCAATAGACATTGTTCTACCAACACTACTCATAGGATTAATATAACTGTTACTCACATTACCTATATACATAAAACAACCTCCCTTCAACATCATTTCCTAAGATAATTTTACAATAATTCGTTTATCTAAACAAGGGAATTATTATTTTTTTCTTTCTTACTAAAAATGCATCCACAATAGTTTTGTCTATACAGATTATACTCCTTTGATAGCTGAATAGATCTAGCATATCCGTTTTTCTTTTTGAAGTCACTGTACATATAATCTATATTGTATTTTTCTTGAAGCATTGCACCGATTTCATTAATCCAAGCGGCATTCTTGTGTGGACTTATGGATAAAGAAGTAGTAAATATATCGTATCCATTTTCCTTTGCATAGCGTGCAGACTCGTCAAGTCTCATTTTATAACACTCATAGCACCTAGCTCCTCTTTCAGGCAAATCCTCCATTCCCTCACTCATCTCAAAAAATAAATCCGGGCAGAAACCTCCATCTACAGAAACAACACCTTTTGCAAAAGGAGCTTCCGTCACAAACCTTTCTAATTCCGAGTATCTCTTTTTATATTCAGAACTTTCAGTAATATTAGGATTATAAAAATATACTGTAATTTCATACTCCTGAGTCAAAACTTCCAAAACATGTGAACTGCAGGGAGCGCAGCAAACATGCAACAACAATCGTGGCTTTTGATTATCTTTGTGGTTCATAATTCACCTCTCGAATTCATCTACATTTATGGATATTTTATAGTTTTAGTAGAATAAATACATAATATGTACTTATTCTAACATATATAACAAAAAACTACATTTTTACCCAAATTTTATGTCAGTTTTGTTTTTTTACAGTTGACTTTAACCTTAATATACAATATACTATACTTAAGTTATCGCGTATGATTAATTATACTTGTTTACCCATTCGTAATCAAGGCAATTTAATCGCAAAGTTAGATAGGAGGTATTTATAATGACAGTAGAACAGGCTGTAAAAAAATACAAATTAGAGCCACTTAACGTTTACACTGCTAAGGCGAAAGCAAAGGAGCTTAACGTTGACGAAGTTCTTTATATGAATGTCCAGAAGAACAAGTATGCTTACATCGTAAAAGACGGTCCTAGAGGTTATATGCTTTATACAGATGAGAAGAGTCTTTACACAAAAATGTATAAGGGTCTTAAGATGGAACCATTGGAGCCTTAATATATGTACATATCGAAAGCCAAGCTTATTGCTTGGCTTTTGTTTTTTCTTTTCTACCACTACCTATTACAAATTTCTCAATAATGCCATAATAAAACACACATGGCAATCCCAATATGGACCATATAGCAGAATAAAGCAAACATATTTGACCTCTGTAATTATATTTCAATTGAGAATAGTCCCAAACAGATAAGTCTAAACGAATATTCACTATAATACCAGTAATCAACTCCAAAAAAGTTATAACACAAGACGACATCAGCATTATCATTATTAACCGAACAACCAGACTCCAATTAATCCTCATCATCAGCAAGCCGATATTTCCAACAAGGCAAAAACATAGTCCTCCTAAGATAAACATAGAAATATGAGAATACCCTCTCATAAATATTTCGAAATAAAAATACGTAATTGCACCGGTCAAAAACATTATTATAGTCTTTGGAATATTATCTTTCATATCATTTCACGCTCCACATAAAGTTATTTCTAATATTTTTCGAAATAAAGCAAAAAATATGCACAAACCATATTCCAAAAGTTTCAATAAAATAAGCCCTTCGATTAATTATATCGAAAGGCTTATCAAATCTTTAATTTCTAAATGATGAGTTTACACCAGAAATATTACCTTTGTTTTTATAGTATACATCAACATAAGTTTTTGTCTTATCATCCAGTTCAAGTCCAACAGCCACAGTTTTTCCATTGGAATTAGTTATAAACATATACCAATCATCCTGTTTGCTTTTATCTCCCGATGTAAAATCCTTGATAACAAGAGACCCATTCGCTTCAAGCTCATTCTGAAACTGTTGTGAATTATACAATAAAACCTTCTGAACATCCCCGCCTTTTATAGAAAAAACTTCTTTTCTATTCTGTTTATTGGATATTCTGGCAATATCACAATCTGCATTAACAAAAACATATTCGTATTCTTGGCTCTGCTGATTTTTTGCAAAGTATATAAGAAAACATCCTGCGGCTAGCACCATAACACCTACACTCATATCATAACATAGCATTGCAGCCACTCCAAGCATAGTCACAAATACCGCTCCTACCAAAAGTAATCTTTGTTTGGCATCAGGATTTTTCTTAACAATTTGTTCTGTATAGTTATCCATTTAAAAACCTCAATTTCTACATATCTTTGAGAGACTCATCAATAGCCTTAGCTGCCTTTTTACCCGCTCCCATAGCAAGAATTACGGTAGCCGCTCCAGTTACAACATCACCACCCGCATATACATTCTTACGAGTAGTCTCGTTGGTCTCCTCTTCTACAATTATTCCACCCCACTTCTGAGTCTCAAGACCTTCAGTAGTCTGGCGAATAAGTGGATTAGGTGACTGACCTATTGCTATAACAACTGTCTCTACGTCTATAACATAATTTGAACCTTCAATTGGCTCTGGTCTTCTTCTTCCAGAAGCGTCTGGCTCACCAAGCTTCTGCTCAACCACCTCAATACCCTTAACCCAGCCATCTTCTCCATGAATAGCAACTGGGTTATTAAGTAGCTTAAAGATAACGCCCTCTTCCTTAGCATGTTCAACTTCTTCTGCTCTTGCTGGAACTTCCTCAGCACCTCTTCTATATACAATATATACTTCCTCAGCACCAAGTCTCTTTGCAGTTCTTGCAGCATCCATAGCAACGTTACCAGCACCAACTACAGCAACTTTCTTTCCTACCTTAACTGGTGTAGGAACCTCATCCTTCTTATAACCCTTCATAAGGTTAACTCTTGTAAGGAACTCATTTGCTGAATATACGCCAAGTAAGTTCTCGCCTGGAATTCTAAGGAAGTTTGGAAGTCCCGCTCCTGTTCCAAGGAATACAGCATCAAAACCTCTCTCAAACAAATCATCTACAGTAAGAGAACGACCGATAACTACATTTGTCTCAATCTTAACACCCATATCTGTAACGTTCTCTAACTCTTTAGCCACAAGTGACTTTGGAAGTCTGAACTCTGGAATACCATAACTAAGTACTCCTCCAGCCTTATGTAAAGCTTCAAATATTGTTACATCGTAGCCCTTCTTCGCAAGCTCTCCTGCACAAGTAATACCAGCAGGACCAGAGCCTACTACAGCTACTTTTTTACCATTCTTCTCAATATTAAGTTCCTGCTTCTTACCATTTTGCATATGGTAGTCAGCTACAAATCTCTCAAGACGTCCAATTGATACAGACTCGCCCTTAATACCTCTGATACACTTACCCTCACACTGATTCTCCTGAGGACATACTCTACCGCAGATTGCTGGAAGTGCATTCTCACTTGTAATAATCTCATAAGCAGCCTCAAAATCACCTGCTGCAACCTTCTCTATAAAACCAGGAATTGGTACATTTACCGGACAACCTGTCATACATGGCTTGTTGATACAGTTAATACATCTTGACGCTTCTTCCATTGCCATCTCAGCTGTATAGCCAGTAGCAACCTCTTCAAAGTTTTTATTTCTTATATCAGGATCCTGCTGTGGCATAGGAACCTTTGTTGGACTCATATTTGCCATAATATTTTCTCTCCTATATCTCAATTAATATTTCTTAAATATTTACAGCTTATGCATTTGCAGCAGCATTCTTCATTCTACAAGCGTGTTCTTCCTCCTTGAAGAATGTCTGTCTCTTCATACACTCATCAAAATCAACAAGGAAACCGTCGAAGTCAGGTCCGTCTACACAAGCAAACTTAGTTTCTCCTCCAACAGTAACACGACATCCACCACACATACCTGTACCATCAATCATAATAGGATTTAATGATACTGTAGTATGAAGATCCGCTGGTTTAGTAGTTGCTACAACAAACTTCATCATAACAAGTGGTCCTATAGCTATGCAGTGATCATACTTCTCACCTGCATCTAATAATTCCTGAATCTTCTTAGTTACAAGACCCTGTTCTCCAAGGGAACCATCGTCTGTCATAATATAAACATTCTTACAGAACTTAGCAAACTTCTCTGCTAAAATAACGAATTCTGCTGAACGTCCTCCTATAATAACATCGCACTCCACTCCCATTTCAGAAAGCTTTTTAAGCTGTGGATAAAGAGGAGCTGAACCAACACCGCCTGCAACGCCAAGTACTCTATTCCACTTACCAAATGGAGCTGGCTGTCCAAGAGGACCAACAAAATCATCAAAGCCATCACCCTCTTCAAGCTTCGCAAACTGCTCTGTAGAATAACCTACAATCTGGAAAATAATAGTTACCGAATTCTTTTCTCTGTCAAAATCAGCAATTGTAAGTGGAATTCTTTCGCCATCCTCACCCAATCTTACAATTACGAACTGTCCTGCTTCACAGCGTGCAGCAACATATGGAGCTTCCACCTCCATCATGATAACAGCCTGATTCATAACTTCTTTCTTTAAAATCTTGTACATGAGTCTTTCTCCCATCTTTATTATTTTGCCTTTTTGCATACAGCAAATCGACTAATTATAACATATTAAATCTTCAATTTACAACGATAATTGTAAGTATTTATACAATTTCATCAATAAAAGTATTATCTTTCATAACCTCTAAATATTTTTCTTGATTATCCGCCAATATTCTGACCATAATCCCCTTACCATCTGTCACGTCTAATTCTATGCCATTTAGTATGTGTTCATATCCATCCACATCTTTTTCAGCAACTGTAATTATACATCTAGAACAGGATAATTCTGTGGCCAATCTCAGAACACTAATCATTAACGCCATAGCATTATCTACAAAAGGTTCAAATTTTTCTACATACATAGTGTCATCTTCGATTCCATAAGAAAACAAACCCACTATATCCATGTCTTCCGCTTCATCCTCAACTTCCGACATCATATGTTCAGTTACAAAACATACATCTCCACACTGACACTTGTGTTCTTTTATCATATCTAAAAGATATTCCTTATTTCGTTCACAAAAGACCTTGTAATTTGTAGCTAACTTTTGATTAATTATATCAGCTACCGCATCAATCTCTTCGTCACTCAAATCTCTTATATGCTTTGTACAAAGCATAAGGGACGCATAACAATCAGAAACATCTCTCTCAAACTCTTCTGGCTCAACAATGGTAAAATCCATAGTTTTGGTATTATAAACCTTCTTAAAATCTAGATTATTATAATAATCCTCTAACGCAGGCATCAAAAAAACGAATTCCACACCTTCATTAGATGCATCTAATAGAACCCGTTCCATCATAGCCTTCATAACACCTTTCTCTCGCATAGGTAGCGAAACTGCCACTCCAACCACGTAGTAGGAATTTTTTTCAACTCCATCAAAACGCATTTTGTAAGGATTCATATGAATCATTCCAATCAAGTTACCATTCACATACGCAGAAAGTACCTTGTTTTTCTTACATACATTATCAAAGTAATAATCTGCAAACTCTTCAGGATCATCAAACACTTCATCCCATAACCTTCTCAATGCATCATAATCCTTGTTATAGGTAAACACCAAGTCACCCGTGTATTCTTCTATCTGTTTCCCACTATCTTCCATCTTAGCTGTTCTCTACTCCTTTTCTCTATTCACTGGGCAACCTTTGCACCCTGAACACTTGTTATCTGATATTTCCATAGAAAAACTTTCTCTGTAATCAAAATTATTTACTGTTTCTAACAAGCAAATAGACTGTGAACTAATTCCCAATTCTTCTCCTGTAAAGCCCAATCCCTCTTCTGTTGTAGCTTTAATATTTATCTGACATCTATCTATACCTAGCGCAGATGCAATATTATCTTTCATCTTATCAATATGTGGAGCCATCTTAGGTTTTTGTGCAATTATAGTAGCATCAATATTACCTATCAACATATTTTCCTTATCAATAAGTTTTGCAACTTCTACCATTAATTTTAAGCTATCCGCTCCTTTATACTTCTCATCTGTATCTGGAAAATGCTTTCCTATATCTCCCAGACCAGCCGCACCAAGTATAGAGTCCATTATTGCATGCGTCAACACATCCGCATCCGAATGTCCAAGCAATCCTTTCTCGTAGGGAATGTTAACTCCGCCTATAATCAATGGTCTACCTTCCACTAACTTGTGAACATCATATCCCATTCCTATTCTCATATTTATTCTCCCTTGCATATAGTTCGCACAATGAACTTTAGTTTATATTCTTTTTTGCATTCTTTATTTGATATTTTTTAATAAACAATGCCCTATAACAGTATATTTTCTCAACATTCCTTACTCTAGCATATTTATTCAATTTTGTGAAGATAAGATTAAACTATATCTTTAAATTTTGAAAATATCGCAATTTTTATGTTTACTGTTTTGATTATTCATTGTAAAATAGGATTATGAATTTTGAAATAACAAGGAGGATAAATTATGGCACGTTCTATGGGAGGAGGCCGTAGTGGCGGTGGAAGCCGTGGCGGCGGTGGTCGTTCTATGGGTGGCGGAAGCAGAAGCGGAAGTCGTTCATTTTCAGGTAGTGGCAGATCAAGAAGTTCAAGTAGTGGACCAAGACGCATGAGTGGTTCTAGCGGATACGGTGGCGGTTACAGATCTAGCGGTTCATCTTATCACAGTCACCACCATCATTATGGTCATCATATGCCACCACCACCTCGTCGTAGATACTATTACAGTGGGGGCAGACGCTACTATTCAGGCGGTGGCGGCGGATGCGCATCTATTCTCGCCTACCTTATAGTTTTTATGATTGTTATGGTGGTTCTTTTCTCAGCTTCAGTAGGTGGTGGAAAAACTTCAAATGTGAAGCTTAACAGAGAAAAATACAATGGTTCTGTTGACAGTAGCCAGGGTTATTACGAAGATACCTGTATCGAGAAATTTATTGACCGAACTAATGAGACAATTCTAATATCTGGATTTAAAGAGTTTTACAACAAAACAGGAGTATTCCCATTCCTCTATGTAATCGAGAACACTCCATCAAAGAGCGAGTACGAAGGATATGATACATATCAGGACAAGATCTACGAAGAATTGTTTGAAAGCGAAGGTAACTTCCTTATAGTCTACATTGCAGAAGAAGATGATTATTACTTTGCTGCTGGTTATGATACTGGCGAAATCATCGACGAGACATCTCTTGATGTTATCTGCGACAAAGTTAACGGCTATTGGTATACTGGAGACTTAGCTAAGGCATTTGGTAACGGTCTTGAAGATGCTGCAAAAAATATAATGGCAAAGAGCAATGGTCGAGTTATCGGTATTGTAGCCGTTGTTGCAGTTGCAATTATAATTCTTGTAGCTATGTTGATCAAATGGTGGAATAAGAAGAAGGCTCAGGACAACAAGGAGCAGGAGGACTTAGAGAAAATCCTTAACACTCCACTTGAAACCTTCGGAAGTGACATCAACGACTTAGCACAAAAATACGACCAATAATATCTAATTAAAAAAAGCGATTATACCTCACTGCAAAGGTGAAGTATAATCGCTTTATTATTATCTGTCTTTTCTCTTAATGATAATCATACTGCATAATCCGGCTACTGCTACCATCATAATAATTACAACACCAGCCAAGTTAAATCCATCTCCTGTTTTAGGCGATTCAACAACCATATCAACTTCTGGTTTGATTATCTCGTTCTTTACACCATGTGTTTCTATGGTCAGCGTCTGATTTTCGCATTCTATATCTTCGTGGGAAGCAACTTGTTCTCCAGTTTGTTTTTCATATAGGAACTCATATACAACTAACTTATCACCTTTACAACACACAAGTTCAAATTCAAAGGGTACTTCAATAATTCCATTGTCAGTTTCTGGAGTAAATTCAACTTCTGATACAACTATTTTATCACCGCTAACAACTTCTTCTCCAGTGGTTTTATTAATTATAATACCCTTCAAAACATAGGTCTTTCCTATTTCAAGATACTCATAAGAAACCTTATCTATAACAGATACAGTTCCACCTATAACTATACTTTTATCCATATCTATTAAGTCAAATACTTCTGTTCCTATTTCAGGTTTATGAACATTTATAATTTCACCATATTCATACACTATCTCGTCTTCTGTAATACTAATTTGAAATTCTTTTGACAAATAGTAATCTTCATTGGCCTTGCATGATAGTTCTTTGACTATATATGTATCATAAGGAAGTGCACCGACTCCATCGTTCACCTTTCCGTCTTCATTATGCCCAACAAACCACACTCCTGTTGGTTCCAACATAGCTTGTCCGTTAAAATTATCATTGCCATTTGTATTTATGCTGTGAAACACCTGGTCATTAGATGTAGAAGCAACACCATTTTTATCAGTTACAATAATATGACTTTCTCCAGTTGTAACCGATGTGATTTGAAATGGTATCCCTGCCATTGGCTTCCCAGTATGTTTGTCATTCTTTATAAACTTTAAATCGCCTCTTATGGGCTCTTCACTTACCAGTATTTTATTGCCAACACTTAATTTGACAGTTCCCTGATTAATCTTAATAGGACTAACATAAACACCATCTAACGCTGTTACTGTCCCATCTATAGTATTAACCACACTATATTTTGCATCATCTAAAGTATAGCCCTTGGGTTCTTTTGTTTCTTTTACAACAATTGTACCCAGAGGCAATATCATTTCATTTTCCGAATTCAAATACGGCTCATAGCTTCCATCTAACAATAAATCTTCATGTATAATACATGTTGCATTATTAGTATTTTCTGATATCTTTGTTCCAAATATCCATTTTCTATCATATTCCACCCCACTGTTTTTTATTTCTTCAAGGTTTTCGTATTCACCTTTGTAATACCATACTGTAAATTCCGCTCCTTCCAAAGTAGCAGCACCTACATTTTGACCTTCTGAACATTGCTTGATAATTTCGAACGGAATAGGATCCGCTGATGGTTCCTCATTACTTTCTACCACACTTACGCTTTCATAATTCTCACTTGTTATACATCTATAGTATTTATTTTCATCCAATTTGTAGCTTCCATTAGCTGGAACTTTTTCCTCACACACCATATACCATCCCAGCGGTAATTTCGTTAACTGATTTTTATTGCTGTCAGTACCATCATCAGATTCATCTTCTGGGTTATATTTGGAATAAGTAACCACACTTTTTTCTTCATGATTAATCACAAATGTTCCAACCAAATCTGACTTACTAACATCTTTATCCGATTGCACTGCATAGACATTATACACTGCCCCTGACATGCTATAACATGGATTATTATCTGTAATATCAGGTCTTGCACTAACCTTAGAAAGTCTTAATTTACCTGATACATCTATGTCAAACAACTTACTTGACTCAAGTCTTAATTCCTTATTAGATGCCAAAAACAAGCAATCCTGAACCTGTGGACTGCTGTACATTCTGGTTCCATATTTCCCTATACTACTATCATAACTATCCCCTGCTGTGGCCCCCTCGCCTGTCACTACAGAAAGTCTAAAATCACCTTGAGATTTTAAGTAATCATTAACATTTACGTCAATATAGGCAGTCTGAGAAAATGTATCAATTTCATATCTAGTATTGTTAAGTAATTGATTCTCAATTGTTTCCTTTCCCGAAGCAATTTTCTCATAGGTAACAGCGACTGGAATATCAGAATGATTCATTATTCCAATATAATCATAATATTTTTCTTCATCCGAAATGCTACTAACTACATATGGTTCATAGTTGTATTTTATGGTCATATTCTCATTTTCTGAATTCACAACTAGCTTATTACACAGATTTTTTGAATAGTAGTCTACTTTGATTTTAATTAAACCATCCTCTCCTATATGTTTTTTTGATAAATTATCATCATTATATTCCACCCACTGTTGAGCTTCATAATCAAATACGTACCATTTTAGAGATTGATGTGCTTTTGTGGGCTCATAATTATCAACCACCTGAGCTACGGTCTTAATGTTTTTATGCTTTAAGTATTGAGCTGAACCACTGTCAGCATATGCTTTTAAATGTTTAAATGCACTTGATGTTTCTTCTGAATTTGTATGTCCCTGAAAATCAGTGATATTATACTGACTTCCTCTATTACCTACATAGTGAACTATAGCCTGAGTTAAAGCCCTTGCCTCATCATCAGTCATAGGATATACCTTTCCACCTATCATAAGCCCACAAACTGCTTCTTGTTTCCCATTTCGATTAATTATGTAAGTTCCATATGTTCCGCCATCGTGATAATTTGAGCCACCAGTGTAATTGGGATCAGCTTTGTAACCTCCAAAAGCATATTTTGTAGCTATGACAAATGTAGTCTTCCATCTCTCTCGTTCCTCTTCATCTAAGGCTGAAAATATACTACTATTTCCCAATCCTTCTTCATAATTATAGTCTACATAGGCATTGGTGCTAGGTCCTATTACATAAGGTTGCATACAATACCCCTCTGTAGTTCCCTCACTTGTAGTTACTGTCATACAGTGATGTATATCATCCCTATATATAACATACCCTGTCCCTAAATATGATGTAGCTTCATACCCAACCACATTACCATAATCACCCACAGTTTCCTTTCTACCACAAACTAAAATATTTTGGTCCTTATCCCCTAGAGAATATACACTAATTCCAGTGTCTTCAATAACTTCCTCCGCACTAATATTGAATGTTCCTAGAGCAGCACCTACCATAACCATAATTAACAATATACAAATAGTTATTTTTTGCTTTTTTATCATATTATGTCCTCCTAATTAAAATTGACCCTAATCCCCATTATCACTTTAATTAGGCTATCTTTCATAACCACATTGAACACAGATTTCCCTTATCACCTCCTCATCATAAGCCGCTTTATCAATTATCCATTTGTCCTCATACACAGGCTCATGCCAAATGGTATCAACAATCATCTGATAAGTGCCATAAGCCCCATGTATGGAACTATGATTTAAAACATCATCAAAGGTCCAATCATCCATTACGGCACCACAGTGATAGCAATACTTATCATAAGAATCATAGATTACTTCTTCATAACCTTCTTGCACACACACCTTTTCATAGTGACCTTCTTCATCATGATGTATATATGTGATTTCATCATAAAAAACGTGTTCATGTTCTGTTGTTATATCAGTTATATTGATTTCCTGAGACGTGATATTTTCTCTTGTTGTAGCTGTAGTCGTCTCTGTTGTTATTGTAATAGATATTGTTGTAGTCGTGATAATTTCATCTTCTTCTCTAACAGATGAATCTTCCTCTATTTCATCCTGACTAATATCCAATATTACTTGTTCTGACGTAGCATAATTTGAAGCATCTGTACTTTTATTCTCGTGGTGTTCCTGGCTATCCCAAACAGTCTCTGGCGATCCATTAACAATATAATCCCCAGTACTTTCCTCTGTACCACAAAATTCATCATCTCCCAAAAAACACAACAATATGATAGATACCAAAACAAATACTGCAATGCAAACCACAATGAAATACACTCTGTTTTTATTAAATTGTTTATTCATTTTTCCTATTTAACTACCTCCTTAGAATAACCACCACATAGTAAGTCGTTTTTTTGCACGCAAATAAGACCCATGAAAAAATATTAAAATAAAATGTTTGGAAAATTAATTGAAATTAAGAATAAAATTTTGTGAACCCTATAAATAAAAAAAATAGCGGGAGGGGGATTTGAACCCTCGACACCACGGGTATGAACCGTGTGCTCTAGCCAACTGAGCTATCCCGCCATATTAAATGGGACCTACAGGGCTCGAACCTGTGACCCTCTGCTTGT
>SVEI01000035.1 GCA_015057445.1 Lachnospiraceae bacterium | reverse complement strand
AATTATGCATCATGTACGAGGGGCGACTACCCGAATAATCAATCAATGAACGTGGCTTAACGGGTGCGAATTTCACACCTGTTATTGACATGCCCTAAAAACATTGGTATATATAAATTAACGGCTGCTGGCTATTAAACCTAGCCAGCAGCCGTATCAATTATCATAGAAGATCTTATTTACAGACTTTATTTCACAGTCTCTGTCACAGTGACATGATGTACTATTGCTATTCTTTATCTTATTGCATTTCCAAGAATAGTAACAATATCAGATGCAATTTCACATCTTTCTGTATCTTCGCCACCTTCTTTGGAACAAACTTCATCAATTTCAATGTTGCACATGGTTTCATACACATCATCGTACAGCTGATCTTCTTCCATGTTGTGAAGTTCTTCTTCTGTAACAGAACATTCATTGCAAATAAATTCTATCTGAGATTCTGTCAGCTCCTGTAATGCTTTCTTCATTGTCCTTACCTACCTTTACCCTTATATATAACTGTTTTTACTGTGGATGTATCATTATCAAAGATTACATTCGTGCCTTTGTGTGTGTAAATCGTTCTGTTACCTGTGTTGCCTTTGCTAGTTTTTCCTTTTGTCAAAGCATCTGCTATAGATTTAGGATAAACTTTTCTTTCATTTGCTCTTTTATACAAGTGTGGATCTACACCTTTAACGGTTTTGCCATCCGATGTTGTTTTCCCTATGATTGCTGTATCGTAATCGCTTGCTGAGAACCTTGCAACAGAACCACCTTTTTTACCTTTTCTGCCGCTATGACCCCAATTACCTTTCCCGGGTCCATCTTCGTTTATCGTAACAGCAGATTCTCTGTGTGTCAAATTGTTATTCAGCACATCCATCAGCATATTAATGCTTTCCTCGAATGGTGGGAACAACTTCTGCTTCCTCAGTTCTTCAATCTCCATCCATTGCTCATTCACCATTTCCTTTCCTTCTGCTTTAGGTTCTCCGGTAAAGTTGAATGACCCGCCAAAAATGGTGCATCGTTCAACAGAAAATGTAAAGGATATTGTAATACCATCAGAAGAACGCCATATTAATATGTATCCGTTAGATTTTGAAGAGTTTGGGACTGCATTAGGTGAGGAATTGCTTGTAGAGTACATCAAAAAATGCTTTGAAAAGAAAGAACCACTAGAGAGAAGTATGCATAACAAGGCGATGTTGTTGTTCCATCAGTATATGCTTGTAGGTGGAATGCCAATGCCAGTTGTAACTTTTATCGAGAACAAAAAAGATTTTACACAAGCGGATAAGGAAAAGAGAGACATTCTAAGATTGTACCGTGAAGATATCATGAAGATAAATGCACAATACAGAAGCAAGGTGCTTTCGATTTATGATCAGATACCGGGTTTCCTGTCACAACATGAAAAAAGAATTGTTTTTAAGCAGTTGCAAAATGGTAGCTATGCAGAACAATACGAAGAAACCTTTTTCTGGTTATCAGATTCTATGATATCCAATGAGTGCTTTTTGTGTAATGATCCAAATGTAGGATTATCATTAAATGAAACAAGAAGCTATGTTAAGTGTTATATGGGAGATACAGGACTCTTGGTAAGTCATGCCTTTGACGAGAACGAACTGCTTGAGGATGAGGTATACAAGCAGATACTAGCTGGAAAGTTACAAATCAATGAAGGAATGTTATATGAAAATGCCATAGCACAAATGTTGGTAGCAAATGGGCATAAGCTTTATTTCTATACACATTACAATGAAGATAAACACAGAAACGATATTGAGATAGATTTTATCATTTCGAATAACAGCAAGTTAAAATACAAGATGTTTCCGATAGAAGTGAAATCAGGAAAGCAGTATAAAACAACATCTTTGAATAACTTTAGAGAGAAATATAAGAACCGCATAGGTGAGAGTTATATCATTCATCCTAGAAATCTGATTATCAAAGATGGGATTATTTGTATTCCACCATATATGACAATGATGTTATAAAGGGTGCTTTTGCATACCACTTTCTTATTAACAGAAAACCTTCTCTAATAGACATGAATCTGTTAGAGGTCATAAAAATGATGATCCACGCATACCAAGAAATATATCTGAGTAAAGCACAGTCAGTACTCGGTGATGCATTTGATTACGCAGTCAATATATGTGGTATTCCAGGCAATGATTTTGTAAAATTATTTGTTGCAAGTTCTGTGAGCAAGCGAATGGAAAATGGAGAACCTGCTTATCTTGCAGGAAAAAGTGGTATTGAAATTGTTATTGAAATTGTTGAGGAAACGAAAAGTCAGAAACTTCATATAGAACTACAGGAACATTTTGAACGCTCGAAAGAGTATTGGATTGGATGGGCAGTTGCCTATTATCAGTGGCATTCAATAAGGAAATATCGTGATATTTTCAAGGTTGTCTCTTTTGAAGATTTGCAAAAAATGTATTATACTCTACATGAGGCAGATATAACTAAGTTTGTTGATATTGTAGATTCGCGAATGAAGGAGTATTTTGTTGAAACTAATTTGAAGCGTATTCGTACAGTTTATGGCGTCACTCAGGCTGAATTGGCAGAACGTTCAGGTGTCAGCCTTCGGTCTATACAGATGTATGAACAGCGAAACAAAAACATTAATAAGGCAAGTGTAGAGACAATTTATCGACTTGCGAAAGTACTTGGTTGCACAATGGAAGATTTGATTGAAAAATAACCCAGCCGTAAAGCCTTTGATTAGGGGCATTACGGCTGGGGTTTTGTTTGTTTGCTGTATATTAATGTTGATAATGTATCGGATTTTGGTTATACTTACAATGTGATATAACTGAGAAGTGAAATGAATGTAATATCAATATTATACAAAGGGGAAGATATAATGATTAAAATGCGAAAAATAACTAAGAGAATTGCTGCATTGTGTATGAGTGCTGTTGTTGCGGTGACAATTATTCCACCGTTTAATGTGGTGGAGAATACTATTCAGGCAGCAGGTGAAGAATTTGTTATTGAAGACGGGGCCCTCAAGGATTATAAGGGATCGAAAAGAATAGTTACTATACCTGATGGCGTAACTGAAATAGAGGAAGACGCGTTTGCATGTTGGGGAAATTCTAATAAAGTAAGTGTTGAGAGAATAATTATGCCTGATTCGGTTGAGATTATACATGACGGAGCATTTCGAGAGTGTGATTTGCTGACCTCTGTTGAAATGTCGCCTAATGTGTATTATCTTGGGAAAAATGCATTTAATAAATGTACAAGTTTGCAAAAAATTGATTTATCTAAGACAAAGTTATCAGTTATTCAGAAACATACATTTGAAAACTGTGAAAAGTTGACTGATGTTGCTTTGCCGGATGGAGTTATTGAGATAGCCGAAAGTGCGTTCCGTGATTGTATTAATCTTGCGAGAATCAATATTCCTGAAGGTGTTGAATTAATTAGTAAATATTCATTTTACGGATGTAGAGGATTATGTAATATTGAACTTCCAACAACACTTAAGAGGATAGGAAAGTCAGCGTTTTGTGGCTGTGACTCTTTATTATCTTTAAGAATACCGGAGGGAGTAACTATATTACCTGAAAATATGCTAAAGGGTTGTTTTTCATTAAAAGAACTACATCTTCCTGATACTTTGAGGGTAATACAGGATTATGCAATAGAAACGTCGGGTAGTTCTTATGGAAATCTTATTGAGTTATATATTCCAAATTCTGTAGAGGTTATGGGTAGTGAGCCAATAGATGACAGAGAGAGTTACATAGGTACATATTCAAGTATAAAAGGAATATGTAAAGCAGTATCAGGTTCTTATATAGAGTGTTATCTTAATGAGCAACATTCAAAAGAAAGACCGAAATATCTAAATGTGGAATATAAAGAAGTAGAATATGATTCTACAATTAACTTTGATGCTTGTGGCGGTAAGTTAGATACACACTCAAAAAGAGGTATTATCGGGGAGATGTATGGAGGACTTCCTATCCCTTATCTGAATGGGTATCAGTTTACAGGATGGTACCTTGATAAAACCTTTAAAAAAGAAGTAAAATGTACGGATTTGATTGAAGATGCAGATGTTGTATTGTATGCGCGTTGGGAGAAAGAATCAGAAGAAGAGCCGGTAATATATGAAGGTGAAGAAGATGATTTTGTTATTGTTGATGGTGTATTAGAAGAATATCTTGGGAAACAGAGCGTTGTTGTAGTTCCGGAAGGAGTAACTAAGATTGATTGGGATTATCTGAATGCTAAAGAGTGGATAAGGGAAATCATACTTCCTGATAGTCTTGAAGAAATTGCTATGGGAAGTTTTATGGAATGTACTTCATTGATGAAAATAAATATACCTGAAAAAATTACTGAGATTAAGGAAAGAACATTTGAAGGTTGTGTTAATCTTGTTGAAGTAGATATTGAGGGTGACCTGATTACAATTGGTGAAAGTGCTTTTGGCTCTAATGGTATAGGTGATAGCTGCTCATCGCTTCAGACAATTAATCTGCCGCCTACATTAAAGACAATTAAAAAAAGTGCATTTTCAAGTTGTTCAACATTAATGGATATTGACATTCCCGAAGCAGTTGAGTGTATAGAGAAAAGTGTTTTTGCAAGTTGCAACGGTTTAGTTGATGTGAAAATACCTGCAAGTGTATCAGTGCTGTCTGAATATGTGTTTAGAGATTGTAAGTTGCTTTCAGATATAGTGTTAAGTGATGGTCTTAAAACAATTGAAAAGGGTGCATTAGAGGATTGTAATTATCTTCATGATATATATATACCTGAGAGTGCTGAGCAGATAGATCCATTGATTTTTAAGGAGTTAGGAGATGCTGATGAGAGATTTAGATTGACAATTTTGGGAATTAAAGGAAGTGCAGCTTATGACATCTTTGAATTAATTGAAGCGGGATTTAAGTATACTGATGTAACATTTAAAAGGTTAAAAAATGATGCGACAATTAATTACGATGAAGAATCAGCAGGTGAGGTTCTTGAAAGTAAGAAAGCTATCGTTGGGCAGGCATATGGTGTGCTTCCGGTTCTTTCAAAAGACAATATGGAATTTGAGGGATGGAGTGATGGTAGCAAAATTGTAAAATCAACAGATATTGTAGAAAAAGATACTACTTTGTTAACTGCTGTTTGGAGAGATCCTAATCAAAAAGAAGAGATACCGGTTGAAGAAGAGGGAATTCCAACAATTCTTCCTAAAGATGAAGAAGATGGGGATGACGAGACAGAAGAGTATATCGAGATATCAACTGCGGAACAGTTAAATGATATTCGTAATAATATGTCAGGTAAATATATATTAACAGCAGATATTGATCTTTCAGAAGAGACAGCTGAGGGTGGAGTATATAATGTTGGAGGATATGGATGGCAGCCTATTGGAGCTCCGTTAGAAGGTCTTGTAGAGCCGTTTAAAGGTGTATTTGACGGTAATGGACATACAATATCAGGATTAACTATGACAGGAGATGTTCCGTATCTTTATGTTGGTTTATTTTCAAGAATACAAGGTGGACAGGTTAAAGACCTTGTTATTGATGACTGTAATATTTCTGTTGGTGGTAATCCGACATTAACAGGAGCCCTTGCGGGATACATAGGTATTGATAAGAAGAATAATGAAAAAGCTGTTATTAGTAATGTTACAGTTGAGGGTAAAGTAGCATTTAATGCAGACAAGGACGTACCGACAAAGAATATTTGTATAGGTGGAATAGTAGGCTATATTGGTAAAGGAACAATGGAAGATTGTCATAATAAAGCTAATGTTTCATATTTTTCAAAGGAAGAAGAAGAACCATATACTGCAAGTTCAAGGTTTTTAGGTGGAGTTACCGGTTATATTCAGGGGGGAGATGTTTTGCGTTCAAGTAATACCGGTAATGTATCAGGATGCAGGAAATATTATGGATTGTTCAAATCTGAAGATATACCTGAGGGAGATTTTGTAGAAGAGGCATTAGCCGGTCTGGATGTATATAATGTGGCCGGTGGAATATGTGGAGTTGCAGCAGAGGATGGAAGTATAAGAGAATGTTATAATGCCGGAAATATATGTAACTATATGTACAACAAATATTTGGTGTTTGAAATTACAATTAATTCTTTTTCAAATACAATGACCGGAGGAATTATTGGAGCAACTTATCGTGATACTTATGTTGAAGATTGTTATAATACAGGAAAGGTATACGGTTATTCAGAACGTGATACAACAATTGTGCCTAAAGAGATTGGTGATATAGATGAGTTTGTATATGAATTTATGAAAATATTAGATGAAGTTACAATTAATGCACCTTGTACGAACAATTTTGCTTATGTTGGTGGAATAGTTGGTTATTCAACAAGTGCTGCATCAGGTCCGATTACCAGATGTTATAATATAGGACAACTTAGTGGTTCTGAGGGTGAGACATTTCCTATAGCTAATGGTGAGATACCTGCATTTTACTGCAGATATCTTGAAAATGATGCTTTTGTTAAGGGTGCAGAAGTATATGAGGACTCTTTGCTGTATTGTAAAAGTTTTTCAGAAGAAACAATGCTTGAAGAAGATACTTACAGGACATATGATTTAAACAATACATGGTTGTTTGTTGAAGATAGCGGTATGTCATATCCACAATTATATAATAATCTGGAGTCGCAGGTAAGTAATGTTCAATTTACATCCCAAACCCTTGATAAGAGTGAATATGCATATGGTGAAGCAATTGATCTTTCAGGATATTCTGTATCATTTGATTTGGAAGGATTAGAAAATCCAATTTCTTTTGATGTTCCCGATTCAAGAGAGTGTGGATATAACAGCAGAAAATCCGGTATTCAACATCTGACATTAGATTATTTTGGAGTGACGGAAGCGTTTGATGTAGTTGTGGCACCAAAACATTACCATGAATATGAGATGGTATTTGACTGGAATGAAGAAGATTGTACTTGTGAGGTACGGAAAGAATGTGCAACCTGTGACAAGGTAATTAATTTTACCAGCACTGTAAAACAGATTAAGGAAATTAAGCCTGATTATGTCACTGAAGGAAAGAAAATATATGAAGTTACGGCAACATATAACAAAAAAGAGTATACAAAGACTTTTGAAGTTGCAATTCCATGTATTGAAAAGAAGGACTTGAGTCTGCTTTCAATCTCTATATCAAAAAATTTCGAATATACATATTCAGGAAATGAGATTAAACCTTATCTGAGTGTACTTGATAATAATCATTCTATAAGCAGTAATTATTATGATGTTATTTATGAAAATAATATAAATGCAGGAGAGGGTAAAGTAACTATAGTAGCAAAAGAAGGTAATATTCCGTATAAAGGAAGCGTTAGTGCAACATTTACCATTAATAAAATGAGTCAGTTTATCTATGCTCGTCTTGAAGCTGAGTATGTTAAACAGGGAGAGAATACAAAAGTTATTGGTGGAGAAGAATTATATGGAGATGTCATATATAAATCATCAGATGAAAATATTGCCGTAATTGATGAGGATGGTGTTATAAAAACTATAGGGGTTGGTACTGTTACAATTACGATTAGTACTGAGGGCGACAGTAATCATGGGGCAGCTTCGTATGATATGTATTTACATGTTAATGAGGCGGTTATGCCGACAGCAAAACCGACGACAAAACCGGTAACAGAGCCAACGATAAAACCAACAACAGAACCGACAGTAAAACCGACGACTAAACCGACGGCAGAGCCAACGGTAAAAGCGACGACAAAGCCGGTAGCAGAGGCAACAATGAAGCCAACGACAAAGCCGACGGCAGAACCGACGACAAAACCGGTAGCAGAGGCAACAATGAAGCCAACAAAAGAACCGACGACAAAACCGGTAGCAGAACCAACGATAAAACCAACAGTAGAATTGAAAGATGAAAAAGATTTAGTTGATAATTCTACACATACCGGTCTAAAAATTAAGAGTACTAAAATACTCAAACTTAAGAATCTTGCATCTAAGAAAATAAGTATCAAATGGAAAAAGATTTCTAAAGTGACAGGATATGAGATTAAATACATCGTAGGGAATAAATCCAGAATAATTAAGGTAAAAGGTGCAAATAAGAATAGTAAAACTATCGGTTCATTAAAAAAGGGAAAGACTTATAAAGTAAGTGTCCGCAGTTATAAAAAGATTGAAGGAAAAACAATATATTCCAAATGGAGTGCTGTTAAGAAGATTAAGATTAAACGATATTATTAAAAAAATGAAAAAACTGATAAAAATAGATATATCACAATTGAGTTATATAGCAATATGAGTTATAATAACATGTAACAAAATTATTTATACAAAAGGAGACAAACTATTATGAAAACTATTAAGAAAAGTTGCGGAGTGCTGATAATGTTGTGCGTATTAGTTGTAATAGGAGTTACATTTGGTCAGTCGAGTGCGTAGGCGGCAGAGAAACTTTCAAAAAGTGATTTTTCTTACACTCAGAAAAAGACGGTAAATCTTTATTCGAAATTAAAAGATGGATATATGCACTATTTCCATTCATATGAGAAAGATAGTGCTGGTAAAGAAAAAGATGAAAAATATGTATTTGCGCGTGGAATCAAGCTTGGAGATTCAGCAGCGAAAGTAAAGAAAAAATACGGTTCTGCAAAAAAGAAAAATTGTAAAGAGAATTCTAAGGTATGGAATTGGATGAATTGTTATGATAAAATGAATATAGCAGATTTGTCATATTATTATGAGTATAAGTTGAGTGGTACTAAATACACCATTCGATTCTTCTTTAATAAGAAGAATAAACTTATTGATGTAATTTTTGCCAACAATGTTAAGATGGTAACAGATATAGTTCAGGCTAAGGAACCTAATTTACAACTTCCGGCAGATACTGAGATTACTACTTCTACCTATCAAGGACACCTAATATATGAGATACCAAGAGAAAGTATATGTAGCTCAGAACTTGCAGGTGAAATTAATTCTCTTTATTTAATTGGAAAAGATGGTTTGCCATATGCTGTAAATAGAGGGTGTTATCGTGTGGATTATAAATTTGATAATCCAAGTTCAGAAGATTCATCTGGTAGAACTATTATGCAGGCGCTTGCTTATAATGAATTCCCGAATGAAGCTAGTGGCTGGGTAAAGTACAATGAAAAAAAGGAATTTGGCTGGGGAAAAGTGCTTAATTTTTCAAAGATAAGCAAAATGGTTGATGACTCTGACAGTTACAGATTCTTTAAACAGATTAATTACTTGAATAATAAGAAAAATGGTACGTTCAATTGTACATACGATATAATTCGATTTAGAATAAAATAAATATTAGAATGTTCGAAAGTTTTTTGTAATTAGCCAATTATTAGGGCTTCTATGAAAGAATATTTTCATAGGAGCCCTTTGTTTATGTCAAGTTTGCATAACCAGTGTTATTGAAAAACTCAATTTCATATACGTTATCGATATATCTATAAAAATGACATATGTAAAGATTATATTTTATAGTCACATATTAATCTTTATGTGAGTTTTCGGTAAATCTGAAAAATTCTGCAAGACTAATATTGAATGCAATGCATATCTTCTCAAGTGTAGGAATTGTAGGACAATTCTTTCTGTTCAAAAGATTACTTAGACTTGAATAAGGAATCTTAGCTTCTTTAGCTAATCGGTAAGAAGACCATCCATAGTATTCCATATAATATCTAATTCTGTTTGTAATATCATTCTCTATCAAGGTAATTCTCTCCTTTGGTAACACACTTACTAATGAGTTACGTAGAACTGTGAGTTCTTAACCAGATATTAATCTCCACTAACTAAATAATTTTAGCATTAACAGATAGTAATGTCAATAATTCGACATTACTTGTTAATAATTTGTACATATTTTACATATTATCCAAAACTCTTTGTCATAAAAGAGTTTTTATGTAGTTTATTATATTTAAAACTAATTCAAAACCGAAGGGAGTATTTTTATGTCAAAGAGTAATAGTAATGCTTATAAAAGCAAAGATGAAACAGTAATCAGTTCGAATAATGAAATATTTTTTTCAGATGTGCTTAAACTATGGATGGATAACAACCGGATAAAACTAAAAGGTGGCACAATTAATAAATACGAAAACATAATATCTATGCATATTAATCCTGAACTTGGAGAGAAGAAGCTTTCTGAAATTACAACTATTATGATTAATAATTATTTATCACACAAGTTGAAAAATGGTCGACTTGATAACAAAGGTGGTTTATCACCGTCTTATGTTAGAAGCATAGTATTTGTTATTAATTCTGTATTAAAATTTGCCACAGAGGAGCAGATGTGTTTACCACTGAAATCTTCAATATCAAAGCCAAGGATAGATAAAAAAGAGTTTAATATTATTAGTATTGAAGAAGAACGAAAACTGAGAAATTATTTATGTAATGATATTAGTCCTACAAAAACAGGAATTTTAATATCACTTTATGCAGGATTGAGAATTGGTGAGGTGTGTGCATTATCGTGGAATGATATCGATTTAAATAATAATATATTACATGTGCGTCATACAATTGCAAGGGTCAAAAATGAAGATTCACCAACCCATTCTGCAACTCGTCTGGTAATTGATACTCCTAAAACCAAGTCATCAAAACGTGATATTCCTATTTGTTCTTCACTACGTCCATATCTTATTGAATCCTATAAAAAGTCAAAATCAGAATATGTAATATCAGATACTGACAGCTATGTAAACCCTAGAACTTTTGAGTATAGATTTCATCGCATAATTAACAAATGCAATATAACACGGATTAATTACCATACATTAAGGCATACATTTGCAACACGGTGTATTGAAGCAGGGGTAGACGTAAAGTCTCTAAGTGAGATACTTGGTCATTCTAATGTAGGTATCACACTTAACACATATGTACATTCATCGATGAACATGAAACGAGTACAGATTGAGAAATTAGCTTCATTCAATTCATGAAGATTCAGACCGATAGTTTACGTAGAACTCACAGTTCTACGCAATTTTTTTGTATTAGGTTTGTAGAATGTAAGTTCAATATTTCACATCATTAAAAGGAGTTGTAATAGTATGAAAATTAAGAAACTAACGGCACTGATTTTAAGCTTTGCACTGGTAGCAGGAAGTTTTAATGGAATCGGTGTCAATAAGGCAAAAGCAGCTGACTATGGACTTAGTAATCCACGAGTTGACAGCGAAGGAAATGTAACATGGGACTGTGCTTATTTTGGAAGTTATAATCAGACAGCACAGTGGATAAAGGAACCAATTAAGTGGAGAGTGTTATCTGTAGATGAGAACAATAATGCTTTTATTGTGGCAGATAAGAGTCTTGACTATAAGCCATATAATGAAAGCCGCAAGTATGCAACATGGGAAACAAGTACAATTCGAAGCTGGCTTAATGGATATAGCGCAGCCTCTAATGGTGATGGTGTTGATTATTCTGCGGATAATTTTTTGGATACAGCTTTCACAGAGGAAGAACAGGTTGCTATTAGTGGTACAGATGATAAAGTGGGGTTACTATCTATAGATGATGTGCATAATAGTGAGTATGGATTTGATGCTACAGGTATGATAAGTGGAACAAGAGCAGTAAGTAATACGGAATATAATAATCTTAAGGATTCGAATGGTAATAAATGGTGGCTGAGTACGCCTGGTACAGCAACATTTATGTATGGCGCAAGTTTTGTAATGGGAAATGGTTCGACTAATAGTGTGGGTGTTAGCGTCGAGACTTATATGGGAATTCGTCCAGCTTTACATGTTAATTTATCATCCACATCTTTATGGACAGAAGCGGGAGTAATGGATTCTGAAGGAAATGATTGGAGTTCAGAAGATAATATAATTAATAATCCGATAGTTGAGGATGGAGTAACGACATGGGATTGTATATATTTCGGTAATTATTATCAAAACCCTACGTATATTAAAGAGCCAATAAAATGGAGGGTGTTATCAGTAGAGGGTAATGAGGCACTTTTTATGGCAGATAAAAATTTGGATTGTAAGCCATATAATGAAACATTTAAGGATGTAACATGGGAAGCAAGTACAATTCGAAGTTGGCTGAACGGATATGAAGAATCAGAAAATAATGATAGAATTGACTATCAAAAAGATAACTTTATTGATACAGCATTTACAGCACAAGAACAGGCGGCAATTAATGTTACAACGGTAACTAATAAAGAACATGAGATATATGGAGGAGATGATACAGAGGATAAGATATATTTATTTTCTGAAGAAGAAATATGTAATATAAAGTATGGATTTAAAAATGATATTAGATTATATGATGTAGCAAAAAATGCAAAGAATACAGATTATGTTAAGGTGAATGATTATGATAAAAGTAATGCATGGTTATTGCGTTCGTTTGAAGATGGACATAATAGTATTGCAGTAGGCGTTGTATATTGTAATGATAATATACGCAGTCAGGTGGCTTATACTAGACCTTTGAATGATAAATATTATATACGGCCTGTTTTACATATTGATCTGTCATCGTCAGCCTGGAAAAAAGCGGGTACAGTATCGACTAAATCAGCTAATGAGTTAATAGAAGTTGAACCTAATAAAAGACCAATGCCAACAAAAGAACCCGGGGCAGGGGATGATAATACTCCAAATCAATATGGACTAAGTAATCCTAAGGTTGATAGTGAGGGAAATGTAACATGGGATTGTGCATATTTTGGAAATTATGCACAGACAGTAGGCGAATATGTAAAAGAGCCGATAAAATGGAGAGTATTATCTGTAGATGAGGATAATAATGCGTTTATAGTAGCAGATAGAAATCTGGACTGTAAGCAGTACAATGAAACTTATAAAGAAGTGACATGGGAAAACAGTACAATTCGAAGCTGGCTTAATGGATATGGTGAAAGTTATAATGATGATGGTGTTGATTATTCTGTAGATAACTTTATAGATAAGGCTTTCACTGAAAAAGAACAGTCGGTAATTAATGTAACAACTGTAATTAATAATGATAATCCTTCATCTGGAACAGAAGGTGGTAATGATACAGAAGATAAGGTGTATCTGTTATCGGCAGATGAATTAACTAATAATAAGTATGGATTCACTACAGGATTAAGCTATAATTGTAATGCTAGAAAAGTAAAGAATACCGATTACGCAAGATTAAATGGTGCAACTGCACTTGGTGAAATTAATACCTATTCTGAAAATGCTTCTTGGACATTACGTTCACCTGGTACTGTCAGTTGTAGTGCTTTGCGTATAGATCCTGATGGAAAAAGTTATGATGGGCTTTGGACTCCTGGTATTAAAGTTGATAATAAAGATTATGGAGTTCGACCTGCTTTATGTATTAATCTGTCTGATGTATCAGTATGGACAGATGCAGGAGTAACTGATTCAGAAGGTAATGATGGAGATTCAGAAGATGATTCAATTAATAATCCTGTAATAGAGAATGGTGTAACAACATGGGATTGTATATACTTTGGAAATTATAATCAGACCGCACAGAAAAATCCTATTAAGTGGAGAGTATTGTCGATAGATGGGGACGAGGCATTATTTATTGCCGATAAAAATCTTGATTGTAGACCGTATAATAATTATGGGATGAGAGATATAACGTGGGAGACAAGTACAATAAGAAGTTGGCTTAATGGATATGATGCTTCATTTAATCAAGATGGTGTTGATTATTGTTCTGATAATTTTATAGATGCTGCATTTACAGAAGAAGAAAAGTCAGCAATTAGTACTTCATTAGTGATTAATGATGACAATACCATATACGAGACAGATGGTGGTAATAATACAGAAGATAAAATATATTTGTTATCCATAGATGAGGTAACTAATACTGAATATGGATTTGAAAGTATTTTTAATATTGATAGTAAAACAAGAGAAACCAAGAATACTGATTATGCTAATGTTAATGGTGTTTTAGTTAATGATTATGCGGGAATGGGTTCATGGTGGTTAAGATCACCGGGACGAATTTATAGTTTATCAGATTATGCTTGTTTGGTTGATAATGATGGATGGGGCTACTTTGTAGGTGGAACGACCACATTTAAATACGGTATACGACCTGCTTTGCGCATTGATTTGTCATCTCCTGTTTGGGAGTATGCCGGTACGGTAACATCTGCCATGTCAGATTGTGATGATGAAACAACGATACCATCAACAATGCCGCCTGTCATTTTGCCGACAGCAATACCAACGGTAGCACCAACGATGACGCCAACAGTAATATCAACCGCAACACCAACTACAATTCCGGACGTTACTGATCAGCCTGTACAGGAATTAAATTCTCCACGAGTAGACAGTGAAGGAAATGTGACATGGGACTGTGCTTACTTTGGAAATTATAATCAGAAGCTTGGTAAATGGGAAAAGGAGCCTATAAGATGGAGAGTATTATCAGTTGATGAAGATAATAATGCTTTTATTGTAGCGGATAAGATTATTGACACTGGCAATTACAACATGTCAAGAAAAGATGTAACATGGGAAACAAGTACAATAAGAAGTTGGCTTAATGGTTATGATGAGAAGTTAAATGATGATGGTATTGATTATTCAACAGACAACTTTATTGATACTGCATTTACAAAAGAAGAACAGGCAATGATTAATACTACCACAGTAATTAATAATGATAATCCTTTATTTAAAACAGATGGTGGTAATAATACGAAGGATAAAATATACCTATTATCATTAGAAGAAGTAAGTAATGCAGAGTATGGGTTTGAAGGTGACGATAATGCAAATAAAACAAAGGTCTCTAAGAGTACAGATTATGCGAAAGTTGAAGGATTAGATGTCAATAGGTATACCAGTGATGCAGGGAATAGTTGGTGGTGGCTTCGTTCACCAGGTGGGGATTTGAGCCTGGCAAGTTGTGTACGTGATGACGGATGGTGTGAAAATTATGGTAGTAGTGTTAATAATAATAATAATGATTCTAATTATGGTATTCGTCCGGCGATGCATGTTAATTTATCATCTTCATCTGCATGGTCTGTTGCAGGTGCAACAAATTCAAAAGGGATTGATAAAGATGCAGATAGTACTATTAATAATCCTGTTATAAAGAATGGTGTAACAACATGGGATTGTATATATTTTGGAAGTTATAATCAAACTGCAACATGGGTTAAAGAACCAATTAAATGGCGGGTATTATCTGTTAGCGGTGATAATGCAGTCCTTGTAGCAGATAAGAATATTGATTGTAAGCCATTTTATGAAATTGGTATGAGTGTTGCAACATGGGAAGATAGTACAATAAGAAGTTGGCTTAATGGATATGATGAAGAATCCAATGACAATGGTATTGATTATACTGCAGACAACTTTATGGATAATGCATTTACGGAAGAAGAACAGAAAGCTATTAATTATAGTAAAGTAATTAATAATGATAACCCTTCATCTGGAACGGCGGGTTGTAGTAATACTAAAGATAAGATTTATTTGATGTCTATAGAAGAAGCAAGTAATGTAGTGTATGGATTTGACAGTGCATTTGGATTGGAAAGTAAAACAAGAGTAATAGAAAGTACAGATTATGTTAAGTTTAATGGATTATATGACGGCAATAGCTATTCTCAATGGTGGGTTCGTTCACCAGGTTTAAATATATGCGATATCAGTTATGTAGATGAGATAGGTGTTGGTAGTTTTATAGGTGATGGTACCTATAAGTATATGGGTGTACGACCTGTTTTGAATATTAAACTGTCATCTTCTGTATGGAAAAATGCAGGTACAGTGACATCTGTTATGACAAAGTTTGATGAAGAAATGATGAATCCGTCATCAACTGCTACTCCATGTCCTACAGCTAATCCGATATATGGATTAAATAATCCGCAGATAGACAGTGAAGGAAATGTAACATGGGATTGTGCGTATTTTGGAACTTATAACTATGAGCCTGAAGAATGGAAAAAGCAACCAATCAAATGGAGAGTATTATCTGTTGATAAGGACAATAATGCTTTCATTGTGGCTGATAAGAATTTAACTGCTAAGCCGTACAATGAAACAGAAAAAGCTGTAACATGGGAAGAAAGTACACTTCGAAGTTGGCTTAATGGTTATGGTGCAGCATCTAATAAAGATGGTACTGATTATTCAAATGATAATTTCATAGATGAAGCATTTACGAAAGAAGAGCAGCTTGCAATTAATACTACAACTGTAGTCAACAAAGATAATATAGCAATGGAGACAGCAGGAGGTAACGATACAGAAGACAAGGTATATCTGTTATCCATAGAGGAAGCAAGTAATGCAGATTATGGATTTGATAATAAATTTGTTACTGATAGTAAAACAAGGCAAGTAAAGAATACAGATTATGCAAAACTGAATAATGCATACACTAATGACAATTTTGAGCACAGTGGTAATGGTATGTGGTGGTTACGTTCACCAGGTTATGGTTCCATTAATGCAAGTTGGGTGCAGAGTAGTGGATACGTAGATGAAGCTGGAATTGTAGTTTATGATAGTGGTGTTGGTGTTAGACCTGCTATGTATATTAATCTGTCTTCTTCATCTGTATGGTCTGCAGCAGGAGTAACTGATTCAGAAGGTAATACTGCAGATTCAGATAGTAAAATTAATAATCCTGTAGTAGAAAATGGTATAACAACATGGGATTGTATATATTTTGGAAATTATAATCAGAATACGACATGGGTCAAAAAACCAATTAAATGGAGAGTGTTATCTGTTGAAGGTGATGAGGCATTCTTTGTTACGGATAATATTATTGATTGTAAGAAATATAATGAAACATGGGAATCAGGAGAGTGGGAGAGCAGTACAATAAGAAGTTGGCTTAATGGTTATGGAGCAGAATGTAATTATGATGGTATTGATTATGTTGAAGATAACTTTATAGATTCTGCATTCACCGAAGAAGAACAGAAAGCAATTAAACAGTCTACAGTAATTAATAATGATAATCCTTTATATGGAACAGATGGGGGGAATAATACAGAAGATAAGATATATCTGTTATCTATAGAGGAAGCAAGTGAAATAAAGTACGGATTTGATATTAAATTATATAAGGATAGTAAAACAAGGGAAGTAAAGAGAACGGAGTATGCAACATTTAATGGTTATGATGAATACAGTGGATGGTTGTTGCGTTCAATTGGTGCGTATTTAGGTGCTGTGATTGGTGTGGATTATTCCGGTGGTGCGTGGTTGGCTGGTTATGATGCATCATGGATAAAAGAAGGAATACGACCTGCTTTGCGCATTGATTTGTCATCTGCTGTTTGGGAGTATGCAGGTACGGTAAATTCTAATGGACAAGTTAATGAGCCGGAGGTAAAACCTACGGAAACACCACTTCCGACACAAGCACCGACAGCAAGTCCTATCCCAACAAGTGCACCGACAGCAAGTCCTATCCCAACAAGTGCACCGACACAAGCACCGACAGCAAGTCCTATCCCAACAAGTGCACCGACACAAGCACCGACAGCAAGTCCTGTGCCTACGAGTGCGCCAACAAAAGCACCAACAGCAAGTCCTGTGCCTACGAGTGTGCCAACACAAGCACCAACAGCAAGTCTGTCTGTAACTGAGAAACCATCAGATGGTACAGAGCAACCGGCTGTTACTAAAGAACCGACAGAAACAGTAAGACCTACAACCAAGCCTACACAGCAGCAAACACCTGCTCCAACGGTTACATCGACACCAACACCTGCACCGGCAGTAATACAGACACCTGCACCGATACAGAATGATACACCTACCGAGGTACCAAAATCTGACGTAAAGGTCAAGACAATTAAACTTTCATCAGTAAAAGTTAAGAAAAATGCAACTAAGATAACAGGTAAGATATCTGTATCAAAAGCAACGGTTAAGATAAAAGTGGGTAACAAGGCTTGGAAGAAAGCAATGTTAAAAGGTAAGAAATTCATACTTAAGACGGCTAAGCTTAAGAAGAATACTAAGGTGCAGATTAAGGTTAGTAAGAAGGGTTATAAAACTTTGAAGAAGACTTATAAAGTTAAGTAAAACATAACGTGATACACATTATATATAGTATGAGTTTGCGAAACTAATATGTAAGATAGTTTCGCAAACTATTGTTAAATACGGATTTGGAGGTACATATGAAATTAAAAGGTATAAGGAAAGCTATAGCAGTAGTATTAAGTATGTCTTTTGGACTTAGTATGATGACTATAGGAGTTCCTAACAATAAGGCAAAAGCAGCCGATTATGGGTTGAATAATCCACGAATAGACAGTGAAGGAAATGTAACATGGGACTGTGCTTACTTTGGAAGTTATAATCAGACTGCACAGTGGATAAAGGAACCAATCAAGTGGAGAGTCTTATCTGTGGATGAGGATAATAATGCGTTTATAGTAGCAGATAAGAATCTTGACTGTAAACCATACAATGAAACAGATAAAGCTGTAACATGGGAAACAAGCACAATTCGAAGCTGGCTTAATGGATATGGAGCAGATTATAATGGTGATGGTGTTGATTATTCAACAGATAACTTTATAGATGAGGCATTTACAGAAGAAGAACAGGCTGCGATTAATACTACAACAGTAATTAACAATGATAATCCTTCATATGGAACAGATGGAGGTAATGATACAGAAGATAAGGTATATTTGTTATCAATAGAAGAAGCAAGTAATGCAGAGTATGGATTTTACAGTACATTTGATAAGTATAATGAAACAAGGGAAGCTAAGACTACAGAGTTTGCAAAGCTTAATGGAGCATATACAGAACACTATGGAGAGCACTTTGGAGATGGTGTTTGGTGGTTGCGCTCGCCTGGTGATTTATCAAATGTTGCGAGTTATGTGTGGTACAATGGAAGTGGCGATGATGACAGCCGTGATGGTTGGCATGTCGACTATTATGAGAATGGTGTCCGTCCGGCTTTGCAGATTAACCTATCTTCTTTGGATGTATGGTCTGTTGCAGGTGTAACGGATTCAAATGGTAATGATAGTTTGTCGGATAGTATTATAAATAATCCTGTGATAAAGAATGGTGTAACAATATGGGATTGTATATATTTTGGAAGTTATAACCAGATATTGCAGTGGACAAAGGAACCAATTAAGTGGAGAGTATTGTCTGTAGATGAAGACTATAATGCATTTATAGTATCTGATAAGAATCTTGACAGTAAGTCTTACGGTGAGAGTACATGGGAAAAAAGTACTATGAGAAGTTGGCTTAACGGTTATGGAGCAGCTTATAATAGTAAAGGTGTTGATTATTCAACAGATAACTTTATAGATGTAGCGTTTACGGAAGAAGAACAGTCAGCAATTAATACTACAACAGTAATTAATAATGATAACCCTTCAAATGGAAAAGACGGAGGAAATGATACAGAAGATAAGGTGTATTTGTTATCAGTTGAAGAAGCAAGTAATTCAGAGTATGGATTTGATAATACATTTGATGAAAGTTTAACAAGAGATGCAAAGAATACGGATTATGTGATGTTCAAAGCAACACATAATGTGGACAATTATGATTATCCTAGAGATAATAGCTGGTGGTTACGTTCGACAGGGAGTATGTTTGGTAGCGCAAGTGTTGTAAGATCTAGTCGATGGATTTCTACTGAAGGGGAGGCATTATGGAATAGTGGTGTACGTCCTGCATTGCAGATTAATCTGTCATCTTCATCTGTATGGTCTGTCGCAGGTACAACAGATTCCGAAGGTAATGATGGTATATCAGATAATATTATAAATAATCCTGTGGTAGAGGATGGAGTAACAACATGGGATTGTATATATTTTGGTAATTATTATCAGTCGTCTGTAGCATGGAATAAAGAACCTATTAAATGGAGAGTATTATCTGTTGACGGAGATGATGCTTTATTTGTAGCAGATAGGAGTCTTGATTGTAAGCAGTACAATGAAACAAATGAAGCTGTAACATGGGAAACAAGTACAATAAGAAGTTGGCTTAATGGATATGGAACAACGTCTAATAGTGACGGTATTGATTATTCAAGTGATAACTTTATTGATAAGGCATTCAATGAAGATGAACAGTCAGCAATTAAGACTGTAACAGTAATTAATAACGATAATCCTAAATATGGAACAGATGGTGGTAATGATACAGAAGATAAGGTATATCTTTTATCTGTAGAAGACTCAAGTAATGAAGCGTACGGATTTAATTGTATATTTGATGAATGTTATAGCAAATCAAGGGAAGCAAAGAATACAGATTATGTGAAGTATAATGGAGCTTATAAGAGAGAAGGAGAAGTCTATTGGGATAGTGCCTGGTGGCTGCGTTCGCCTGGTGACGAGTCTGATATCGCATGTATAATCGGTGGTAATGGATGGGGTGATTTGTTTGGTGAAGGTGTCAGCTATGGTAATTATGGTGTCCGTCCGGCTTTGCACATTAATCTTTCATCTTCTGTATGGGAACCCGCTGGTACTGTAACATCAGTTATCACAGGTTATGTTGAGGAAGAAGATTTTACGCCTACAGATAAACCAGAAGAAACTATAACTCCGGTTGCAACTCAGCAGCCTGTTACACAACCAATTCAGGCACCAGTAGTAACACAGATACCTGCACCGATGGTAACACAAGTACCGGTACAGACTGTTACACCTACCGAGGCACCAAAAGCTGATAAGAAGGTTAAGGCAATTAAGCTTTCATCACTTGGTATCAAGAAGAATACTACTAAGATAACAGGTAAATTATCTGTATCAAAGGCAACGGTTAAGATTAAAGTTGGTAGTAAAGCATGGAAGAAGGCAAGTGTAAAAGGTAAGAAATTCACACTTAAGACAACTAAACTTAAGAAGAAAACTAAGGTTCAGATTAAGGTTAGTAAGAAGGGGTATAAGACTTTGAAGAAGACTTATAAAGTTAAATAAAACATTACGTGATACACATTAAATATAGTATGAGTTTGCGAAATTAATATGTAAGCTAGTTTAGCAAACTATTGTATTAAATACAGACTTGGAGGTACATATGAAATTAAAAGGTATAAGGAAAGCTATAGCAGTAGTATTAAGTATGTCATTTGGATTAAGTATGATGTCTATAGGAGTTCCTGCTGATAAAATTAAGGCAGCTGACTATGGATTAAGTAATCCACGAGTTGACAGTGAAGGAAATGTAACATGGGACTGTGCTTACTTTGGAAGTTATTATCAGACAGTTAAGGAATTGAAAAGAGAACCAATCAAATGGAGAGTATTATCTGTAGATGAGAATAATAATGCATTTATTGTTGCAGATAAGAACCTCATCAAATCGCGCCTTTGGGATATACCCCTTCAATTCATCCTGTGATGCAGTTTCAAGTTTTGCTGCAAGTTCTTCTTCAACACCTAATTTCACAAATTCTTCTTTTTTCATGGTCATTTACCATCCTTTCTTCAAATACATTTTTTGCCCTGTTCAGTCAGGTATCATTTGTCTTTGCAGTTTGCGTCAGAAATACCAAAGTGACGATAATATAAAAACAGAACCACTAAAGGAATTTACTTGGTGTCACCTCTGCACCTTTCAATTCGTTATTTTTAGTGATTCTGCCTTTTTCACATTGTTTCACACAATATTCTTTTTTATAATACATCATGTATTTACAAGCACCTGATGTGGGTCTTTCAATACGCATTTCACCATATTCACACGCATTATTATATACTCCCATAACCTTGACATTTTTCTATATTTGATGTAGTATAATAAATGAAAGCACATATGTGACCCCCACAAAAAGGATTCATCCTTTGGGTTGCACCATGTGTTTTCTTTTTTATTTTCTTTCAAACACATTCAAAATGACTTCATCTTTTATCAAGATGATCCTTTTCACAAATTCTCTATTTTTTGATTCAAACAACAATCTTGCTTGATTTGTCAAGTCTTCAACTTTCAATGGGTTTTGAGATATATCAAAAATGAAATTTTCAGCTTGATTCTTCTTACCTTTCAAAGCATTATACAAAACATTTTTACTTGAACCGGTGACAGTCTTCAAATCAAATTTTTCACCATTAAAAATATAGTCAGGTGTTTTTATTCCTTGTGGATTCAAGATTCTTGGAACAAGTTGGACAGTTCCACCAAATGTTTTTGTTGAATGACCCGCCAAAAATGGTGCATCGTTCAACAGATAGGAACCCTTATCATGTTGAAATGCAGCTAAACCTCAAGACATCTTATTAACGCTATAATCACAAAAGACGGGGCTGTCGCGCAATTGAACTGCCCCCCGTCAAGTAGACAATTGAAAAAAATAAAATTTTTCCTGCCAGTAGAGATTATCTGCTGGCAGTTTTTATGCGGCTCCCAAATAAATTTCATGTTTTTCCATAGGCGTTAATACTCCGAGATTTCTTTGTAACCGCTTGTTGTTTCAATTCTTTGGAATATTTTTTATTCCCTTTCAATGTGAATGCATCTGCACCCATAGATTCATAATTTCGTATCCATTGTTGGACAGATGGGAGACTGACATCAAACATAGCTGCAATACAACGTTGATGTATTTGTCAACCGAAAATTAGGTCAAACGCTCATTGAAAACTAGGTCACTTTTGACTAAGTTTTGCACCTGTAGTATTTACCACAGGTGCATAGGTTATTTAGTTACTGTTTCGAAGTCGGTTCCATTGCTCCGGAGGGTTCTAAGTGACAAGTTTTTATTATTTCATTTGTCTACCTAGAAGGGAGCATATCAAAATAGATAATCCTTATCAATTATCATAGAAGATCTTATTTACAGACTTTATTTCATAATCGTCTCAAAGGATTTGAAAGAAAGTAAATTCTCAAAGTCAATTGCAAAAGAATTAGTAAAAATCCTACTACTATTTCAAGTGAAATGAGAAGTATTTTACTGAAGCGCATGAAGTTGTAACAGGTTTATATCTAGGGATTTAAAAATCTTTTTGAGATTACTAAGAGTTTGCCAAATGGCAGCTTTCTATTCCGGTTCATGTGCTTTGCGATGATTTTGTCGCGGGTAGTAGGAATCTCAACTTTCCTGAATAGATTAGCATATTTCGAGAAAAACGAATTTCGGGAACACTTCTAGTTCAGTAGGAGTCTCACAACTCGGTTTGTTTGCAATTAAAAGCATTTATCATCAACCCCTTCCTTTCTTTTTATCATTTTACACTTGTTTGTTTGAAATAACAATACGGCAATTTGCTTTGTTTGAAAATAATGAATAAAATTTGAAATATGTGTTGATATGATTGAAATATTATTGCAAGTTTCAATATATTGATTGAAAAAAATCATTTATACTTATCTCATAAACAAAAACTTGGTTGGTAGTGACACTGAGTGGTATACATGTTCTCTATGTATCGGGAATAGTTGTATTCAATCATCCTAAAAGCTGTCATGGACCGGAAAAAGAAATGGAGGAAGAATATGTTGAAGAATAAAACAAAAAGTAACTTGAGATTGATTTTTTCAACGGTGTCTCTTGCCGCGTTTGTTCTGTTTTCTTTTTGTAACAATTTGCTCATGAACGAGGATACATTATATTATACATATCAATGTAACGAGTTAATAAATAACCTGTTTTTGCTGATACCGTTTGTTGCGTTATTTATTTATGCTGTTTTGGAGAGAATACTGGAGCATATAAACGGACGAGCATAGTTGAATGACCCGCCCAAAATGGTGCATCGTTCAACAAGAAAGCAACAAAGCAATTGGTGTAAATAGGAATATAAAAGAGAGGGGAATGATTATGAAAAAAAGAGTATTAGCATTAATAATGATAATGGCGATGGCAATATCGAGTGTTGGTGTATATAGCAACACAACAGATGCAGCCACCAAGAAGAAAGTAACCATTAAAGTCGGTCAGAAGACCAAGGTAAAAGTAAAAGGCACGGGGTATTCTTGGAAATCAGCAAACAAGAAGGTTGCCACAGTAAAAAAGGGTGTTATTACGGGTAAAAAGCCGGGTAAAACAACGGTAACTGCCAAAAACAAAAAGAGAGTATATAAGATAACCGTTACAGTAACAAAGAAAAAGGAGAACAAAACAACCAATGCACCGATAGTACAGGAACCGATTGTAACAAACACACCTGCAGTTGATGTTGTAGCGACACCAGAACCAACTACCGAAGTAACAGCTACACCGGAGCCGACTGAAACTCCTATTTCGAAAGAGATATTAGAAGCGGGAATTGAAGTTAAAAAGACACCATACAACAATGGCTTCATTGACGGAGTATTGTGCGAAGTAAAAAGCACAACCCCAAACACAACTATTCGTGCGGTAAAGGTTAGTGTTACACCTAAAGAGTGTTCAGAGGTTGATTATTTATACAATCTCACCGATACTCCGCAGTATTTTGTATTAACAAAAGATACAGATAATATTGAGTTTAGCGTAGATGAGGAGGCGGCGAAAGAGTATAACTACTTCACTACATACAATGCCTGCAATGCAGAGGTCAAATGCTTCGATGATGATAATTCTTTATCAATTCATTACAAAATAACCAGACCTGCGCCTTTGTCTTTGTTATATTACGCAAACATAGTTGTATTGGCATACATGGGTGATGAGTTAACCGGAGCATATATGTTCAATATTGATACAAGAACACAATGGACTAATTATGGTGATGACATTTTAGAACTGAATGGTTCGTTTTCGGGCCCATATAGGGAAGTGCAAGACCCTAATGATCCAAAGCAGACAATAAAAGAAAAGTTATTCGACAGATGCGAGGTAAGGACTCATTTTGTAAGAAGAACTTACAAATAACACCCACAGATTATTTCGTTTGTCTAATAATGATGGATTTGGCACCTACCACAAATAAAGTGGTGGGTGTTTTTTTCTACCTTGCATAAAGTCCTTCATATTAAAATCGATAACAAGTCGTGTGTTTTAGCATACAAAGCAGTACTCAAAAATTTTTCTGCAAAAAAGGATGCTGATATCGGTTTTGGTATGCTAAGTGCAGATTGTAGCTCAAGTAAAAAAGCGGGCATCAAGTAACAACAAAGTCACAGAAAGGGGATTTTTAGATGAAAAAGTTAACAAGGAGAATAATGCTTAGTTTTATTACGTGTTTAATAGGAATGGTGTTTTTGTCTACCGCAGACGGTAAAGCAGCGACACCCGCATCCTATACATCGTATTTGGTTAATACTTCGGGGACGGCATCAAGTACATGCACTTTAGCCGGTGCAAAAAAAGAAATCCATAACGGGACGACGTTTTATAACATATCTACAGATGGATATACCGAGGAGTATATTTCATTTGAGAAAACCACCGATGCGGTGATTGTTACGGGTGTGTTAAAAAAGCAATACAAAACAACATACTATGTAGGAAGTAAACTGTATATAGATGGAAAAGCTTACAATATTATCTTAGGAAAATCCAACGGGTACAGTGCTACAAATATTCCAGTGTATTATATGAATAGCAATGGGGTGTATTCAACGATTAAGGATTGCACCTTGACATACTACGGAGATGAGTTACAAGGTAGAATTAATGTCAAGACCCTAAACTTCCCATATATTAAAGAAGTTTACCCTTATTCGTTTAACAGTTGTTCCGAAGTAGAGGAGATAAAATTAGGAAACAGTTTATCCGCTTCTGATAGGTTGGGTTGAATGACCCGCCAAAAATGGTGCATCGTTCAACATAACCTGGTTAACAATATAAAAAAAGCATTTGCCGGACTTGGTTCGGGTTCTCTTGAGCATAAAAGAATGTCAGAGATTCTTGAAGACTGGACCAGCGTTCAGAAAATGTGGGATGATGCTCTTGT
>SVEI01000034.1 GCA_015057445.1 Lachnospiraceae bacterium | reverse complement strand
ACTAAGACTTTAGCTCCAGTAGCAGCTCGTCTTTCAGAGCTTCTTGGCCAGGAGGTTAAGTTTGCAGCTGATCTTGAGGTTGTAGGCCCTAACGCTAAGGCTGCTGTTGAAGCAATGAATGATGGAGATGTTATTCTTCTTGAGAATACTCGTTTCAGAGCAGAGGAGACTAAGTGTGGTGAGGCTTTCTCACAGGATTTAGCATCAATCTGTGATGTATTTGTAAATGATGCTTTCGGTACTGCACATAGAGCACACTGCTCAAATGTTGGTGTTGCTAAGCTTGTTGATACTGCAGTTGTTGGTTACTTAATGCAGAAGGAGATTGACTTCCTTGGTAATGCAGTAGAGAACCCTGTAAGACCTTTCGTAGCTATCCTTGGTGGTGCTAAGGTTGCAGATAAGCTTAATGTTATTTCTAACTTAATCGAGAAGTGTGATACACTTATCATCGGTGGTGGTATGGCTTATACATTCCTTAAGGCTAAGGGCTATGAGATTGGTAAGTCACTTGTAGATGATACTAAGATTGATTACTGTAAGGAAATGATGGAGAAGGCTGAGAAGCTTGGAAAGAACCTTATGCTTCCTGTTGATTCAGTTATGATTGATGATTTCCCTAATCCTATCGACGCTCCAGTTGATACAGTTGTTTGTGACGCTGATAAGATGGATGCAAGCAAGGAAGGCTGTGATATCGGTCCTAAGACTGTAGCATTATTCTCAGAGGCTGTTAAGACAGCTAAGACAGTTGTTTGGAACGGACCTATGGGTGTATTCGAGAACCCAACACTTGCTGTAGGTACAAAGGCAGTTGCAGCAGCTCTTGCAGAGACTGACGCTACAACAATCATCGGTGGTGGTGATTCAGCAGCAGCTGTTAACCAGCTTGGATATGGCGATAAGATGAGCCACATTTCAACTGGTGGTGGTGCTTCACTTGAATTCCTTGAGGGTAAGGAGCTTCCGGGTGTAGCAGCAGCTAACAACAGATAATTATAATACGATAGAAATCCAAAATTCATCTCGAACTACTGCGTTACAGCTTAATCGGCGTACGCTTTAGTACGCCTTCATAAGCTATGCCTTGTATTTCGAGCGAATTTTGAATTTGAATAATATGATATAAATGTGGTAATTGCCACATCGTCTAACAAGTTTTTGTGAGATGCATATCAAAAAATAATTCATATTAGGAGAATAGAAAAATGGCAAGAAAGAAGATTATCGCAGGTAACTGGAAGATGAACATGACTCCTTCACAGGCAGTTAAGCTTGTTGAAGAGCTTGCACCACTTGTAAAGAACGACGATGTAGACGTTGTTTACTGTGTTCCTGCAATTGATATAGTTCCTGTAGTAGAGGCTGTTAAGGGCTCAAATGTACAGGTTGGTGCTGAGAATATGTACTTTGAGGAGAGCGGAGCATATACTGGTGAGATTTCAGCAGCTATGCTTGTTGACGCTGGTGTTAAGTATGTTATTATCGGACACTCAGAGAGAAGAGATTACTTCAAGGAGGATGATGCTTTACTTAACAAGAAGGTTAAGAAGGCTATCGAGGCTGGTTTAGTTCCAATCCTTTGCTGTGGTGAGTCACTTGAGCAAAGAGAAATGGGCGTAACTATGGACTGGATTAGATTCCAGATTAAGTCTGACCTTGTTGGAGTTACTGCTGATCAGGTTAAGGATATCGTTATCGCTTACGAGCCAATCTGGGCTATCGGTACTGGTAAGACTGCTACAACTGAGCAGGCTGAGGAAGTATGTAAGGGTATCAGAGAGTGTATCGCTGAGATGTATGATCAGGCTACTGCAGATGCTGTTCGTATTCAGTACGGTGGTTCTGTAAATGCTGGTAATGCAGCAGAGCTTTTCGCTCAGCCAAACATCGATGGAGGTCTTGTAGGTGGTGCATCACTTAAGGCTGACTTCGGTAAGATTGTTTGCTACTAAGAATAATATAATTAAATTTTTAAGTGGTCTGGATTTAAAAATCCAGACCACTTTTTGTCTGTTTATAATGATATATTTTTCAATATGTGTTATAATGTTTCAGTTAATAAAAATAGTATTTAGTTAGTATTGGTTTTGATTGAATAATCTAAGATTAAACTTAATATTAAATTAGATAGTGTAAAATAATTTTTACGTAGCACAAGAGATGGAGGTTTATAATGGGAAGAGAGTTGGTTTTTAAGAAGATTAAAAATTCAGGAATTGTATTAACAATAATTGGAGCTTTGTTTACTGGTTTTCCACTACTTTCCGCAATTGCATTTGCAATGGATGGTACTTTGGGAGAATATATTGTAGTTATGTTAATCATATTTATACCAGGTGTTCTTATGCTTATATTTGGTATTAGAAATTTAACTAATCCTATGGGAAATGGTATGTTCAAGAGAAATCCACATCTTCTTAATCAGGTTGATAATATGGCTACTAACAAGAGATATGAGGATAAATTTATTATGCTGTCTGACCGCTGTATAGCTAATAAGAAGGCGTTTACTGAGATTGCGTATTTGGAGGATGTTTTTCTTGTTTATATACAAAAGCAAAGCACTAATTTTATTCCAACAGGAAAGATTCTCTATATTTGTACAGCTACAGGTAATATTGGTATTAATGTATATGGCTGTAAAAAGGCGACTATAGATGAGTTGGCTTCTAAAATTGCTAAGGTGTGTCCAAATGCTCGTTTTGGATATAATAATGAAGGCTTGGCATATTTAAAGCAGATGCAGCAGATTTATAAGAATAACAATGGTATGATTAACTATAGAGGATATGTTCAGAATGATTTTATTCTTCCTGAGTATATGAGTAATGCGGCTATGCAGAATCAGATGAATCAGAATTATTATCAAGAAGGATACAATCAAAATTCATATTACCAAAATGATTCTAATTATAATACATACAGCCAAATATAAATTCAATACAGAAAGGTAACATTTGCAAATGAAAGAATTTAACTACGAAAAAGCACTAGTAAAGATGAGAAAAAAATATAAGAGAAAGCCATACAAGGAAAGCTTAGAGCATGCTCTATGGATGAAGAGAGACGATAAACTCTATAAGATGTATGAAGAATACAAAGATGTATATCAAAAAGGGGATGTATACTATGCTCAGGTTGTAATGGCTAACCCTATGATGAAGGATGACTCAGAGTTCATGGATGGTCCAGCAGTAATTGTTTATTCATATGATGAGTGGGCCAATGCTAATCCTGAGAAGCTTATAGAGGTTGCTAAGGACATAGTTGGTTATAGAAATGCTCCAGATGAGTCAATCCCAGATGAATTATTACCTAGTGTTAGAAAATTCAGAGAAGATTCTGACAGACCTAATTTTAGATTTGAATATTTGCTTCAGGGTCACAAGATAAAAGTGCATTTTGCTACTATGCTTGTAACTAGAAAGTTTTTACCAACAGGATACTTAAGTGGGGATGTGTTCCCTGTAGTAGCTACTGAAGATATGGCTACAGTAATGACTCTTCCAAATACCTATTGGTGTAAGGATATGAAGAAGAAATTTGCCGAAAATGCCAGAGTAGACATACTTGAAGAAGATGATGATTACGAAGAGTAATTTGGAGTAATAATATAATATTTTATATTGAAATATAAGGAGGACATGTTATGCCATTTATTAATTCAAAAATCAGTAAGAAGATTACAAAGGAACAGGAAACTGAGCTTAAGACTTTATTAGGTCAGGCTATATCAACTATACCAGGAAAGAGTGAATCTTGGCTAATGGTAGGATTTCAAGATGAGTATTCACTTTACTTTAGGGGAGATAATAGCGAAGATATAGCATTTGTTGAAGTAAGTGTGTTTGGTGGAGAGAACAAGGCAGCTTTTGATGCACTTACAGGAAAAATCTGTGACATATATGGACAGGTTCTTGGAATTAAGGCGGATCATATTTATGTAAAATATGAGGCTACTACTAATTGGGGATGGAACGGTGGTAACTTCTAATGAATAATAAATTGAAAGTAATCATCTTTATTCAGGCATTTATAGTTGTGTTTTTGCTTGGAATACTGCTTGGTATGAAAATACAGAAAAATAGAATGAAGGATGATGGTGAAACAATTGAACAGGAAACTGCTAACTTGGACAATGCTTCAGACAGCGAAGATATAGATCAGGAGAAACCAAGTGATTCATCTAATCAAAATAATACAGTTTCTAGTGATAATGAAAACAGTGATAATAGTTCAGATGCATCTACAGAGATATCAAATCACGTAACTGTAGATAGAGATGTTGATTATGGCGCTATGGATGTGCCAGAACCAACTACAGATGATTGGCTATCTGTGAAAGGTAATAAGATTGTAGATAAGGATGGAAATGAGGTTTGGCTTACTGGTATTAACTGGTTTGGATATAACACTGGAACTAACACATTTGATGGACTTTGGGCCGGTGATATGAATACATCTATTCAGGAAATAGCAAATCACGGATTTAATGTAATAAGAGTTCCGTTTTCAGCTGAGCTTATTCTACAGTGGTCCAAAGGAGAATATCCACAGGCTAATTTTAACCAGGCAACAAATGACTATCTTGTCGGCATGGATAGCTTACAGATATTCGAATACTTTATAGGACAGGCAAGAGCGAATGGTCTTAAGGTGATAATTGATATTCACAGTGCGGAGACCAATGCTAGTGGACATGTTGTAAATCTTTGGTATACTGAGAAGATTTCTGCAGATGACTATTTGTTTGCCCTATCTTGGATGGCGGATAGATATAAGGGAGATGACACAATTATAGCCTATGACCTTAAGAATGAGCCACACGGCAAGCATTATGAGGGAGACGCTGCTGCTATATGGAATGATTCTACTAAGGAGAATAACTGGAAATATGTGGCGGAACAGGCAGCAAATGCTGTACTTTCAAAAAATCCTAATGTACTTGTTATGGTAGAAGGTATTGAGATATATCCAAAAGACATTAAGGCTAACGGAGATTATGCATCTCAGAACGAAGATGACTACTTCTATAACTGGTGGGGTGGAAATCTTAGAGGTGTTGCTGATTATCCTGTGGATTTGGGAGAGTATCAGAATAAGCTGGTTTATTCACCACATGATTATGGTCCAACGGTATATGCTCAGCCTTGGTTTGAAGGTGATTTTACATATGAGAGTTTAATGGAAGATTGCTGGTATGAAAACTGGTTATATATCCATGATGAAAATATAGCGCCACTTCTTATAGGTGAATGGGGTGGCTTTATGAAAGAGCCAAACCTTGAGTGGATGACATATATGAGGCAGCTTATTGGAGAATATAAATTACATCATACATTTTGGTGTTTTAATGCGAATTCAGGTGATACAGGTGGAATGGTTTTAGATGATTTCACAACCTGGGATGAGGAGAAATATACATTTGTCAAAGAGGTACTTTGGAATGATGGAGAGCATTTTATAGGGCTTGACCATGAGATACCTCTCGGAATAAATGGAGTAAGTTTAGGGGAGTATTATTAAATAGCTTATGAAAAGATTTAAGATTGTATTGGTTTTATTAGTGTGTATGTTACTTGGCGGATGTAAGAAGGAAGAAGAAACTAATTATACCCAGCTAACTCAAAAGGATGCTGGCGAGCCGTATAGTAATTGGGGGTACATGTCAACAGGAAGTGCTAGATATTTAGATGGGACAAGTGTTTTAGTAACCATTTATTTAGATGATACTAATTCACAGTGGCTTGAAAGTGATGAAGAGTTGGTGGCTAATAACGTAAAAGTAGCCTGTGATTACATAATTGAAGAAGGCAAGAGATATGGTAAGGATGTAAAACTTATATATGACACATCAGTTGACGGAGAGCTTACTTATAGAATATCTTACAAGGAAGCGTTTTCTGGAAGAACAGAGGCAACCGCTAAGGGTGATAAAACTGATAAACTTGTATATAGTATGTACGACTATATTGAGAATAAGATAGATACAGAAGCAATCTTAAAAAAGTATAATGCAAATAGTATTGGATATATGGTTTTTATTGATGGAGAGGCTGACGCATGTACAGCTTATTGCTATAATCCGGGTTACAAACGCAATTTTTACGAGGAATTTTGCCTTATAAATCTAAGATGGACAGGGGGAGAAAATGTAAATCCAGACACCTATGCCCACGAGATACTACATTTGTTTGGTGCAAGGGATTTGTATTATACCAGTGAATATCATGGCATATCAAAAAATTTCATTGAATATGTTTACAATGAATATCCTAAGGATATTATGCTTGGGTATGCAACAGATGTTTACTCCTATCCTGATAAAATTGAAACTGAAATAAGTGATATTACAGCGTACTTCCTTGGATGGACAGATGATATTAGTGAATTAGACGAATTTCCATACATAAAAACAAAATACAGCGCATCATTCACAAAAGCAGAGGGTACTGAAGGTGTTAATTTCTTAGAATTCGACCCACCAGCAAGAAAGCAACGTGGTGAAGAAGGTGATAATCATAAAAATGCTGTGATTAGTTCAGAGTTAGTAAGTGCAATAGTAATTGGAGCATTTGCTATATTTGCGTTGATAAGATTCGTAGTTGTAGAACATAGAGGGAAGAAAAATAAAGAAACATATAGAGTAATCAGTCAAAGTGATTGGAATGATGAAGAGCTTTAATAAATATAACATATCCCTTGAAAATAAGAGCTGATATGATATATAATGTTCGTGTTGCGAGGGCTGAACATGGCTCATTGTAACGAGCATCTAATAAGATTTTAATTTAAAAGGAGATAAATAAAATGAGTAAGAAACCAGTAGTATTAATGGTACTTGATGGCTATGGAATTAGCGAAACAGCTGAGGGCAATGCAATTGCTATGGCGAATACACCTGTTATGGATAAGCTTATGGCTGAGTGTCCATTTGTAAAGGGTAATGCATCAGGACTTGCAGTTGGTCTTCCTGATGGACAGATGGGTAATTCAGAGGTTGGACATATGAATATTGGTGCCGGAAGAATTATCTACCAGGATTTAACATCAATAACAAAGGCTATAGAGGATGGTGATTTCTTCGATAATGAAGCAATGCTTGAAGCTATTGAGAACTGTAAGAAGAATAATTCAGACCTTCATCTCTGGGGACTTCTCTCAGATGGTGGTGTTCACAGTCACAATACACATGTATATGGAATTCTTGAGCTTTGTAAGAAGCAGGGCCTTTCAAATGTATACGTACACCCATTCCTTGATGGTAGAGATACTCCGCCTGCATCAGGTAAGGATTATGTGGCAGAGTTAGTAGAGAAGATGGCAGAGATTGGTGTAGGTAAGGTTGCATCTATCTCAGGTCGTTACTATGCTATGGATAGAGATAATAACTGGGATAGAGTAGAGAAGGCTTATGCAGCTATGGTATATGGTGAGGGTGTTCAGGCAAATGACCCTGTACAGGCTGTTGCTGATTCATATGCTGATGAGAAGACTGATGAGTTCGTTCTTCCAACAGTAATTATGGAGAATGGTGCTCCAGTTGCAACAGTTAAGGCTAATGATTCAGTTATCTTTTACAACTTCCGTCCAGATAGAGCTAGAGAGATTACAAGAGCGTTCTGCGCAGATGAGTTCGATGGTTTTGATAGAAAGGGTGGAAAGCTTCCACTTACTTATGTATGCTTCAAGGATTATGATGAGAGCATACCTAACAAGATTATTGCATTTAAGAAGCAGGAGATTACAAATACTTTAGGAGAATACCTTGCTGCATGTGGAAAGACTCAGCTTAGACTTGCAGAGACTGAGAAGTATGCTCACGTAACATTCTTCTTCAATGGTGGTCTCGAGGAGCCTAATAAGGATGAGGACAGAACTCTTGTTAAGTCACCAGCTGTAGCAACTTATGACTTAAAGCCTGAGATGAGTGCTCCAGAGGTTGGTGTAAACCTTGTAGAGGCAATTACTTCAGATAAGTACGATGTAATTATTATTAACTTTGCAAACCCTGATATGGTTGGTCATACAGGAATCATCCCAGCTGCAGTTGCAGCTGTAGAGAGAGTTGATCAGTGTGTAGGAGCTGCTGTAGAGGCAGTTAAGCAGGTTGACGGTGTTCTCTTTATTTGTGCTGACCATGGTAATGCAGAGCAGATGGTTAACTTTGAGACAGGTGCTCCACATACAGCACATACAACTAATCCAGTTCCATTTATACTTTACAACTATGGACAGGATGTTAAGCTTCGTGAGGGTGGATGTCTTGCAGATATCGCTCCAACGCTTCTTGAGATTATGGAGCTTCCACAGCCAGCGGAGATGACTGGAAAGTCACTTATTGTTAGATAATAAAAGGAGTGATACTAATGAGGATTAGCAAAAGATTATTTGCTGTACTTGTTATATTAGCCCTTGTAATAACAGGATTTTCATCTATGAATGGTGTTGTTGTGGCAGAAGCCGCGACAACACCATCTGTAAAATATAAGGTTCATCGACAGACATATGGATGGGAAAATAGTTATAAATCAGATGGTGCTGTATCAGGTACAGTTGGAGAGGGAAAGAGACTAGAAAGCATAGTAATTGATGTTGAGGGAAGTGGATTAGGTGTAAGCTACAGAACTCATGTACAAAGTTATGGATGGCTTGACTGGTCAACTGACGGTAAGTTAAATGGTACTGAAGGAGAAGCTAAGCGATTAGAAGCTATTCAGATTAAACTTACAGGAGCTAACAGCTCAAAGTATGATATATACTATAGAGTACATGCACAAACCTATGGATGGTTAGGCTGGGCAAAAAATGGTGAACCAGCAGGAACTGCAGGACAGGGGAAACGATTAGAGGCTATTCAGATTGTTATTGTTCCATCAGGATATTATCCTGAAGATTATGGCTATGAGGGTTCTCTTGGATGTGCATATGTAGATATTGCAAAGACTTATTCAAATGTAAGTGAAAATACTAAGATTGAGTATATGACTCATGTACAGTCTTATGGCGATCAGGTGTGGGTATCTGATGGTTCCATAGCTGGAACATCTGGGGAAGCTAAAAGATTAGAGCGTATCAGAATTGTAGTTAACAATGGAAATGTTGAATCTCTAGATGGTGGTGTAATGTACAAGACGCATGTACAAAGCTACGGCTGGCAAGATTGGTCTTATGATGGAGAAGCTTCAGGAACTGCTGGAGAAGGCAAGAGATTAGAAGCTATTCAGATAAAACTATATGGAGAATTAAACAATTACTATGATGTGTACTACAGAGTACATGCTCAAAGTTACGGTTGGCTTAATTGGGTTAAAAATGGTGAATCATCAGGCACTGCTGGTATGGGTAAGAGATTAGAGGCTATACAGATAGTCCTTGTACCAAAGTACTATCAAGCTCCAAATTCACTTCCTGCAAAGCCAGGTACAGCAGGCTTTGTTGAGAAAAAGACCATAAGTAAGGATCAGGCTTATAAAGCAGTGTATAATTACTTAGATGAAAAACATAGTATAACTGATTGGTTAGGTAATTATGGTTCATATATTTTAACTTCAGACTTGTCTAATGGTGAATACAAGGTTACATTTAGATCCTACACAGGAGCTTTCCAATATCATTATGTTAATGCAAACACAGGAAAGGTTAGAATTACAGAATATGTACCAGGAATAATTAATGTCGAGACTGATACAGGTGTAACATATAACGCGTGGGATTATGTTCAGTAAGTTATCAGATAATATATTTTATATAACTTTCAAATTAAATATTATATAGATAAAAAGGAGATAAACAAATGAAAGCATTTTTAAAAGAATTTAAAGAATTTGCCCTTAAGGGAAATGTAATGAGCTTAGCTGTTGGTGTTATTATCGGTGGTGCGTTCCAAGGCCTTGTAACATCACTTACTGACAATGTAATTAATCCAATTATTAACTGCATTGGTGGTGGAGAGATTCAAGGAAGTGTTCATCTTGCAGGTGATCAGTATATTAACTACGGCGCTTTTTTGACTGCTGTTATTAATTTCCTGATTATGGCATTCATAATCTTCCTTTTGGTTAAGGGTATGAACAAGCTTGCTGATCTTGGCAAGAAGAAAGAAGCAGAAGAAGAGGCAGCTACTACTAAGGTATGTCCTTTCTGTAAGAGTGATATAAATATTGAAGCTACTAAGTGTCCACACTGTACTTCAGAGGTAGAGTAGATGGTTGGTTAGTAAATAAAAAAGCTCCCGTAAGGGAGCTTTTTTATTGGCTAAGACCTTGTATATAGGCTTTAAGTAATTCTTTTTTGTTGTCAGGGAGTTTGATGTACATCTTTAATAATTCTTGTTGGTCGATTGGTAAGTCTTTAATACTATCATTAATGTCAAAAAACTGAGACAAAGAAATGTCTAATGCAACGCAAATTTTTTCTAATGTAAATATACTAGGAGTTGTTCCACGATTTAACATATTAGTTAATGTAGTTTGTGGAATTCCGCTGATTTTACTTAACCTGTAAAAACTAATTCCTTTGTTAACGCACAATTCTTTTATTCTTGTTGTAACATCAAATTTTTCCATATAATACACCCCATTTGACTATTATCTTTAATTATAAATCTATGTATATAAAATTATTAGATGTAGAAATGGGTTGCACTACAACTCAGAAGAGTAGTATAATATTGTAAATATTTACTAAGGAGGAGAGTATGAGAAAAATTAAAATTTTGATATGGATTTTTCTGTGTGCGTGTATAATATTTAGTTCTGTTAACTATGTTGTTTATGCAGAGGAGAGTACAGATAATCATAATAATGAATTACTGGATAGTAATGATTTAGTCAACGATGAAGGAAGTTTACCAAAAAAATACGATAGTAGAGATTATGGTTATATTACTGAAGTCAAAAATCAGGGTAAATTTGATATGTGTTGGAGTTTTGCAGCTATAAGTGCAGCTGAAAGTGAAGCAATTATAGATGGTAGAGATAGAAATCCTGATTATTCAGAGGCTCAGCTTGCGTGGTTTGTATATAATCACGCTACAGACCCATTAGGTGGAACTGTAGATGACAGGGCTGAGATTTTAAATGGTGATAACTTTTTAACTGCAGGTGGTAATAATCATAGGACGACTATGTGTTTTGCAAGTTGGGTTGCTCCAGCTAAAGAATCTGTAGCGAGATATGATAATGCTGAATACATAACAAAAATTGATGATAAATATGGGTATAAAGCATGTAAAGCTCATCTGCAGAATGCATATTGGATTCCTATGAATGAAAGATATAACATTAAGAGAATGATTCAAAAACACGGATGTGTAACTGCTGGTATATTATATTATCCATATGATTATATGGAGAAAAAAAGTGTAAATGGAAAAATGGATTGTTATTTTTATAATCCAGATATATATTCTCAGAATCATGATGTGGTTATTGTAGGATGGGATGACACAATAGATAAGAATATTTTTAAGAAAACTATTTCGGGAGTGGAATATATTCCTGAAGGAAATGGTGCATGGTTAGTAAAAAACAGTCATGGGACTTCAAACAATATAGATAATGACGGTTATTTTTGGATTTCGTATTATGATGTTGGTCTTTTACATCATTATAGTAAAGAAAAAGATGGAATCGCATTTGCATATGATTTTGAATCTGTTGATAATTATGATTTTAATTACCAATATGATGGTACAAATTCAATAGCCTTAATTGGACAACGTGGTATAACTACTATATATTCAGCAAACATATTTACTGCTCAAAAATACAGTCAGAGTCTTGAGGCGGTCGGGTTTTATACATCAACACCTGATATGAGTTATAGTGTTTCCATATACAAATTAGATAGTACAGATTCTCCTATAGGAGGCGAATTGGTTTCTGAAATAAAAGATGGTTACGAAGAATTTGCGGGTTTTCACACTGTAAAGTTAAATGAAAAAGTGATATTGGAAGAAGGCGATATTTTTTCTGTTGTAATTAAGCAAAGTGTGGATACTAGTAAACATCCAGGGGCGTATGCACAAGTTTATTATGAGGGAACTGGAAAATTGATAGGAGTAAATGAAATGCCTTCAAGTAAGCCAGGACAAAGTTTTATTAGTTATGGTGGAACTGATTGGGATGATATGAATACAGATTTGCATGACGGAAATATTAGAATTAAAGCATATACTAATTCTCTGTATGATAATTCAGAAAGTGAAGATGAATCAGATGAAGAAGATTTTGATGATGATATAGAATATGATAATGATTCAGATACAGGGAATACATCAGATATACCCGATGTAAATGTATCCTATCACACTCATATACAAACATATGGTGATTCACAAGGTGTTATGATAAATGGTCAGATGGCAGGTACTTCTGGAGAAGCCAAAAGACTTGAAAACATATGGATTGACTTGTCTGGAAATTCTAATCTTGGAGTTCAGTATAGTACCCATTGCCAAAGCTATGGATGGATGCCATGGTCTTGTAATGGAGAAATAAGTGGTACTAGTGGAGAAGCAAAGCGACTAGAGGCTATAAAGATTCAGCTTACAGGAGAGGATAGTTACAAATATGATATTTATTATAGAGTACATGCGCAGTCATTTGGCTGGCTAGGCTGGGCTAAAAATGGTGCACCTGCAGGGACAGCTGGATACGGAAAACGTCTTGAGGGTATTCAGATTGTAATTGTGAAGGACGGAGAAGTAGGTCCGGGTTTGGATTATGCAGGTATTAATGGTTCATCATCTAAATTTAATTTCACACCATATATATCCATGGATAAAGAAACAATAAAAGTTCCTGGCAATGCTGATGCACCTATAGTAAGCTATAAGACTCATGTTCAAAGCTATGGATGGCAAAATTGGGTAATTAACGGAGCCATGAGTGGAACTAGTGGTAAAGCAAAGAGACTAGAAGGAATAAATATAAAGGTTACAAACTGTCCATATGATGGAGATATAGTATACACTACTCACGTACAAACATATGGCTGGCAGGGGAATCCTGATGACATTACCAGAAAAGGTTGGAAGAAAAATGGTGAGATGTCTGGCACTAGTGGACAAGCGAAACGTTTAGAAGCTATATGCATCGACCTTACTGGTGAGAAGGCAGAGCATTATGATGTGTATTATCGTGTGCATGCACAGACTTTTGGTTGGTTAGGATGGGCTAAGAATGGCGAAGAATCAGGAACAGCAGGGTATGCTAAAAGACTTGAAGGAATCCAGATTGTACTAGTTCCTAAGGGTGGAGCTGCACCGGGGAATAATTATGGTGGTATTACATCCAAGGATACACGAGCCTATATTTCTCAATAAAACGTAGTAAGACTATAATATAATAAATATATATACTAAAGGAGAGAATAACATGAAGAACAAAAGATGTATATTATCAGCTTTGTTATGTATTCTGTTAACTGTTAATCTAGTTATAACTGATGTTGTTGCATATGCTTGTGGCAATAATATGTCATATACTAACCAGCAGGTTGATAATATAAATGAAAATGTAGCTACTGATTTAGGCGAGATAGACATAGAAGCAAATAATTCATTAGGTGCATTATTTGAGAGTGAGTTATCTGATGTAACCAGTGAACAAGAAGCTACAGATGGATATAATGTGTTTTCTGTTGAGATGGTAGATACAGTAGCTGTAGTAGACTTTGAAACTCTAGCAGATTGTAAGCTTGTAGTCGGTATATATGATGAGGCTAATGACCAGCTTCTTATGTCGGGTTCTTTAGATGTTTATGCAGGAGAGACTCAGGCATATGTTGATATTGATACTGATGCAATGCCAGATTACTATTATATAAGAGCGTATTTGGTTGCTTATGATACTTTACAACCATTATCAAATGAATATGAATCATCTATGTATACTAAGGAAATGCAGGAATTTCTTGCTAAGACAACTGATGATTTCAATCAGGAGTTAGTATTAAACTTTGATGATGATAAAACAAATAACTTTGCTGTATATGCTGAAAATACAAAGCGTATTGAGAAGACATCTGATGATGTTAATCAGGTAACTAGTATTGATGAAGAAAATAATACATATGTTATAGAGAATGCAGATGATGAGATACTTTCATTAGTTGCTGGTGATGTGTTTGCCTATGAGTATACAGATGATGAATCAGACGTGTTGATAGTAAAGGTTAAAAGTATATCTGTAGATGGTACAACTGTTACTATTGTAGGTGAGGAAACAACCATAGAAGAGGTATTTGACTACTTCAGAATAGATGAAGGTGCAGGTACTGATGAATTTGTTGTTGAAGAAGGAACATGTGATGAAGGTATTGTGTACAATGGTATGGTTGAGGTTACTGATGATGTACAGACCTATGCCAAAGATTACGAAGGTTCAAAGGAATTTTCATCATCGTATGATTTTCCAAATTGTGAAGTAAAAGATTCTAGTGGTAATTTTTCGGTTAAATTAGATGGTAGCATTAATTATGGAGTTAAATTAAGTGTTAAAGTATATATCAGTAAAAAAGATAAGTATGTAGAATTAAAAGCTGAAGCAAATGCTGACTTTGAACTTTCATTATCTGGTAAAGTAAAATCCAACGGTATCTCATTAAACAATATGGATTGTAAAATTGGATCATTTGATGTGATATCTATTAAGATTAAACCACGTCTTGTATTAAGTGCAGAAATTAAAGGTAAAATTAAGGGTTCAATAACTGGTATGGTTGGAGCTAGAATATCAACCAAAACAGGATTTGAATCTTTGAATTCAACTCCTGTTTTGGAATTCGATGCTGGAGTTGAAGGTACTGTATACGTTGGTATCGAGGCAGGACCAGAAGTTGAGATTTTAGATGATAAAATATTTACTGCAAAAATTACTGGAAATTTTGGAGTAGAAGCAAAAGCAGCATTCAATATAGTAAATGCGTCTACAAAAAGTGAAGACAAAAAACATGCATGCTCAAATTGTGTTGATGGAGAATTTGTTGCAAAAGCAGGAATAAAAATTGTATTTAAGTCTAAAAAGATCGATGAACTAAACTTAGATAAGGATTTTTCTAAGGATTTTAAGATATGTGACTGGTATTGGTCTATAGATAAGGATGATTTTTCTATTGGAGAATGTCCATATTTGAGCTATAAGATAACATTTAGTGTTGTTGATAATGAAACTAGCAAACCTATAATTGGAGCTAATGTTAATGATGGTACAAATTATAAAAAAACAAACAAGGATGGTTTAGCAAGTTTGTATTTGGAGCCCGGTGAACATGTCATTCAAGCCATCAAAGACGGATATGATTTAAACTTAAAAGATGTTAAAGTTGGAAATAGTGCAAAGAGAGTTCTTTTTAGGTTGGAAAAGAAAGATACTGAAACAGGTGGTGGAAGCACAGAAGAAGGTGGAACTACTGAGGAAGGTGGTGGAACTACAGAAGAAGGTGGTGGAACTACAGAAGTACAAGGGGTTGTTATAAATGAAGAAAACTTCCCAGATGATAAATTTAGACAAATTATTTTGGAATATGATTCGGATGATGGTGTACTGTCAGAAGATGAAATAAATTATGTAACTAGTTTTAAAGCTAATAACTGTGGAATCAGTGATTTAACAGGAATTGAATACTTTGAAAAATTACAATTGGTACAATGCAGTGGTAATTCTTTGACATCTCTAGATTTAAGTAATTTGGAAGACTTATATTGGTTGGTTTGTAATGATAATTCATTGACATCTCTTAAACTAGATAATTGTCCTAAACTAGCTAGAATAAATTGTATGAATAACAATTTAACTACATTAGATTTAAGTGATTCCACATCCCTATATGAATTACAATGTTCGTATAATAAATTAAATACATTGAATATTGACAAAAATGTATTATATTATTTAGATTGTTCGGAAAATAAACTAACAACATTGAATTTAAATTATTGCACAGGTCTAGAACAATTAGATTGTGGTTTTAATGACATTGAAACATTAGATTTAAGCTCCTGTGTGGAATTAATAGATTTAAATTGCAGTCGTAATGAATTAAGTCAGTTGAATTTAAGTAATTGCAATAAATTAGAATCATTAACTTGTGGTGGAAATGATTCATTAGTTGGTGTTTTGGATTTGAGTAATTGTGTAAATTTAAATAATTTGCATTGCGCTAACAATTGTTTTAAAGCTTTGAATATTAGTAATTGTACTTTATTAACTGAAATAAATTGTTATGGTAGTTATGAATTAACGGAGTTAGATGTGAGTAAATGTACGCAATTAAAAAAATTAAATTGTGGAGCGAGTCCAATTAAATCATTAGATGTAAGTAATTGTACATTACTAACTGAATTATTGTGTTATAGTACTGATATTAGTGAATTAGATCTTACCAACAATACAAACTTAGTTAATTTATACTGTGATGATACTGTTAATATTATAGGATACACAATTAATACTTCAAATGAATCTATATCAAGTAATACTGTAGCTCCATCATATAATGGAGGTGAGATAAAAACAGAAAATGAAAGTACTGATGTAATACTGTCAAACAATAATAATGTACAATTTAACAATACGACTTCGATGGTACCAAGTATTAACTCTGATTACATACAGCGAGTAACCACTGCTGATGATAATGCTGTAGAGTATACTGGACTTCTTGCAAACACAGATTATAACCTTTATGTCTTAAAGGAATCATCAGAAAAGATACCATTTAGTGGAGAGTTAACACCAGATAATATTTTATACATCAGACAATATACTGCTGATGCAAATGGAGCATTGACCATAAGCTACAATCCAACGGAGGAAGTATCAGGAGCCAAGGAAATTCTTGTATGCAAGGATAGAATAGATATTAGCCAATCATCTGAATTAACTGTTCTAGATGTTGAATATTCTGGAGAAGAGAATACTCCAATTATTCAGTTAAAGGTAAATGGAGTAATACTTAATGAAGGTGAAGATTACGAAGTTATTGGAAACTGTAACGTGACTAATGAGGGTGAATATACTATAACTGTTTCTGGTATTGGTATATATTGTGGAAGCATAGAAGAGACATTTAATGTAAATAAAGTTCAAGTTGAAAAGGTAAGTGTTTCAAAATCCTCAATTACGTTAAATGAGGGTGAAACAACTACGTTAACTGCTACAGTATTACCTGATAATGCATCTAATAAAACTATTGTGTGGTCATCTAATAATACGAGTGTTGCAACTGTTGATTCTAATGGTAAGATAACAGCCGTTAAAGCAGGCAATGCAACTATTACAGCTACAGCTACTGATGGTAGTGGAATATCAACAAGTTGTACTATAACAGTAAAAGCTAAGACAACTGATGAAGAAAAACCAGACACTCCTAAGTACTACCCAACCATCAACACATCCTACCGTACCCACATCCAGTCCTTTGGATGGGAAGGTAATGCTTCAGACATTAAAACATGGAAGTCTAACGGAACTATGTCTGGTACATCTGGCAAGGCAAAGCGTCTTGAGGGTATTAACATAGTTGTAAACTCAGCAGAAGTAGGCAAGGACGTAGACCTTGGAATCCAGTACACTACACACTGTCAGTCCTACGGATGGCTCCCATGGTCAGCTGATGGCGATATGAATGGTACCGAAGGTGAAGCAAAGAGACTTGAGGCTATCAAGATTCAGCTTACTGGAGCGGACAAGGATGCATACGATGTATATTACAGAGTTCATGCACAGTCTTACGGATGGCTTAACTGGGCTAAGAATGGAGCACCATCAGGTACAGCAGGTTATGGAAAGAGACTTGAGGGTATCCAGATTGTAGTAGTTAAGAAGGGTGAAGCTTTCAATCAGAAGATGGAAGGAATTACTTCAGTGAGAACTGAAAGCTACATAGCTAAGGAAGGTTCATCACCTATAGTAAACTATGCACCTACAAGTAATACAAATCCTGTAATACCAGGTGCTGATACACCAAATGTTGCTTACAGAACCCATGTACAGTCATTTGGCTGGCAGGGATGGAAATATAATGGTCAGATGAGTGGTACTTCAGGTCTGGCAAAGAGACTTGAGGGAATCAACATCAACTTAACTAATAAGCCTTGCGATGGCGACATAGTATATACAACTCACGTTCAGACCTATGGTTGGAAGGATGGAAAGCCTGAAGATACAACAAGAGCAAGCTGGAAAAAGAACGGCGCAATGTCAGGAACCAGCGGTGAAGCAAAGCGTCTAGAGGCAATCTGCATCGACCTTACAGGTGAGATGGGTGAGAAGTATGACATTTACTATAGAGTTCATGCACAGAGCTTTGGCTGGCTTGGCTGGGCTAAGAATGGCGAAGAGTCAGGAACAGCAGGCTATGCTAAGAGACTTGAGGGTATACAGATAGTTCTTGTACCTAAGGGTGGAGCTGCACCAGCTAATGATTTTGGTGGAGTGACATCTAATAAAACAGAGGCCTATGTCTCAAAATAAAAAATTGAATTTGTAAATTGAGTTACCTATAACTCGCAGGAAGTTAATGATTTATTTAAGCTTTCTGCGAGTTATTTTTGTTGTTTTTTACATAAATTTTTGCAATATTTACATTTTAATAAATTTCTCTCTAAATTTTGGTATATTTAGTTTATAAAAATTACTTTAGGAGGGATTGTTATGAATAAGAGAAGAGTATTACCTGTTGTAATTATATTGTTGCTTTGTGCTTTATCTGTATCTAAGCAGATGCCAGCTCAAGCAAAGTCTAAGGATTATATAACAACTGATGGAAATATAATATGGCAGAAGGAGTACTGTTATGGTCTCCAGTCTGCACCATATGCAAAATATGAGAATTATCAGGGGAAAATAAAGTTTACATTTAACAAATACAATCAATATTCAGGAAGATTCGATGATGTTTATGATGATGGTGAAATGTATTCCTATATAACTAAGTACGACAAAGAAAGTAATAATTATAAGACTATTTCAGGAACTACTGTGTGGGGACAACTTACTAACGGTTCTGGCAGCACATTAAATAGTGTCGTAGGTTTACAAGAAAATACGGTATATATGCTATGGAGTTGGTTTGATGATGTTGATAGTTATAATAGCTATTTGGTAGTGGAATTTATAATACGTGATGGAGTTGTGTATTTTGGAAGAAGCATTTCTGATTATACAGAAGAAAATTATTTGGCTGGAATAGAGTTTTTTGATTATGTTAATAAGAATTATAAGAACGTTTTAAGCGATTTTGAAAAAAGTCTAGAGAGATATGAGGCAAATGAAATATATGAATTTGCTAACGAATTGGTTGAGGGTTGTACAACTGATTTTGAAAAGACAGTTGTACTACATAGATGGTTAGTTGAAAATATAATTTATAAAGGTAATGATGCTAATTGTGCTGATTGTAAAGTTGCTACAAAACATGGAATATGTGGAGATATTTCAGTTATGACTGTTGCAATGTTTAATTCCGTTGGTATTCCTTGTGTTGAGATAAGCTCTGTATTGGATAATCATGCATGGAATATGATATATGTGGATGGAAAATGGTTAACGATAGACAACACAAATGGTCAGATATATGATTTCCCAACAATATATTATGATTGGACAACCACTAGGGTTGTTCCATTTAATATGGCTGATGGAAAAATATATTTATATAAGGAATACTGGGATGTTGGTAATGATATGGCTAGTGATGAGAACATTGCGGTTGGTGAAGGTATTGTTAGTATATATGAAGGTAAAACATGCTCCATATTAGTTGGTTCTAATGTGTGTATAAATCACAATATAGAATGGAAAAGTGGAGATGAATCCATATTACGCATAGATTCGTCTTCGGGAAATAAAGTCACTGTAACAGCGCTCAAGCAAGGAAGAACAACCATAACATGTACAAGAACAGGTAGCAAAGAATTGAGTTGTACTTATGACGTGTATGTTGTAAATGAAGATGTTGACTTAAATCAGATAGAAAAACTTAATGTAGAATTAAATTATATTACGCATGTTCAGTCTTATGGTTGGCAAGGGGACGAATATGATGAAAGTACTTGGTACTTTACTGGATCAGTTTCGGGTACTACAGGTAGTGGAAAACGTCTAGAAGGTATAAAGATAAAATTGGATGATAATGAAGCCTTAAATTATTACGATCTTGGAATTCAATACACAACACATTGTCAATCCTATGGATGGTTACCTTGGTCAGCTAATGGTGAAATGAATGGTACCGAAGGTGAGGCGAAACGATTAGAAGCTATTAAGATTCAGCTTACAGGAGCAGATAAAAACAAATTCAGTGTTTATTATAGAGTACACGCACAGTCCTATGGTTGGCTGAATTGGGCGAAAAATGGCGCACCAGCAGGAACGGCAGGTTTAGGAAAAAGATTAGAAGCAATTCAGATAGTTGTTTTGAGAAAGGATGAAAGTGAATTTGATCTTCCATTCTATCCTGAGATAGATAGAAATGAGTGCTATATTGCTACAGTGGGTTCATCACCAATCGTAAATTACGCACCCACAAGCAATACAAATCCTGTAATACCAGGTGCTGATGCACCAAATGTTGCTTACAGAACCCATGTACAGTCATTTGGCTGGCAGGGATGGAAGTATAATGGTCAGATGAGTGGTACTTCAGGACTTGCGAAGAGACTTGAGGGTATCAATATCAATTTAACTAATAAGCCTTGCGATGGAGATATAGTATATACAACTCACGTTCAAACCTATGGCTGGAAGGATGGAAAGCCAGAGGATACAACAAGAGCAAGCTGGAAGAAGAATGGCGCAATGTCAGGAACTTCTGGAGAAGCTAAGCGTCTTGAGGCAATCTGTATCGACCTTACAGGTGAGATGGGGGAGAAGTATGACATTTACTATAGAGTACACGCTCAAAGCTTTGGCTGGCTTGGCTGGGCTAAGAATGGCGAAGAGTCAGGAACAGCAGGCTATGCAAAGAGACTCGAGGGAATTCAGATAGTTCTTGTACCTAAGGGTGGAGCTGCACCAGGTAATGATTATGGTGGAGTGACATCGGACATGGCGGAGGCTTATGTTGAGAAGTAAATATATTTTATTATTATTATTATTATTACATAAGGTAAATCTGGTTAATCTAGATTTACCTTAAAAATATGGGAAGAAACCAGTATATGCATATATTTAAAGTACAGTTGCGAGGATAGAGATATCGCTAGAAAAAATACATTTTTAAACATAAATTTTGCAATATACATATTGTTTTCTTGTGAAAAAGTGGCTTGTATAGTATATTTAGCTTAGTTGTATAAATTTTTTAATATCATTTACGGAGGTGTAGTATGAAAAGAAGAGTTTTAAAAAAACTAATATTAAATTTTATTTGTTTGATAATAAGCTTTAATATGGTTTTAACTGAATTTGTAGTATATGCAAATGAATTCTGTGAAAAATCAGAGATTACCTTGTCAGAAGATGACAATATGAATTGCGACTCAACTATTAATGATTTGACCATAAGCGGTGATGGTTCGTTAGGAAATTTAATTAACAAAGAAATATCTGATGAATTGAATGTGGTTGAAGAGTCAGAAGATTATAAGATACTATCTGTATCAGTGGAAGAAAGAGTTGCTACGGTAGAATTTAATGCTGCGGATGAAGCTGAACTAATTGTAGCAATATATGATAATGAGGGTATTACGTTTGTGGCCTCTGGTACTGAAAATGTAACAAAAGAGGAATCTGTTGTAGATGTTATAATAGATATTGATTCTATGCCAGAATACTTCTTTGTTCGAGCTTATCTTGTTGAAGAAGATACACTTAAACCATTATCTGATGAATTTGAATGTAATTTATATACTCAATCAATGATGGAATTTTTACAGAAAACTCCAGAGGACTTTGATGATAAAAATGTTCTTGTGTTAGAAGAAGAGACAAATAATTATCTTGTATACAATGATAATACAAAAGTAATTCCGTATAATGAATCCTATAATACTATAGAGAGTATAGACGATGTAAATTATGAATATGTTATTTCTAATCCTGATGAAGAGTTTCTTAATTTGGTTCCAGGAGAAGTTTTTTCATATGAATTTGGAGATGGGAATATTCTTGTTGTTGATGTAGAGAATATCCAGCAAATTGATGATAAGCTTATAATTACAGGTTCAGATGTAGAAATAGAAGATGTATTTGATTATGTTCACATAGATGGATCCTTTGATATGTCTGACTGTGAAATAGATAATTCAAACTTAGATGAGGATGTCGTTGTTGCAGATGATACATCTGAAGTTCCTTTAAATAATTCTAGTATAGGGTCTGGCATAGAGGTAAATATTAAGCCAAAAAAATACTTTATTGGCAAAAAAGATAATAATGGTGATATTCAAGGTTTTTATGGTAGTGTCGATTTTAAAGCAAAGGGTTCTTTTAAATTGATTAAAAACGGAACAGATTCCTATATAGAACTAAAGTTAGGATTTACAATTGATGCGGATATAGGATTTGCTAAAAAAATTAAAAAAACTTATAAAAAATTAGGTAAACTGGAAATGAATTTATGCCCAGGAGTGAAAGTATCATTTACCCCAAGTGTTGTTCTAGAAGCAGAGGGAGAATTGCATTTAGGTGCATATTTTGAAATGGATATGGGTATAAGAGCCGATTTTGGTGGAGTAAAAAATATATCTAAGAAACCATATTCTCGTCTAGGGGTAGAATTAGATGGAAAAATTTTCTTCGGTTTGTCTTTTAAACCCGAATTAAAGGTTGCAAATGGTAAAGTATGTAATATTGATTTAACAGCTGAGATAGGTGTTGAGCTTGAAGGTTCGACTTGTAAGCCTGTTACGGAAAATTATAAAAAACATAGTTGTACTAACTGTGTAGAAGGTGAGTTAAAGGGTATTTTAGATATAAACGGCAAAGTAAAATTATTTGATTTAGACTGGTTTGAGTTTAAAGTGGAGTTTGTTAAGGTTGAAATACCTATAGGTGATTTTTATTTTTCTGTGGACCATATAAAGTTTGGTCTAGGCGAATGTCCTTATATTACATATAAAATATTAGCTAGCGTAGTTGATCAGAATTACAAAGGAATATCAGGAGTAAGTTTATATGGTAAGGGAACAACTGATGCTAATGGTGATGCCATAATTTGGCTTAAAAAAGGAAAATATAGCGATAATTTAAATGTAAGTGGATATACAACGTCATATGTATCATGGTCAGGATCAAAAAAGCTTACAGCAGGTGATGATTCTATTCAGAGATGGTATTATGTGTTGACAAATGGTACAGATAGTTCATCTTCGACTAGTAGTATAAAAATAAATAAGACTAACTTTCCAGATACAAATTTCAGATTATATGTACTTGATAATATAGATAAAGATGGTAATGGGAAATTATCAAAAAGTGAGATAGATGGAACAAAAGAAATTGATTGTTCAAATAAAAATATAAATAGTTTGACCGGAATTGATGTTTTTTATAATCTTGAAGAGTTACATTGCGACGGTAATAAGCTAAAACAATTAGATGTGAGTAAATGTTTAAAATTGGTTTGGTTGACATGTGATGATAATGACTTGACTACTTTAAATTTAGATAACTGTAATGAATTAGATATTATACATTGCAGTAATAATAGCCTGGTTTCTATCGATTTAGGAGATTGTACTTCGTTAAGTAGTCTATATTGTGATGAAAATAAAATAAATACATTAGATTTAAGTAAGTGTACAAAATTAACTAATTTAACTTGTAATAATAATAATTTGAGTATACTTAATTTAAATAATTGTAAAAATCTTAAATCATTATATTGTCATGAAAATAATATCAGCACATTAAATATTAGCAATTGCACATATTTAACTGACTTGTTTTGTCGAAATAATAATTTGACTACGTTGGATGTCAGTAAGTGTACTAGATTAGTAAATTTAACTTGTGGATATAATAAATTAAATTCACTGAATTTGAATTATTGTACAGCTTTAACTAGTATAACATGTAATGATAATAATTTTAGTACTTTAGATGTAAGCAAATGTACAAAATTAGATAATTTATCGTGTGGTAGTAATAATTTGACTGTTTTGGATGTAAGTAAATTAACAAAATTAAAAAATTTATCATGTGCTAATAACAATTTAAGTGCTTTATCGTTAAATAACTGTGTTTATCTTGAATCTTTGTATTGTTATAGTAATAATCTAAATACTTTAGATGTAAGTAAATGTACAAAATTAAAATATTTGTCATGCGATGATAATAACTTAAGTGTTTTGGGATTGAATAACTGTGTTTATCTTGAATCTTTGAATTGTGAGGAAAATAGTCTAAGTAGCTTAGATGTGAGCAAATGTACAAAATTAAATAGATTAATATGTAGTTCAAATGATTTAACTAGTTTAACTATTGGCAATTGTTCGAATTTGAATACTATTTATTGTTGTAGCAATGAATTGAGTGATTTGGATGTTAGTCAATGCCCTAATTTGGAATATTTGGTGTGTGGTATAAATAATATTACAATATTAGATTTAAGTAATAATACAAAATTAAGGACATTGGACTGTGATTCAGAAGTTACTGTAGTAGGCTATACAAAAGCAAAATCAGTATCTTTGAATGCTTCATCTTCAGCAACGGATATTATTAATTTAAATACTTACACAGGAACGAGTAGTTCCACTTATGAAGACGCTGATGCAAATACATATACATCAAATATTACAGAAGCAGTGAAAACTGTACAAAAAGTAACAACAGCGGATGATAATCATGTGGATTATTATAATTTATATCCAAATGAGATATATAATCTCTATATAGTGAAAGAATCGACAGACGATATGCCGTTTGTAGATGTTTTAAACAGTGATAATATACTATACATAAAACAATACACTTCTGATGAAAATGGAGAATTAAGTATAGATTACAGTTCTTTGTTAGTGACTGAAAGTGCTACTGAAATACTTGTAAGTAGAAAAAGAATTAATATTTCAGAAGGATATGAAATTAGTATAAAAGATCTTGAGTACATAGGAGAAGAGCAAGAGCCAGTTGTAGAAGTTAAATATAATGGTCAAATTCTTATTGAGGGTAAAGATTATGTGCTATTGGGAGATATTAAGGTTACAGATATAGCTGATTATACTATTACTGTAAAAGGAATAGGTATTTATGAAGGTGATATAGATATACCTTACTCGGTAATAGAACCTTTTGTAAATATAGAGAATATCGTACTTGATAATTCTGTTTTATCAATGAAAATAGATGATACACAGAAGTTAAACGCTACAATTTCTCCATCAGGTGCCACAGACAAAACTCTTGCTTGGTCATCTAGTGACGAAACAGTAGCAATTGTGGACTCAACAGGTATAGTTACTGCCCTTAAAGCAGGAACCACAACCATAACTGCTACTGCCAACGATGGTAGTGGAGTATTAGCAAGCTGTATGGTTACTGTGACAGAACCTATCGTTGAAGAACCAGATGAACCAACAACCGACGAACCAGACCAACCAAAATCCTACCCAACCATCAACACATCCTACCGTACCCACATCCAGTCCTTTGGATGGGAAGGTAATGCTTCAGACATTACAACATGGAAAGCTAACGGAACCATGTCTGGAACATCTGGTAAGGCAAAACGTCTTGAGGGAATCAACATAGTTGTAAACTCAGCAGAAGCAGGCAAGGACGTAGACCTTGGAATCCAGTACACTACACACTGTCAGTCTTACGGATGGCTTCCATGGTCAGCTGACGGAGATATGAATGGTACTGAAGGAGAAGCAAAGCGTCTTGAGGCAATTAAGATTCAGCTTACTGGAGCAGATAAAGATGCATATGATGTATATTACAGAGTTCATGCTCAAAGCTACGGATGGCTTAACTGGGCTAAGAATGGAGCTCCATCAGGTACAGCAGGTTATGGAAAGAGACTTGAGGGTATCCAGATTGTAGTAGTTAAGAAGGGTGAAGCTTTCAATCAGAAGATGGAAGGA
>SVEI01000111.1 GCA_015057445.1 Lachnospiraceae bacterium | reverse complement strand
ATGAATCTACCATCTCTAGGTGATCTAGAGTCAGCAACGATTACTCTATAAAAAGGATGCTTCTTATATCCCATTCTTCTTAATCTGATCTTAACTGCCATGTCATTTTCACCTCCTTAAAATTCTTATCTATATAATAGTGAACCTATTATCAAAATCCAAATGGAAGCTTAAAGCCTCCGCGCTTTTTACCACCGAACATTCCTGACATCTGTTTCATCATCTTCTTAGACTGTTCGAACTGCTTAAGAAGTCTGTTGACATCTGCTATCTGAACGCCTGCACCATCTGCTATTCTCTTCTTACGACTAGGATTAATAATATCCGGATTGCTTCTTTCCTTCATAGTCATAGACTGAATAATTGCCTTAGGCATCTTCATAGCACTATCATCTATCTCAACATTCTTAAGTTGCTTATTTGAGCTAAAACCTGGCAACATATTAAGCATATCACTTATGCCACCCATCTTTTCCATCTGCTCCATCTGCTCTAGGAAGTCATTGAAATCAAAGGATGCCTTACGCATCTTTTGTTCCATCTCCTTAGCTTTTTCCTCATCAATGGCGCTCTGTGCCTTCTCAATAAGGCTTTCCACATCTCCCATACCAAGTATTCTACTTGCCATACGAGATGGATGGAACTGTTCCAAATCCTCTAGCTTTTCTCCCATACCCGCATACAGTATAGGTTTGCCTGTTACGGCTTTTATAGAAAGTGCTGCTCCACCTCTTGTGTCACCATCAAGCTTAGTGAGTACAACACCATCCACTCCAATCTTCTCATTAAATGTAGTCGCAACGTTTACAGCATCCTGACCTGTCATGGCATCGACTGTAAGTAATGTATACGTTACATTCACATTCTCCTTGATTTCCTGAAGCTCTGCCATCATATCTTCATCTACATGTAGGCGTCCAGCAGTATCTATAAATACAAGATTAATTCCATTCTTAGTAGCATGCTCTATTGCTGCCTTAGCTATATTAACTGGTTTGTGGCCATCACCCATAGTAAATACAGGCACTCCTACCTTTTCACCGTTAATTTCAAGCTGCTTAATAGCTGCAGGTCTATATATGTCACAAGCAACAAGAAGTGGTTTCTTTCCTTTATTCTTAAATTTACCTGCAAGCTTTGCAACAGTAGTTGTCTTACCTGCACCTTGAAGACCACACATCATAATAACGGTGACTTCATTTGAAGGAAGAAGTTTAAGCTCTGTAGTTTCAGAACCCATCAATTTATCCATCTCTTCCTTAACAATCTTTATAACCATCTGTCCCGGATTCAGTCCCTTAAGAACCTCTTCACCAACAGCTCTTTCGCTTACAGAATTAATAAACTGCTTTACAACTTTGAAGTTTACATCCGCCTCTAAAAGCGCACGCTTTACTTCTTTCATAGCTTCCTTAACATCAGCCTCTGTAAGCATACCCTTGCTTTTAAGCTTTTTGAATACATTCTGCAATTTATCTGTTAAACTATCAAAAGCCATATATGTCCCCCATCTGAACTATAAATGCTAAAATTCTTCTAACAACTTAGCTGTTTCTACTTCTATATCATCAATTAATTTCACTAGATTACTATCTTTATTTTCAGCTTTAAGCTTAATTATATCAGATTTAACCGTAGCTATCTTTTCTCTGGCATTAACAAACTTTTCTACCAACTTAAGCTTAGTCTCATAGTCTTCTAAAATCTTGTCACATCTTTTTATCAAATCATAAGCTCCCTGTCTGGAAATCCCATAAATTCTACCAATCTCAGAGTATGACATATCATTCATAACAACTTCTTCGTATATATTTTTTTGATGGTCTGTCAGCAACTCACCATAGAAATCATACAGCAAGGACTGTCTTACTATCTTCTCCATTATACCACCACCCATATATCCGCGTAAAGTCTTTTCCCTTTACACACCTAGAGTATAATACAATAGTCTCAAATATATGTCAAGCATTTTTTCTTGACATATAAAAAAATATACATTTTTTCAAAAGGATAACAATATAATGTATCAAAAATCACATAAGGTAATAGTATGGATAATTCTAATATTCTAACTAATCCAGAAACAAATTATGGCTCTTTGAAAATCTCAGTGGTAACAAACACAGGATATACACCTATCCCAAACGCAAAGATTCAAATTTCCAATACAGGTGAACCAGATATAATTTTAATGGAACTTACTACAGATTCTAGTGGTAACACCACAAGTGTAGATTTACAAGCACCACCACTAGAGTACAGTATGGCTCCATCGGATAACCAACCTTACTCCGAATATAATGTAAAAGCTTTAGCCGATGGCTATGATGAATCAATAGTAACTAATATTCAAATCTTTGCAGGTGAAACCGCTATACAGGAAATCAGACTGATTCCCACACAAACCATGCCTATATTCAACCCTACCGTTATTCCTGGACATACTTTGTGGGAATTTTTTCCACCCAAAATTGCAGAATCAGAAATTAAAGATACAAATAGCTCTGGTGAAATAGTTTTAAGTAGAGTGGTTGTACCTGAAACCATTGTTGTTCACGACGGCGCTCCATCTGACAACACTGCCCCAAATTACTTCGTTCCTTACCTAGACTATATAAAAAATGTAGCAAGCTGCGAAATATATAGCACCTGGCCAGTAGAAACTATAAAAGCAAACATTTTAGCCATAATGTCCTTCACATTGAACAGAGTTTATACAGAATGGTATAGAAACAAGGGCTATGATTTTACCATTACATCTTCAACTGCATTTGACCACAAGTGGACATACAATAAAACCATCTATAACAGAATATCTCAAATTGCAGATGAATTATATGGAAGTTTTTTAGCAAGACCTAATGTTAAGCAGCCTATTCTCACCCAATACTGTGATGGAAAAAGAGTCTCCTGTCCTAATTGGATGACACAATGGGGTTCTAAAACCCTGGGAGATGATGGTTTATCTGCCATCCAAATACTCAGATATTATTACGGCGACAATATTTACATCAACAACGCAGAGATTATATCTGGGATACCAGCTTCTTATCCAGGTTATAACCTTACCATAGGTTCCACAGGCAATCCTGTAATAACCATTCAAGAGCAAATAAATAGAATTGCAAGAAACTATCCAGCAATACCAACAGTTACAGTAGACGGGATTTATGGAAATAACACAGCAAATGCAGTAAGAGTTTTTCAAGGGATTTTTAATCTTCCACAGTCAGGTATTGTAGATTACCCCACTTGGTATAAGATTTCTCAGATATATGTAGGAGTTACTAAAATCGCAGAAAATATATAAAAAAAGAGCCGTTAGCTATGATGTGACCCCAAAAAGTTAGACTTTTTAAGCGTAGCAGTTTTATGGCTGCTACGCTATTTTTATGCAGCCAAGAGACGGAGCCTGTACTGAACAGGACTTAACCATCCTAGTTTCTCTTTAATT
>SVEI01000033.1 GCA_015057445.1 Lachnospiraceae bacterium | reverse complement strand
CATTGAGATAGGACATGATAACTTTTTTCTTAAATTCATAGCTATATTTAGCCATAAAAATACCGACCTCCAATCGTTAGATTCTTTGGTCTAACTTTTGGGGGTCGGTACACTACCTAACGGCTCTTAAATATTTACTTTATATCTGGTGCCTTGTATGACTCTGTCTCTAATAACCAGTTATCCTTAACTAATATAAAGACTAAGTCAACTTCATTATTCTTTTCAACAGCCTGACCTGATGAATTCTTTGTTGTTCCATAGAAACGTACCTTAACTGTTACTGCTTCCTTGATATTAGCTGTCTTAGTTGTTGCCAGCTTAATCTCTTCCTGTAATGATTCAATCTCTGAATCAGTATAATCAGTAACTTTGATTATATCATATCTATCTATTGTTACATTCTCTAATTCATCAGTAATTTTCTTTGCTGGAGCACTTGGATCATTTAAGTATGATGGAATTATCTTCTCCATCTTTTCAGCATCATTGTTGTTAACTGCATCTACATATATTTCAATGGCTTCTTTATGAGTTTCAATCACATCTCTATTCATAAAAACATTGGTAACGAGCCAATATACTCCATAGATTAATGCAATTATGAACAGTATCTTGAATACTTTGCCAAAAACCTTACCAACGTCACTCTTTTGCTTTACGTCATCGTCAATTACAGTCTTTGCCATACCTAATGGTATAGATCCTCCAAAGAAATCATCATCGACATCAACGCTGTCAAATTCAGACTCATTCCTAAGGATATCTGTTAAGCCTGACCCTGTACTAACAGTCATTCCCATAGGATTTAATTTTCTCTTGGATTCTTCTACACTCTTAATTGATAATGTTCCACTGTGTTTTACCACGGTTGCGCCACAATCCGGACATACTAACTCTCTGTCATCAACTTCACATCCGCATACATGACAAGTTTTCATAAAACCCCTCCTCTTAAATGTTTTTCTCCTCTTTATATTATAACACTTTTGTAATTATAATCGATACTGATATGTATTCTTAAGACTACATCTCGTCTACGCCGTCATCATCGAATCCATCATCATCATCAACAAGGAACTCCTTGCTAGATACCTTCTTTCTTGAACGCTCTGCTTCAACGTAAGATGAAATTAACTCTTTAACCTCGCTTGGTTTCTTAATATTTTTAATATCAAATGTTCCCATAGACTTATCTGAAGAATGACAAGTTATGGTGCCAAGACCAAACAATCTCTGCCAAAGCTTTCTAGTCAAAGAAACATCCATAACTCTGTAAAGACGAACCTCGTTCTCATTTAAATTAAGAAATCCTGTCTCAACAAATAATCTATCCTCTGACAATCCATACTTTGTAAAAGTCCAAGGTAACCCAAATATTATACGTTTTCTATCTTTCCAAACTACATCAACCATAAATCAAGCCCTCCATTTTTTTACATCCGTAAAAAATCCAAAAAATCAATCATATTATAGTATATTTAAAATGAACATTCAAGTATTTTAGTTCCATTTTACTATATTTAGTGCGTAATTTTGATATTTTTTTCATAATCTTTAAAATACACACTAAATATAGTTTCTTTATTCTTGTATAAAAGCTAAAACAGTGTTATTATTTTCTTGGTAAGTCTCTGGAGAGAGACATTAAAAAATACTACTATACGCTAGAGGAGATTTATTATGGGCATTGTAGATCAAGTTAAAGACACTGTTGAAAAAATCACTAAGGACGAAAATCTTATGAAAGAATTCAAGAACGATCCAATAAAAGCTGTGGAGAAGGTTCTTGGCAAGGATTTACCAGATGATACAATAGAAAAGGTTGTTGATGGTGTGAAAGCTAAAATCTCTATGGAAAAAGCTGGAGATATGCTCGGTTCTCTTAAAAAGTTATTCTAAAGATATGCCAGAAACCCTTGATAATCAAGGGTTTCTATTTTTTTGAAAAAATTTTTTTAAATTTTTCAAAAAAAAGCTTGCTTTTATGTTTGACCTTTGATATACTAACAAAGGTCGAGATAAGGTCCGTTGGTCAAGCGGCTAAGACGTCGCCCTCTCACGGCGAAAACAGGGGTTCGATTCCCCTACGGACTGCTAAAAACCTTGAAGATAGTTCTTCAAGGTTTTTTTGTTTTATCAAGTTATATTTTTTAGCAAACATAAATACATGGAAGGTTTACATTCATTAAACCCTCCATGTATTTTAATACTCTATCGTAATTACTTTATTTATATTATCAATGCAATAACTTTCATCTTTAAGCTGTCTAACAAGGATATATCTGTCTGTATGTCCTTTAATATAACATCCTTCTTCCTCTTTATCATACTCCTCTACTAATATATCCACATTTTCTCCACGAAAGCTGTTTTCAAAATCCGTTTTATACTTTGCAGCAAGCTCAAGAAGAATATTACTTCTTTCTTCCTTAACCTGATCTGGAACTTGATTAGGCATAGTTGCTGCTACAGTTCCATTTCTTATAGAATATTTAAAAATATGCATTTCATATAATTTCAGCTGTTCTAAATTTGATTTTGTTACCGAAAACTCTTCATCTGTCTCTCCTGGAAATCCAACTATCACATCAGTTGTTATGGCTGGTCTGTCATAATAACTGCGAATCATCTGACATTTTTCCATATATTCCTCTATAGAGTACTTTCTGTTCATACGCTTAAGGGTTTCATTACACGCACTTTGAAGTGAAAGATGAAAGTGTGGACAAATCTTCCTATTTTTGCTTATACCTTCAAGAAACTCAGTAGTAATCACTCTTGGTTCTAGGGAGCCCATTCTTATACGCTCTATCCCATCAATTTGACTAACCTGTTGCAAAAGTTCAAGTAAGGAAGCACCCTTTTCATCACAATAGGAAGAAAGATTAATTCCCGTAATTACAACTTCTTTTATCCCTCTCTTAGCCAATCCGCTTATTTCACTTATCACATCAGTTAATGCTCGACTTCTTATTCGACCTCTTGTATATGGAATAATACAATATGAACAAAAGTTATTACATCCATCTTGCACTTTTACATAAGCTCTCGTATGCTCCACTGGCTTTATCAGTGTCATATTTTCATAATCACATGTCTTGTTGATATCAATATAATTGTCCTTAACCTCTTTATCCTGGAAATAGTCATTCAATATTCTAGCGATATCCTTTTTCTTATTGTTGCCTATAACTATATCTATCTGACTATCTTTGTCCAGACTTTCTTTATCTGCTTGAACATAACAACCTACCGCAACTATTACTGCATTTGGATTTAATTTCTTTGCTCTGTGGATAATCTGCCTGGATTTTCGCTCAGCCATATTTGTAACCGAACATGTATTAACTATACATATGTCAGCCTCATCTCCAAAGCCAACAAGTATAGCGCCTTCAGACTTTAATTCATCTGACATACTATCAGATTCATATTGATTTACTTTACAACCAAGTGTATATATATTGAATTTTTTGTCTATAATCTTAGCAAACATTTTACTATTTTTCTCCTACATAATATTGACTTTTAATGCCTAAACTTATATTATAGTAACATACATAATTATGAAATGTAAACAAGGAGGTTTTGGGATGTTAGCAGTTAAGATTTCTCTCAATTCAATTGATAAGGTAAAAAGTTTTGTTAATGATATAAGTGGATTCAACGCTGAATTCGACTTAGTTTCAGGTAGATATGTAATTGACGCAAAGTCTATTATGGGTATCTTCAGCTTAGACATTTCTAAGCCAATCGATTTAAATATCCACACAGAGACTGAGACAGAGGATATTATGGCAGCTATTAAGCCTTATCTTGCAGAGTAATAGCTATACAAAACCAAAAGAAAGAGTCACATTTAAGTGACTCTTTCTTTTTATCTCAAATACTGTATCATTCCAGGACCTAATGCTTCTGTAGGTCTTGCGATAAAACTATGTTTTTCATAAAATGGTTCTCTTCCTTTTGCACACATCAAACAAAGCATCATAGTGCTACCTTCATCCTTAATGGATTTTACATAATCAATCAACGCATTTATTATCATTGACCCAACACCTTTTCCTTGTGCCTCAGGAATTACAACCAAATCTTGAATATAACATATCACTGCACCATCCCCCACGATGCGACCCATACCTAAAATATATCCGTTTTCATCAACTGCCTTCACATTGTAAAGACAGTTTTCTATAGCCAACTGGGCTTGTCTATCACTAAGGGCAACCCATCCTACTTGTTCTCTTAGATATAAGTATTCATCTATAGTAATAGAATTCTCAACTAAAGTAATCAATTTTATATACCTATACTTTCGTAAATTTACATTCTTACAGAAAGACCTTTTTCTTTTAAATATTTTTTTAAATCCATTATTTCGAGTTCCTTGTAATGAAACAAAGATGCTGCTAATGCCGCATCTGCTTTTCCTGCAGTCAATGCATCATAAAAATGTTCTTTGGTTCCTGCTCCGCCTGAAGCAATTACTGGTATAGAGACATTTTCGGCAATTAATCTCGTTAGTTCTACATCATATCCTGCTTTTGTTCCATCGCAATCCATACTTGTGAGAAGAATCTCTCCTGCACCCATTTTGTCTGCTTTCATAGCCCATTCAATGGCATCTAAACCTGTATCTATCCTTCCACCATTCTTGAATACATTCCAACCGGCACCATCTTCTCTTCTTCTAGCGTCTATAGCGACTACTACACATTGACTTCCAAATTTATCCGCAGCATCACTTATTAAATTTGGTGTGTTAATTGCTGAAGAATTGATAGATATTTTATCTGCACCTTCTCTTAAAATGGTTCTAAAATCATCAACAGTCCTAATTCCACCACCTACAGTAAACGGAATAAACACCGTCTCTGCCACTTTTCTAACCATATCTACAACAATACTTCTAGAGTCTGACGATGCTGTAATATCCAAAAAAACCAGTTCATCAGCTCCAGCTTTATCATAGGCTGCTGCAACCGCAACAGGGTCTCCTGCGTCCTTTAAATTAACAAAATTTATACCCTTTACTACTCGACCGTTATTAACATCCAAACAAGGGATTATTCTCTTAGTATGCATTATTCATATCTCCTCACTAATCTACAGTTCTCCCAAGTAATCAAAATAATATCCCGGTACAGTCACCGGGTTATTATTTTATATTTTATAATTCTACAAAATTTTTCAAAATTGTCAGCCCTACTGTAGAACTTTTCTCTGGATGAAACTGGCAAGCAAACACGTTATCCCTTTCCACACTAGCATGTATCAAAGTCGAGTACTCTGTAGTAGCTGCAACATCTTCTATATTTTTTGATTTTAAATAATAGGAATGGACAAAATACACATATGAATCATCTTCAATTCCTTTAAAAAGTTTTGCTCCTGGTGTAATCTTCAAGGAATTCCATCCTATCTGTGGTATCTTTAGGCCTGGTGAATCAGGAATTTTAATTATTTCCCCATCCAAAATCCCAAGACCAGTCGCACCTGGACTCTCTTCACTAGTCTTATATAGAAGCTGCAATCCAAGGCATATTCCTAAAAATGGTTTTCCCGAATCACATACATCATATATAACGTTTTCTAATTTATACTCTCGAATTTTATCCATAGCATCTTTAAAGCATCCCACACCTGGAAGAATTACTTTATCACTATTCATAATTATATCTTTGTCTCTTGTTATAACAGCTTCCTGTCCCAGGTATTCTAATGCCTTTTCAACACTTTTTATATTACCTGCATCATAATCAATTATTGCTATCATCTTACTCTCCTGTTGGCATAAGTCCTTGGCACGCTTCTAAAAGGGCGTCATTATATTCCATTCCCTCTAAGGTCATAAGTTCATAAGCAGCAGTTTCTGTAAGTCCGTATGTATTCCACAATACGTTAACAATCTTTTCTTTTACAGACTTAATATCCTTGGCAATACCAAGTGCTACTGCTTCCTCATAATGCTGATCATACTTTTCTAGACCCCTAAGTAAAGAATCCAAAGCCTTATCTGGTCTACCTAATGTCATATTATTTTCATAGGATTCATATAAACGTTCAACGTACATAACAGTATATATCCTGTCACGAAGCTCCTCATCTTCTTCCTTAACTTCAACACCTGCCACCTCATCATAGGCCAGTCTATATCTTTGTCTGTCAAAGTAGTCAGAAGCTTTTTGTATGATTTGTGAATAATTGAAACTCCTTGCTCCAAATACAACAAACACAGCTAATACAATAAATCCTAAAAATACTAAAACTACCACAAATGTAGGAACTGTTTTTTGTCCCTTTTCCGCCTCATATTCAGCTATCAATTCAGCTTCTTTTAATCGTTTCTTTTCAGCCTTTTCACTTTTCTTCTTTTCATTCTCTGTATTCTTAACCTGAAGCTTTTCTTGTTTTAATGCTTTCTTAGCCTCAGCATCTTCCTTCTTCTTTGCCTTTTTTGCCTCTTTTTCTACTCTCTTAATCTCCAGAAGTCTTTCTTCCTCTTCATCATCTTCATCTGGAGCACCAAATAATATCTCTGATAAAGTTTTCTTTTCTTTTTCTTGTCCTTTACTCTTTCCTTTTCCCTTAGCCTTTTTAGTAGTATGTTTTTCGCTAATGTCTTCAATATCAGCCAAATCGCTACTATCAAAACTGCTTTCCATTGTAGCTTGAAGCAACTTATCTAATTCATCCTCTCCTGATACATAATTATCAGTGGCAACTCCCTCTGTTTCATCAATTCCAAGAGCTGAGAATAAATCATCTAAATCCATGCTTTCAATATCATCAACACTATCGCTTTCTGCCTGAGAAAAAACATCAGAAAAATCATCTAATTTGTTATCTATATTAGAATTTGCTGATTGTTCTCCATTTTCTTGAGTTACTTCATTGAATAAGGAATCTAAATCAAACTGGGAAAGTCCGTCACCATCAGGCACCTCATTATCTGACGTTTCTAAAAATTCTGTGTCAATTTCATCCACGTCATCCAAACTAAACTCTTCCACTTCATCTTCGCTAAACTCATCCAAAGATTCAACTCCCGCCAACATATCATCAGCGTTAAATTCCTCTTCTTCAGGTATGTACTCTGACGCAGTCTTACTCTTGTCTGAATCAAGGTTGGTTACATCCAAGTCATCAAAATCAACATCATCAAGTTCATCAAAATCCAATTCATCTAAGGATATATCATCTAAGCTATCAAGTTCATCTAAAGATATATCATCCAAATCAGAAAAATCTATATCTACGCCTGAATCTTTATCAACATTTTTTTCGAAATTATTCTTTTTTTGATTGTCGGTCGAAACACCTTTTAAAAGGTCATCAAGATAATTCTCGTCCATACATCCTCCATACTAATCAAAAACATTTACACAATTACAATAATAATATCACAGAATATAATAAGAAACAAGAAATTGTTTGTATAGCATTATATGTTAATTGTTGCAATTTTTCCTTATTTAGTATATTATGAACTTGTTTATAGGAATTTATGGGAGGTGAAATAATTGAAGTCAACATTTTACTTAGAGTTTTATGGAAAGCAGCTTGATCAGGCTGAGTTAGTTAAAGTAGCTAAAGCAATTTGGACTAAGTCAGGTAAGAAGGCATCAGAGTTAACTTCTCTTAAGCTTTATGTTAAGCCAGAGGAGAATATGGTATACTACGTATTTAACGAGGATGAGACTGGAAGTTTTCCAATCGACTAATTAAAATAAAAACAAGCCTACCTTGTATGGTAGGCTTATTTTTATCTACACATTAAAAATCATCATAATAATCGTCATAATCATCATAATCGCCATTAGCATAATTCTTTGTGTAATTTACATTATTAGCTCTCTTAACCTTCGGCTGTGGTCTACTACTTTCCTTTTTCTTAGTTTGTTTCTTTTTCATAGACTTTTGCTCTTTTTCTAGTCTAAGCTGAACCTTGTTCTTGTCAGGTATGGAAACTGAAGGCTTACTCTCCTTAGGTTTTGAAGATTTACTTCTTCTGCTATTATCTTCATCATCCTCGTCTTTATTAGGAAAACGTGGTTGACTATACCCTTTATTCTTATCATAGTGGTCTGGTCTTGTAGCACGGCCACCCTCGTTTTTATTGTATCTTGGCTTACCGCCCTGGGAACCATCTTGTCTCTGATATGAACCTCTATCTGTTCTAGGTGGTCTATCTGTTCGTTCAGTCCTCTCTCCTCTATCAGCTCTTTCAGATTTGTCGCCCTTGTCGAATCTACGTCCGTCCACTTTTTCACGTTTGTTTTCGTTCCTAAAGGACCTTGTATAGCTGCTCCTCTGTCCGTTATTCTTGTTCATTCCGGAACCGCCTTCATTTGTCTCTTGGGTTGCCACTTCTAAATCTCCTTCCAAAATAAGAATAGTTTCTAACTATTATATTTTATTTTAGGATAAGATTTTCGTCAACAAAAATTTGTAATTTTTGTAAACTTTTTAATGTATTTTTATGCATTTTAGCTACTTATGCATGCATTTTATATTCTATTCTCAATTTATCAGATATTAGCGCTATAAATTCTGAATTTGTTGGTTTACCCTTGCCTGCACTAACAGTATATCCAAACATCTCTTCTATCACATCAATCTTACCTCTCCCCCATGCAACTTCAATAGCATGTCTTATTGCTCTTTCTACACTGCTGGAAGTTGTTTTGTATTTCTTAGCAATAGTGGGATACAATAGTTTTGTGATGTAGTTAAGCATGTTTATGTCTTTTATGGACATAATTATTCCCTCTCTAATATACTGATACCCCTTTATATGTGCAGGTATTCCTATTTCTCTAATTATGTCAGTAACATCATTCTCTATATTTTTCTCTTCAATCATATAGTTGTCTGTTTCTCTTAATTCAGCATTTTCTTCTTCATTACTAGAAGCTAGCTGAGTTATTCTTTTATACAGTATTTCTGGAGCATATGGCTTCATAATATAATAATCAGCCCCCAAATTAAAAGCCATATTAATTATTCTAGGTGAACCAACTGTTGATAAAAAAACAATTTTCACATCATCTAATTCTTCATTTGCTCTGATTTGTTCCACAATTTCAATGCCGTCTATATTTGATATAAAAACATCTAGTAGTAAAACATCCGGCATATATTGACACACCAAATCATATACCTCTTCACCTTTACTAGTCTTATGTATTATATCTATTTTTTCCTTAGTATCATCCCCAGTATGTTCTATTAGCTGAGAAGCGATACTTTCACACTCACCATCAGCAATTAGAACGCTTATTACGTCCTTATTCATATTGTCTCCTTATCTAAAAAATATAATTTTTTCACTATATTTTGATTAAGTTTCCTGCTTAACCTATCATATTTTGATGAATTAATTTGTCATATTTTGAATATAAATCTAATTATTCTTTTTATGCGCTCCTCATCTTGTTATCTAATCTTATTTTATCAGCAATTAACGCAATAAATTCTGAATTTGTAGGTTTCTGTCTTCCGTGATTTAGTGAATATCCAAATAAGTCGTCAATAGTATCTGTTTTTCCTCTTCCCCATGCTACCTCTATAGCATGTCTTATTGCTCTTTCTACTCTACTTGATGTAGTATCATATTGCTTGGCAATCGAAGGATATAATTGTTTTGTAATAGAGTTTAATATATCCATATCTGTCACTGCCATTATTATAGAACTTCTTAGATACTGATACCCTTTAATATGAGCTGGTACACCTATTTCATGTATTATTTCTGTTACAGTCATCTCTAGTTCGTTTTCTCTCATTTTGTCGTCATCCTGCCTTATTCTTTGTACATCCTTGCTTTTTGAATTTCTGGTTTTGATTATTTCATCGAACATACAAATATCTTTTTTATCATCATCAATTAGCATAACCAAGATATTATCCAAATGATTTTTATATGTAGTTTCTATAAATCTAACCTGATTTTCATTACATTTAATCAAAAATTTATAGCCCTTAGGGCCAAGCTTATTTATCTCCTCTAAAATTGCAATTCCATCAACATTAGGCAACAATAAATCTAGTATAATTATATCCGGATTATATCTCCTAATAGCTGCAACCCCCTGAGCACCATCACTTAACCATTTACAAACCTCAATTTCACTTTTCCCCATCAATTCTTTTTTTAATTCGTCTCTCCCCTTGGTATCATGTTTTAGTACTAATACCCTTGTCTTCATATTATTTCCTCCTTTTTCGCATTTTATCTCTTTTATTCAAAATGCATATACTTTTTCTTACATCTCTGTCATTATATATGTGGTTTTTCACTAGAGCAATATATAACAAAACGCAAGTTGCGACACCTAAAATATGACAGCAAAATGTGCAAAATCAATCGACAGCATAAAGCATTATGCAAAAAACACTTTTTAGAGGATTTTTGGATAAAAATGGTTTTTTAACTGATTTTATTGTCAGGTTATAAGTTGTAATGTATAATTATAAAATCTTAGTTTTTGACGAATTATAAAACTATGGGTAGCCAAATCATCATAGTTATATACATTTTTTATTCTTATTTTATTAAAGGAGTTTTTTTATGAAAATAGTTTTTTTAGACAGAAAAACCATAGGGGATGACATCGACCTAACTAATTTTAAAGATTTTGGAGAAGTTGTGGAATATTATTTTTCAACCATAGATCAAATTCCTGACAGGGTTTCTGATGCCGACATCTTAGTTATCAACAAAATCCCCATCAACGAATCCACAATCGGCAATGCAAATAATCTCAAATTAGTATGCGTTACCGCTACTGGTACCAACAACTTAGATAAAAAATATCTGGATAAGCGAGGCATCCTATGGAGAAATGTAGCTGGCTATTCAACAGAATCAGTAGCACAGCACACATTTTCAATGTTATTTTATCTTCTAGAGCACATGGCGTACTATGACAAATATGTGAAAGACGGCAATTATATAAACGACACCATGTTTACCCACTTCGACAAGGTTTTCCCACAAATTGCGGGAAAAACATGGGGTATAATCGGTCTAGGTGCAATTGGGCGACGAGTTGCAGATATTGCAAAAGCCTTTGGAGCAAATATTATATATTATTCAGCTTCAGGAGCCGCTCCTCAGGATGGATATACCCAAGTGGATTTTGACACTCTTCTTTCTACTTCAGACATTGTTTCTGTTCATGCACCACTGAACCAATATACGGAAGGACTTATGAATGATAAAGCATTCTCTAAGATGAAACCATCTGCCGTTTTCCTTAATCTTGGACGTGGTCCTATTGTAGATGAAGAAGCATTGACATCTGCCCTTAACAATAACATAATTGCTGCAGCTGGTTTGGACGTTATATCCGTTGAGCCAATGAGCGATAGCTGTCCACTCCTTAATGTTAAAGATAAAAGCAAGCTACTAATTACTCCACACATAGGATGGGCAAGTGTGGAGGCACGAACTAATCTGATGAATATTATACATGAGCAAATTCGTGAATTTCTCTCATTAAGCTAGATCCTAATTGCTGACATATTGTATATTCCTTAATTCTATTTACAATATCAAATTATATTTATAGGCAGTGTAACATACCGTTCTACACTGCCTTTTCTCTAAGAATAATAATATTTCGTATATATTCCCCTCTCATTTATTTTCCTTTATTTATCATGGACTCAATAAATATCCCATATCCCTTAGTAGGATCATTGACCAAAACATGAGTCACCGCACCAACTAGCTTACCATTCTGAATAATAGGAGTTCCACTCATTCCTTGAACGATACCACTGGTTAAGTTAATAAGTCTTGAGTCAGTTATTCTAAGCTGTATCTCCTTTTTCTTGTCTGTTGAATCATAGCACAAATCTGTAATCTCAACTGAATAATATTCTGGTTCTCCCGAAATGGACGAAAGTATATAAGCTTCTCCTTTATTTATATCTGACTTATCACCTACCGGCATATAATCTTCATAAGATAATTTTTTTCTTCCAACATTGGTAATATATCCACTTATTCCATAATTAGAATTCGTTTCCACTCTACCAATCATATTATCTGAAGAATAATCTATCATACCCTCTAGTCTTCCTGGCAACTTTCTGTGGGGTTTTATAATATTAATTAAGCTAGCTTCATATATGGCCCCATCAGAAATCTCGAACAACTCACCTGTATCATTATCATTTATACTATGACCCAAAGCTCCAAAACCATTTTCATCATAATAAGTAAGCGTTCCTATACCAGATATATCATCCTTTACCCAAAGGCCAAGCATATAATCTCCTTTATCGTTTTTAACTGGAGAAATGCTTACTGTCTCTATTATTATATCACCATTTTCTCCCGCACCTTTTTTCTGAACTGTAACGTCTATTTCCTTCCCCGCACATTGATTAACCATCTCAGTTAATTCTACTTTATCATCTATAATTTCTCCCTCTACAGAAAGAATATAATCTCCAGCATCTATAATATCAGTACATGGGGAGTATATTGTCCCATCATTTAGTTTTATCTCCCCCACTCCTATTACCATTACCCCTTGAGATTTAACATATATGCCTATAGGTTCACCTGATGGAACAACCCATATTTCCTCATCGTTTTGCTGATTTATTAGTATGCTTTCTGCCGCCTCTGACACCTCTACATTTGACTCCTTGTTATATTTTGCCAGGCCTACACATATAAGGCTAAACACTAGGACAAGTAGCAAGGCAAAAAACTTTTTATATGTTTTCATATCTATTCTCCCTTCAAAAAAATAAGAGCACATCCAAATTAGAATGTACTCTTATTATCTATGATTTTGATATATATAATTTAGTATATTTTTGTTCTATCTGCCAATCCTTTCATCTCTTTAGCTGATGCTATTGTAGCTTCAGTTATCTCTGCGCCACCTATTAGCCTAGCTATTTCGTTAATTTCATCATCTTTGTTAAGTCTCATAATGCTGGTAATAGTTTTATTATTTTCCACATTTTTTTCTATAAGATAATGAGTATCAGCCATAGCAGCTATCTGCGGAAGGTGAGTGATGCAAATCACTTGGTGATGCCTTCCAATTACGCTCATCTTCTCTGCCACAGCCTGAGCCGTTCTTCCGCTTATACCCACATCAATTTCGTCGAATACTAAGCTTGGAGTAGCATCTAGATTTGCAATACAAGACTTTAAAGCCAACATAACTCTAGACAGCTCTCCACCAGAAGCAACATGACTTAATGGTTTTATAGTTTCTCCAACATTAGTAGATATGTAAAACTCTGCATAATCCTTACCAGATACAGTATATTTTTCGAGTTCTTGGAATTTCATTTCAAACTCTACAGACATAAAATTCAATTCAAACAAAGCATCTTTTATTAGTTTACACATTTCTACTGCAATTTCTTTTCTCTTGGCAGATAACTCTTTACACTTGTTGTCAAGTTTAGCTTCAATATGATTTAGCTTTTCCTTAAGTTTACCCATATATTCATCGAAGCTAACTAATCTTTCTAACTCTGCCTTAAAGCTATCTAAGCTACAATTGATGTCTTCAATGGTTCTTCCATATTTTGATTTTAATGTGTTAATAGTATCTAGCCTTGTTTCTATACTCCTAAACTCATCATCATCAAATTCCATACTGTCCATATATTGTGATAATTCTCTGTTAAAATCATTGAGCATACTATCTATATCCACTAATGTATCATATGTAGACTTAAGGTCCTCGTCTAACTCAGACATTCTCTTCATCTGCATAAGTGCTCGTCCAATTTGTTCAGATGCAGTGGAATTTGAACCATAACCTGTTAAGGAATAAACATCACTAGCTGAGGTCAGGATTTCTTTGGAATTTATTACTTTCTTATATAAAGATTCTAGTTCTTCGTCTTCTCCAAGTTTCAAATTTGCTTTTTCAATCTCATTTATTTGAAATGTAAGAAAATCCATCTGTCTGTTCTTTTCAGCTTGGTCTATGGATTCATTTTCTAATTCCTGTTTTATTTTAGTATATTGATTATACAAATCGGCTACCTCTAACTTTAAAACAGATATATTATCTCCACCAAATCGATCAAGTATTTCCATATGTTTAGATACTTTAAGAAGAGTTTGCTGCTCATGTTGAGCATGTAAATCAATTAATAATCCAGCTACTTCTTTAAGTTTTCCTATAGTAACTGTGTTATCATTAATTCTATTAATAGTTTTTCCTATACCATTGATTCTTCTAGATATAAGTATTATATCATCTTCATCAGGATAAATCTCCATTGCTTCAAGTTCTGTTCTTATATCTTCATTATCTACAGAAAACATAAGTTCAACCAAACCATCTTGGGTTTCATCTCTTAGAAGTTCTTTAGAGAATTTTCCACCTAAACAGATACCAAGAGAACCTATTATAATGGATTTTCCCGCACCTGTTTCTCCAGTTAATATATTAAGCCCTTTATCTAAATTTATGTCAATTTCATTGATAAGCGCTATGTTTTTTATATGCATATTTAGCAACATCTTTTTATATCTCCAATTACCTTCTCTACTAGGTTACTTCGTCTTATTGCAAGGAAAATGGTATCATCTCCAGCTATACTGCCAACTATATCTTCTATAGCAAGCCCATCTATGGCTGCTGCCACAGCCATAGCCATACCAGATACGGTCTTAACTACTAGTATATTTTCTGCGTAATCCATAGACATAATGCAATTTCCTAACAAATGCTTGTATGACTTTACCCCAGCAGTTTCTCTTATTCTGCCTACTACGTACTTGTGCTTATTTCCATCGTAGGTAATTTTGGTTACATTTAGTTCTCTAATGTCTCTCGAAACCGTAGCCTGAGTCGTGTTAAAGCCATTTTTTTTCAATAATGAGAGAAGCTCATCTTGAGTTTCAATGCTATTATTGTTTATTAAATTGATAATAGCCTCTTGTCTCTTTTGCTTCAAGGCCTTAACCTCCTATCTTATCTCTAAGAACACTGTAAAAGTTTACATCATACATTTTTATCAAGCTTATGCTTCTACTAGATAGCTTTACATTTACAATATCCCCTGCTGATAATTCAATATTATTACCACCATCAAAGGACACTATTGCCTCTGTATCCTGAGTTTTTCTCTTCTTCATTATTTCAACACGAATTTCCTCTGAACTATCAAATACAACGCTCTTAGAAGTTAATGAGTGTGGTGAAATAGGTGTCACAACTATAGCACTGGCTTTAGGACTAACAATTGGTCCACCAGCAGACATATTATAACCTGTGGAGCCAGTAGGAGTTGCAACAATAACACCATCTGCTTCGTATGTATCTAACAACTGGTTATTTACATATACTTTAAGACCTATAATTCTAGAAAAACCAGCTCTTGTTATTACAACATCATTAAGGGAATGAAATACCTTATCATTTACACTTCCCTCTATCATCATTCTCTTTTCTATGACAAAGTCATCTTTTAGAAGTCTGTCTAGTGCCTGATAAACATTTGACTCCTCTATCTCTGTCAAAAAACCAAGGGTTCCAAGATTTATACCTATATACGGAATATCATAGGTACCAATACTGTGAGCTGCTCTAAGCATAGTTCCATCGCCGCCTAATACGATGGCTGCCTGAACACCATTCATAAGCTCTGCCTTGACACGTAAATCCTCATAATGCTCAGATACGTCACTAACAATTGTTGCCTTAGCACCCTTTTGAATCAAATATTCACTTATCTTATTGCTAAGACTAAGATTTAAATCCTTATCTGTATTAGCAAGTATGAGAAAATTATTCATAACCTTTACACCTATGTACTATAATTCCTTGTCAAGTGTCTTATGCGAGGCTTCTACCACCTCATGTATACTGAACGGGCTAACACCCAATTCATTCACATCATTAGGATTTTTAGATAAATATAGCAAGTACTCTATATTTCCCTCCGGCCCTTTAACCGGCGAAAAGTCCAACATAAGAGGATGTAACTCTATGCTCTTAGCATAATCTACCACCATATCTATAACCTCTTCATGAACCTTCTTATCTCTTACCACACCTTTCTTACCCACCTTTTCTCGTCCTGCTTCAAACTGTGGTTTAATAAGGCATACTATTCTTCCAGAATCCTTTAACAATTCCTTAACAGGCAATAAAACCTTAGTCAAAGAAATGAAGGAAACATCAATAGAAGAAAAATCCAGTTTATCATCTATGTCTTCCGGAGTCACATATCTAATATTAGTTTTCTCCATACACACAACTCTAGAATCATTTCTTAGTTTCCAGTCAAGCTGTCCATGTCCTACATCTACAGCATAAACCTTTGTAGCTCCGTTTTGAAGCATACAATCTGTAAATCCACCTGTTGACGAACCTACATCCATACACACAAAATCATCAAGTCTTAGGCCAAACTCATTCATAGCTTTTTCAAGTTTAAGACCACCTCGACTTACGTATTTTAACGTATTACCTTTTATTTCGATATTAACTGTCTCTGGAAATGTGGTCCCTGCTTTATCTTCCTTCTCACCATCTACAAAAACAATTCCAGACATTATTATTGCCTTTGCTTTCTCTCTAGAAGGAGCAAGACCACGACTAACCAAAAGAATATCCAATCTTTCTTTTTTAACTTTTTCCTGCATTGCAAACCTCTATATTTCAACTAACTTATCATATACACTTTTTGCATCTATTCCCAGCATATTTCGAAGTTCATTAATACTTCCCTGCTCTACTTTACCTGTTTTGATTGATCCATCAATGTGAGTAATATTACCCATATTAACATCCGTAATATTATTCAATGATGCCATTAACATTTGACCAAAACCACCAACAGATACATTTTCTTCTAATGTAACGATGGTACTATGATTCTTAGTTATGTCAACCAAAAGTTCCTGGTCTATCACATTTATAAATCTTGTGTTAATCAGTGTTGGCTTCTTGCCATCATTAAGCAGCATGTTGTAAAGCTTCAAAGCTTCCTCCATCATATGACCACAAGAATATATAGCTATATCCGAGCCTTTATATATTACTTCACTCTTGCCATACTTAATCGGAGTATCTACATCAATTAGTTCTTTTGATGCTGAGCCTCTTGGGTACTTTATAGCAACAGGACCATCTAGCTCCACAGCATAATCCATCATTCTAATAAGTTCTACCCTATTCTTAGGAGCAAGTACTGTCATATTAGGCAAGTGGGACAAATATGATACGTCATATATTCCCTGGTGAGTTTCACCATCTTGACCTACCAATCCTGTTCTGTCTATGCAAAACACCACGTGTAAATTCTGTAAGCACACATCATGTAATATCTGGTCATATGCTCTTTGCAAAAAGGATGAATAAATTGCAACTACAGGAATTAATCCTGCTGCCGCCATTCCCGCTGCAAATGTGACCGCATGCTGCTCTGCTATTCCCACATCGAAAAATCTGTCTGGATATGCCTCGCTGAATCTATTTAATCCTGTACCTATAGACATAGCTGCGCTTATAGTTACAATATTATCATACTTTGCACCTAGTTCCACCATATGTCTTCCAAACATATCTGTATAGGTACTTGTTTCTTTCTTAGTCTTAAGTTTTCCCGTCTCCTTGTCAAATGGAGCAACTCCATGAAAATAATCAGGGTGTTTCTCGGCCAATGCATAGCCTTTTCCCTTCTTGGTTTTAACATGAATAATAATTGGCTTGTTAAGCTTAAAAGCACTTTTAATAGTAGAAACCAATGCATCCACATTGTGTCCATCTATAGGCCCTACATATGTTATTCCTAATTCTTCAAAGAACATACCAGGTACTAAAAACTGCTTAAGTGTGTCTTTTGAATGTTTTATAGTTTTCGCTACCTTTGTTCCCATTTTCGTTGAAAGAAGTGAGTTTTCAACACCTTCTTTCAATTCATTATATGCAGTACCTATTCTTATACTATTCAAATACTTAGAAAGACCACCGACATTCTTATCGATAGACATTTCATTATCATTAAGAATGATAACACATCCTGTTCTATGCTGAGACAGACAGTTTATGGCCTCATATGCCATACCACCAGTAAGAGATCCATCACCAATCACACAGGCAACTTTTTCACTACCACCTCTCATATCTCTAGCTACCGCATATCCCATAGCTGCTGATATACTTGTAGAACTATGTCCTGTATTAAAGGAATCCGTATCGCTTTCATTGGTTTTGGGGAATCCGCTTAATCCACCAAACTCTCTCAAATGTTCAAACTCATCTTTACGACCAGTTAAAATCTTATGCGTGTACGCCTGATGACCTACATCAAATATAAGCTTATCCTTAGGAAAATCCATACATAAATGAAGTGCCATAGTAAGCTCTACAGAACCAAGATTTGATGCTAAATGACCACCTTTTTCACTAATCTTATCAACTAAAAATCCTCTAATCTCTCTAGCTAAGTCGTCATACTCTCTTTTATGCAATTCCTTTATATCATTAGGTTTTGATATTTTATCAAGTATACTCATTTTAATATTCCCTATTAATTAACATATTAATTAAATCCATAAGCTCTTTCTTAGCTTGGTTATCTACAACGTCCATATCTTCTAAAATCTTATTAGCATCAGCTGACACAGACCTAACAAATTCTTTCGCTTTTTCAAGACCATGAACTGTTGCGTAGTTATATTTTGCATTTTTTTCATCGCTTCTAACTGGCTTCCCGAGTTTAGCCTCATCACCAACTATATCCAAGATATCATCTTGCACCTGAAATGCCAGACCTACGCATCTTCCTATATTACCTAGCTGTTCGTATACTTCTTCATTGGCTCCACCTAAAAGTCCACCAATTTCCATGGAACACATTATTAGTGCTGCAGTCTTATTAAGGTTTATAAAATCTATTTGTTTGTCATCAAGTGGTTTTCCTGACATACAAACATCAAGAACCTGTCCACCAATCATACCATAAATACCAGGCCTTCTCGCTAAACTAACAAATGCCTTTTCAATTTTTACATCTCCAGGACATTTCAAAAAAGCCTTTGACGCTACCTCAAAGGCATAGTTTAGCAAACCATCTCCTGCTAGAATTGCCATATCTTCGCCGAACTTTGCATGACAAGTTAGTTGTCCACGTCTATACATATCATTATCTAATGCCGGCAAATCATCATGCACCAAAGAATAGGTATGTATCATTTCAATTGCAGCCATAAAAGGTGCTAACACATCAAGATTTTCAGTGTGCGAAAACATATCATAGCACAGCTTCATAATCATCGGTCGAAGTCTTTTGCCACCAGCTTTAAATGCATAGTTCATAGCAATAATTACGTCTTTCTGGTAACCTTCTTCTTCCGGAAGATAATTGTATATTATATTCTCAATATCTTGGGCACTATACTTCATTTAATATTTTAATCTCCTTCTCAACAGACTCTAATTCCTTCTTACAATCTGATACAAGCTTTACACCTTCAGAGTATAACTGTAATGAATCCTGAAGCTTAACGGAAGGATCCTCTAATTTTTCATTTATTTCTTTTAATCTTTCAAATGCATCTTCTATTGAAAACTTATTATCCATATTTACTCTCCTTAATTATCCGTTATCTTGTCCTCTGTCACATTATCAACAACTGCATCAATAATACCATCGCTTATTCTAAGTTTAACCATATCTCCCTTAACAACATCTTTTACAGAATCCAAAGCATTGTCATTATGAGAAATATATCCAAATCCGTGGGTAAGCTTCGCTGTTGGAGACAAAGCATGTAACTTAGATAACAAAAGCTTATATTCTTGAAAACTCAAATTATATTTATCAGTTATTCTTCTAGTTAGATTATCTCTTAAAACCTGAAACTCCTTGGTACGTTTTTCTAATATTTTATCAGGGCTTGCAGCTCTGATTCTTATTTGACTGTTATCTAAATAACTATTGTATCTATTATATTTTGTTATAATAGCATTCTTAATATTACTGTAATGTAACTCCAACTGTTTGTATTGATTCTCCAATCTTCGCTGTGGACTAGCTCCCTCTATACGAGCTTTAAAGCCTTCCACTTGAAGTCTAATATTATCAATCTTATTTGAAAGTTGTCTATAAAGTCTTTGTTTTGTATCGTATAATTGGCTTACTATTTCTTCATAGTTTATTGCTATCATATCACCTGCTGCTGTAGGCGTCTTAGCACGCACATCCGCAACAAAGTCTGATAGATGAAAGTTTTGCTCATGTCCAACCGCTGATATAATAGGTGTCGTTGCAGCAAATATGGCTCTTACAACTATTTCCTCATTAAAAGCCCATCTATCTTCCATAGAGCCACCACCACGACCAACTATAATAACATCTAGATTCATATCATCTAATAGCTTTATGCCCTGAACTATAGATTCTGGAGCACCGATTCCCTGAACCTTAGCTGGATAAACAATAAATTTTATATAAGGATTCTTGGAATATGCCATATTCACAATATCATTAATAGCTTCTCCATCCTTAGAGGTAACAATACCAACAGTCTTTGGAAATGCTGGTAAAGGTTTCTTATGAATTTCATCAAATAATCCCTCTGCTTCAAGTTTTGCCTTGAGACGTTCAAATTCTTCAGCAAGTTTGCCTTCACCGTCAAGAGATATACCTGTTGCAATCAACTTATAGGCACCCTTATTAGGCCACACATCTATACTTCCACGAACAAGTACTGCCTGACCATTCTTAAAATCTCTCTTTATACCAAAACTTGCATAATTCCAAACCGCACAAGGAATTTCTCCTGTTTCATCCTTTAGGGTGAAAAATATATTTTTCCCACTATAAGACATATTTGAAAGCTCTCCTTTAATATAAAAGCTTCTTGATAATTCCAAATCTGCCCCTAATGTAGATTTAATTCGCATATTAATGCTTTTTATATTTTCATAAGTTTTCAAACTCATTACTACTCTTCCACCTTCGCAAGGACACCATTAACAAAGCTCTTAGCTTCCTCATTACAATAAATCTTAGAAAGCTCAACAGCTTCATTAATTGCTACCTTAAATGGTACATCTTCATCGTATTTCATCTCATATATGGCAAGTCTAAGTATAGCTAACTCAGCTTTTCCAATTCTATCTAATTTCCAGCCTGACGAAACTTCTGCAATTATAGAATCAATATCGCTAATAAGACTAATAATTTTATTAGTCTTATTAGTGATATAAGCAATATCATTCTCTGATATTTCTGAAACATCCTCTAAAGAGAATTCCATCTGTTCTGTCATCTCATCAACACTGTTAAATTCCAGTTTGAATAATATTTTAAATATATTTTCTCTCAACTGTCTTCTAGTCATATCTTACTCCGCCTTTATTAAAGGATTAGTTATTATCAAGCTTAATTCCTGAAACCATAACATTAACTACTCCAACAGTAAGACCTGTCATGTTCTCAATTGCCTGTTTAACCTTTATCTGAATATCCTCTGAAACCTTCTTTATGGCACTTCCGTACTTAATCTCCACAGAAATATCTGCTGTAACTACGCCATCAACAATATCTACCTTAACACCATTTGCAAGGTTCTTTTTCCCTAACTTACTTACTAACTCCTTAGAAATGTTTCCAGTAAGCTTTGAAACTCCATCAACTTCTATAGCAGCAATACCAGCAATAGATGCTACAACTCCATCTGCTATACTAATATTACCAATTTTCGCCTCATTATTAGCTATATCTCCCATGTAAAATTCCTCCTTATCATAAAAATTGACTACTGTAATTATACCCAATTATTTATGATAATGCAACAAGCAACCTTTTTTGTGAAACTTTGCTATTGGCTTGTTATTTAGCTAAAGAAATTGTAAGCATATCTATGGTACACCCTGTCTTTCTCACTACTACATCCTCTATTTGCGCTTTTTCTTCATCACTTAAATTATCTTGGCCAATAACTACATCCACAGAATCATCGTTGATTGTAACCATTACATCTGAGAATCCTTTGGCTAATAGCATTGTTTCAGCCTCTGTTTCTAATTCCATATCTTCTGTCATTTTAATGTATGCGTCTGTAGCAGATTGAACTGCCGCCTCATCCATACCATCACTATTCATAATATCTAAATAATATTCCTTGGTTTTTGAGCGGGTTTGCTCTCTATTCAGCTTTATATTTACCATGCTTACTCCAGTATTATCAGCTGATGTAAGTACCGCTTCACCAATACTATCTTCATCTGAATTTAATTCTATATGTTCTTCATCAACTACCTCATCCATTGTCACCTCTCCTGCTGCCAGGTCATATTCATTTTCCGCAAAGGCAGCCTCACTTCCCGTAGCCTTATTCTTAGCGTCACTATTTGCCAAATCCAACTGGTTTCCTCCAAAATTTATGTATCCTGCCACACCAAGAAGTACAGCTAATGCTCCTATTACTAATTGATTCTTTTTAAATAATTTCTTCAATATAAAATCCCCCTTATTTTCTAATAACCGCAACCTTGTGCGCTGGCAAATCAAACAATGCACATACTGCAAAAGTTATATCCCCAACTTTTTCTTCACTGTCCACATCTGCCACAATCAATATTCCATCTACCTCCAGGGTACTTTCCTCATACATCCCTGAAGAATTTTCTACTTCTTTCATATGTACCATTACATCCATAGTATCCTTACCGTAGGATTCCTCCAATATTAATTTCAATTTTTCCTCATAGTATGAGGCTCCCCAATCTGACGCATCTTCTTGCTCATAATATGAATTTTGATTACTACTCAAACCTTCACCCTTATCCTCAATTGGTACTACTATAATAAGCAATAATAAACCCACTAATATTATGGTTATAATTTTATTTAGCTTCTCTTTTTTTAATTTCAACTCCATACCATCACCGTCTTACAACATATATATTATCAAAACTAAGATTATAGACTTCATTAACGTATTTTTTTATATTATTTTCTTCAAATTCAAAATCCAATTCAGAATTTTTACTTATACACACCCTACAACTAAGCAGTTTATCATCTCTATCTGTAACAACCTCCACAGCTTCCACATTAAAGCCTCTATCTGTTAATTCCATCCTTATACTCTCTGTTATGCTAAGATCATAATAGTCCATTATAGTTTCATAATTTATATCCTCTCCACTTATTTCCTCCAGCTTGTCTATCCCATTAAATCCATAATACAACTTACTTTCATCAAAAGAAAATATATAGGAAATGGGCTTCATCAAAATTATAATTGCAACTATGCCTGTAAAAAATCTAATATATTTTTTATAATTACCTGAAGGAGACATATTTATGATTGCACCTGCAAATATTAAATATATAATCAAGCTTTTCATCCATCCATAAAGCATATCATCCCTCCTACAATCCCTTTGCAGAATAAGCCACTATTGCCATTATTAACATAAACAATACAACCGAACTAAATAATGTGTGTAGAAGCATTTGATTGCCCTTTGCCAAAGCTTCTACACCTTCCACATATCGTTTTTCACCTATGGGCTGAATCATTACAGATGTAATTCTTACTGTGAGCATTATCAACATCAGCTTAACTATGGGAATCATGACCACACATATCAAAATCACTATCCCGACCACACCAATACTGTTTTTTACCACAACTCCAGCTCCTAAAAATGTTCCTGTAAGTGCTGAAACAATACCACCACCTGGCACTAATGTTGCCAATCTATTAACTGTATTTCTTCCTAATGCATCAATATGTGGTTCGATTAATCCTTTGATAATATTTAGTCCAACAATAAAATAAACCACTGTCTTCAAAACCCAGTTGATTATATTCATCACCAGAATTCCCATTTTAGAAAAATTATCTTCTTGATTTAAATTATTAATTAAAGAAATGATTACATAAAATTTAATCATAGGTATAATAAATCTTAGAATAATAACCTGGACAATCCATATACCAACCATCACCATTTCGTACATTCCTACGGATGACATAGTTTGTCCAACAAAATTCATTGCCAAAGCATATAGCGGCACCATAATTTTTACAGTGGTCAACACATTTTCAATTGTAGACTGAACCATCTCCATAGTACTTACAAAGGAAACCAACATTATAGAGGTTATGATTAGATATGTAATATAAAAACCATTTTCACTGACAAACCCTGTTCCAAAGGATGTTGCAAGATTAACAAATATGGACCCCAACAAAACTATTGTAACTATTTGAAACATAAGAGTTTTGTTTAGGATTAGTTCTCCTACTAATGCCTCCTTTATCATAGAAAAAAGTAATTCTTTAACATGCTTGCCATTACCATGAACAATATCATCAAGTAATTTTGAGAAATCAATATGAATCCCTGTTTCATTTAAAATTTTTTCTGTACCTTCAACATCTAATAAGTCATAAATTTGTTTGTACTCATCACTATACTTATCCTTATCTGCTGCTGTATTATCATCTTCCTGATCCTTTATATACCCTTTCTCTTCTTCCATATTATTTGACGAATATTCAATCATAGCATTAAAATTTATGTATTCATTCTTTTCATAATCTAATCCACACAAATATGATATCCCTAGAACAAGAAGTACTATTCTACTCACAAAATGCCTCCTTACATAAACTTAGCTATACTTTCTACCAATTGCATAAGTATAGGTAAGGACACCATAAGCATAGTCAGCTTTCCTATAAGCTCTATCTGGGAAGCTACCGCACCATATCCAGCGTCCTTGCTAATTCCAGCTGCAAATTCACATATATATGCTATTCCAATAAGTTTAATCAGTATCACAATATATGTTTTGTCAATATCTATAGAATCAGTTATTATCTTAAGACTTGACACAATTGTTTTAAGGCGATCTAAACATAGTGAAATCACCGTTATTCCCAAAGCTACACTTATTAAGCTGCTAAATTCCGGACTTTTAGACTTTATACTAATCGCCATAACTATAGCAACTATTATAAATGCCATAACTACACCTATATTCAAGTTTCATCCTCCATTTAAAACTCAAAAAGCAAACTTATATCCATAAACAACTGATACACATAAGGAATAATCCATGTAAGAACAATAATTAGCCCCGCCAATGACACCAGATAAGCTTGGTCATCTCTTCCAGAATGTTTTAATACTTGATTAAGTAAAGAAACTATTATACCTACAGCACCTATTTTAAAGATTAACTCTATAGTCACATTTTTCACACCTTTCTAAAGTAAAGCAATAACTGTCATAATGCCACCAAGAAAACACATTACAATAACATTTTTCATACGAGTTCCTATATCCTTGTCCAATTCTCTTATAGAATTATGCAATAGTTCTCTTTCCAAATTCAAATTCATCTGTTGACTTTCAATATCCAAGTAGCCTAATGCTTTACCAACATCATAGAGTTGTCCAATATCTTTTGAATTCAAGAAAGTATTGTCTTTTAACTGAATCAAGGAATTACACCACAATGAATAAAAATCTTCGAATTTTTCTTTATATTCATTTTCTTGTGGATTAACCCATTCACTTAATTCTAAAAGCCATCTTCTATAAGGCTCCCTAGATTTTATTGCCACATTATAAAATGCTTCTCCCAGCACAGAATGTCTACATCTAAGTTCACCTTCCAAATAACTAAGTATTCGCTCTATGTCTCTTAAGGCATTTAGCCTTCCTCGCATATTTGCTGCTACCTTAATACCTAGTGCAAGACTTCCTACAACAACGAATATCACTCCTATTAATTTGCTACCGAAAGTAAAGGCATAAATAGTTCATTTCCCCTCTCGTCAAAAATATTATCTACACTTCCAACACCATTACCACTACCTAGAACTATGTATCTTTCAAACACTCGTTGCTCAACCAACTTTCTTAGAATTGGTCTTGTTCTTATGTCATCAATGGTTGTTCCATGAATTGTAGCAACTATACTACACCCGCAGTTTATCACATAAGATATTGCATCCACATCACTTCGACTACCAATCTCGTCTACAGCAATAACCTTAGGATTCATACTTCTAAGAAGCATTAGCATACCATCAGCCTTGGGACAACCATCTAATACATCAGTTCTTATTCCAACGTCATTTTGTGGAACCCCCATATAGCATGCACCAATTTCAGAACGTTCATCTACAACTCCAACATTTAATCCATCTAGAAATTTATTACCACTGGATACAAGTCTTACAATATCCCTTAAAAGTGTGGTTTTTCCACATCCAGGTGGAGATACAATAAGTGTATTAAGTACTCTCCCCGCGTTAATCATATAAGGTAAAACTTTAACTCCACATCCTTTTATCTCATGTGCCACCCTAATATTTATAAATGAAATATGTTTCACACCTTTAATTCTCCCATCTTCCATAACAACCTGACCTGCAAATCCTATTCTATGACCACCTTTAACAGTAATGTATCCCTGTTTCATCTCATGTTCATATGCATAAAGTGAATAATTTGACACCATATCCAAAGTAGACTTTATGTCCTCTTTTTTTACTACATACTCTCTCGAAAAATCATCTTTTAAGTAACATTCACCATGATTGTATAGTAGTATTATAGGTTCATTTACTCTAAGACGAAGTTCTAACAAATTATCTTCGTCGAGATTCTGTCTTCTAAACATACTTTTAATTTCCGGTGCTAATAGTCCAGCTATTCCATACTTCATACTATTCACGTATAATCCAATTATCCTCTTTTGATGAGAATAGATTAATCTCCTTTCTCCCACCTCTAAAATAAATATATGCGTCTAACGTTAATGTATGTGTTAAAGTAGCTTCCAATTATTTCTAATATTTTATGTATAACGACCTGTGAAATTTGAAAATAATAACATATATTC
>SVEI01000032.1 GCA_015057445.1 Lachnospiraceae bacterium | reverse complement strand
ACATATAGCCCAAGGAACTACATATATAACGTTCATCTAAATAACCCCTCCGTAAATGTTTGTAACACGTGAAATTCTAAACTATAAAACTAGGTTTGTCAAACTATATTCTCTATATTCAAAAAATTTTATTTTTTTCAAAAAAATACTTGCTTTTTTTTGCACTCTCTATTATAATACATTCTTGTGAGTGATGGGCTATCGCCAAATGGTAAGGCACTGGACTCTGACTCCAGCATCTCAAGGTTCGAATCCTTGTAGCCCAGCTTATATTAAAAGGCAGTTTTTATAAACTGCCTTTTTTTGTATACATTTTAACTATTATAAAATACAGAACATATTTTATGTTAATGTTCCTATATAGATATATATCACCTTACCATTTTCAACATACATATGAATTCGCTCCCCACCATAGGTTTTATCTACAACATAATCAACATATCCTCCCTGCTCTCCACAGTAGCTTATTCCATGAAGCTCAAGTTGTTTTTTTGCTTCTTCTATCGTCATTCCTGGAACAACGCCAAAGACACTTAACTCTTTTGTATTCTTTATAGAAAATCCATAATCATTCCCTTCTATGATTTCAACATCTGCGGAATAACAGTAGTTAAAATCAGCTTCTACCGTAACATGATAATTAAATTGTTTTACGTTCTCCAGTGTTTTATCTACATCCCCTTGGTTACACAAAAAAATCTCACCCAAATCCACAGGATTATCACTACCTGTCACACCGTTATATTTCCACAGCAACTGATAATATGATAATTTATCTTCAACATATGGTGTATCCATAATACTACAAAATTCAATTTCCATTGGGTTACCAACCACCTCAAGAAGTTTTTCTTCTAGTTCTGATCGATTCAAGTTATCATATATAACATCACCATTTTTATCTGCTAAGTAAAACAATGTATTTGCATCTTTTCTATGCACAGAATATATTTTTTCATAAATGTTAGTTTCCTCATTTAATCCATAAATAAAACCTAACCACTCATCAGCTCTGCCTTCTGCCCTAGATGACGAATACCAAATTGTACCGTTGTCAAAAAATAATATAGGCATTTCTTGACCCATCATCTCAAATTGCTTTATCCATTGTTTTGTCTCTACATTATATTCATATACAAAATGCGACATAGTTGAATTACTAGTTGCCGCCAATACAATATTTAAACACAACTCCAATTTCCCATCAGAGTCAAAATCATAAATACTATAAGATTCAGTATCGAGGTATTTTAATATATACTCATCCGTCAAAACAGTACCATCAGGCAAGGTCCATTCATCACCCACAGGATACCGCAATAAATAAATACCTGTATCGTACATATACCGCATATATGCATCATTAAGTTTTTTACTCTTGACTTCTGAATAAAGTGCATCTAATTTTTCATCACAACCTATACACCCTTGTTCGTCTTTTGCAGATATGGCTTGCTGAAACGCTGTCAATTCCTCATTATATTTTTGCCCTAAACTCTCAGGCATACTTTCTGATTCATATATGCTTTTCCATTTTTCATATTTATCTGTGTATATGTTTTCATCAAAGGCATTTGATGTACTGGCAGTATCTAAGGCAGTTGCATCTGTTTCAGTTTCGCATTCAGCTGCTACATCTGTTTCGCTAGCTTCACCCTTTCCGCCACTACCAGCTTTATCTTTCTTTTGCCCCATAATCACAAAGAATAACACTAAGTCAAGTATGAACATCACCAAAAGAATAATAAGAACAATTGTTATAGTCTTTTTATTCTTAGTTTTCTTACCTTCACTTTCTTGTCTTACATAATCGGTACTATCATTCTTTAGGGTTGCCACTATGTAATTCACTCGTTCCTTTACAACATCCGATGAGCAGTTCATTGTACTTGAAATCTCATCAATTGACATCTCGGCAACAAAGTACAACAAATATGTAACTCTTGCAACAGCAGGCATAGTTTTACACTTATCCCATATAAAGTCTGATTTTTCTGGTATTGCCAACATCTTTGTCAGTTCTATATCATCATCTATGCGTTGCTTAATATTTTGATAACCATTTGACTCTCTACAATCCGCATCCAGAGTTTCTAGGCCATAACTTATTAATGTGTAGTATGCCTGAATTGCAGCTACCGCAGTCAGCCAGTCACAAAACTTAGACAAATCTTGAACACTAGCTAAATTCTCTTTTACAAAATTGTGAGTGGAATCCATTACGATGCTAACATAGTTCTCTTCTATGCCCATATAATCTATAACGCATCTTACTTTTGCACTTGTTTTTTGCAAAATAGATTCATAAACATGATCATTCCCTTGCACATATTGCTTTAGTAGGAATTCTATTTCCTTTTTTTCTTTTTCAGTATACATCTTAATATTTCTCCTATTTTTCCATAAGAGCAACTAACAAAACAGCTCTAACTTATATTCTAGTACATTACTTATGATATATGTAATCATGCATTATTGCAAGTCGTGTAAGGTGATTCATGCAAGCATAAATCCACTTGACTTATTGTTAACACAAAAGACCGCCTGATACCATCAGACGGTCTTTCTTATATGCGGCAGAGAAGATTCGAACTCCCGACACCTTGGTCCGTAGCCAAGTGCTCTATCCAGCTGAGCTACTGCCGCACACTATTTAATATGCAAAAGAATTAACCTTCGCAACAGTGGTAATTGTACAATATATAAATTTCTTTGTCAAGAGATTTCCACTCTTTATTTTACTCAAAACTAAAGCTTATCTCTACATCATCATCAACGCAAACCGAATAAACATAATCTTCCATAATTAATGTCTTGTTGTTCAGTTTTTCTCCCACTACAACACCATCATATGGTTTGACTTGAAATGATTTCATAGGCACGCTAATACCAGTACCTGTATATTTTAGGTATGCCTCTTTCATAGTCCAAACCATAAAGAATCTTTCTTCCTTAGAATGACTTAAACCTTCCTTATCCAGGGCAAATTCATCTAAAGCAATAAACTCATACTCTTCTTGGGTAAAACATCTCTTTGCCACCTTTAAATCGCTCTCACGGCATCTTATATGTTCTACATCTACTCCCACTGGAGAATTACCATAGGCAATTGTTATCCTATCTCCAGAATGAGATATATTAAAATAGAATTCTGACCTTCCATCAATATATGGTTTTCCCTGTTCCATCTTGCTAATAGACAAACCCTTAGGCTCAATTCCCAGTTCCTTGTATACTATATCCTGTAATAATAAACCTGTTGCCAGGGAAACTATTTTTGCTTTTTGGTTATTCAAGCGTTCCACAGCCTCTTTACGCACAGGATATAAAGTATTAACAAGTTGATCATATTCTTTTTCCAGCCTGTCCCACTCTATTTTCTTAGATATTACATTTATACTTTTCATAGTTATCCTTTTTCCCAATTTTCACTTTATATATCATACCAAGAGTATCACAGAAAAAATTTAATATCAAGCAAACCCAGTATACTGACTTCTACTAGCTTCCACTAATATAAAAAGCCCTGAACTTTTGTTCAGGGCTTTTCATCCTAATCATAATAGTAGTCATATGGATCAAAATTCTTTACTCCGAAGAACTCTCTTCCGTTCTTCCAGTGTAGCTCTGGATCATATATAAGTCCATCTATTTCTACCCATCCATGTGGTGCTCTTGATTTAAGAACATAACCCTTAAAGAACTTAACATCTGTATATCCTATCTTCTTAGCCAAGTGTCCAAACAAGAAGTTTACACCATAACAATTTCCTGTTCCTGTAGTTACTCTCTGGTATGCGTAATACTCATGGAACAAGAATTCCGGTGGACAATCATTACTAAGAGTTTCATATGTAAAGCTAGTTCTTGAATAATCATAAAGCGCTCTCAGCTTTTGTTCTTTGGTCATAGAACTATTTGTATGTTTTGCAATTATATCATCTAAGTATGGCTCCAAGAGTGCATATCCCGGCAATGCTGTGGATTTGTCATTACTATCATAGTAGCAACCAGTAGTTTTCCCTGGCGCAGCACTTCCCTTAGGTAGAATCTTAATCTGTATTGCTTCCATACGATATGAATATCCAGCTGTACCTGCCTTAGCTCCATTTTTCGCCCAGCCAAGCCAGCCAAGTCTCTGACAATGTACTCTGTAGTACACATCACAATATGTAGCCAAATCTCCTGATAGACTAACTGTTATAGCCTCTAATCTCTTAGACTGTCCTGTAGTTCCTGCTAATTTATTCTCAGAAACTTCATCCATCCAACCATAAGTTTGACAATGCACAGAATATTTTACTGTACCATATATTTCATCTGCTCCATGAGATACTTTAACCTTTAATGCCTCTAATCTCTTTGCTTTACCAGTCGTTCCAAGAGAAGCCCCATTTGACACTGCCGCCAAATCTCCGTATGTCTGCACATGTCCGGAATAGCTAATATCATTCATCTTCTCTGGAGTTATGCTGGCATATCTTCCCTGTTGTGGAGCATTCTCTGAATCCTTAACAACAAGAAGCACCATAACAGCCTCTATTGTTGCACCATACCCCTCTGTACCAGAAAGTTCACCATTCTTTGCCCAATCAAGCCAGCCACAATTAGACATGTAGGTCTTATAGTAAATATCAAATTGTTCCGCCAGCTCACCAGTAAGTTCTATCTTAATGGCTTCCATTCTCTTTGATTTACCAGATGTTCCTGCCATGGCACCATCTGTAACCCAATCAGTCCAGCCTACACTCTGACAATGAGCTTGATATCTTATACTTCCTTCTATCTCACTTGTCTCGGCTGAAGTTCTTGTCAGATAGAATGCTTCTAACCTCTTATTTGTTCCTGCATTTCCAGCAACCTCACCTGCTGTTACAGCTGTAGTATCTCCATAACCCTGCTGATGCACATAGTAACTAATAGTCTCTGTGTGCTCCGCATTAGCTTCTGCAATCATCAAAGCTTCATCTGTAAATGTATCATCGCTTTCTATAATATAATCTTCCGTAACTACCTCTTCAGCTGCTACTGTGCTAAACCCACTTAAGGACATCGCTACAGCAATTACTGTTGCAACCAAAGTCTTCTTTAGTTTCCTAAAAGTCATCGTTCTTCCTCCTTAGTAAATACACATTTTTACACAAACACCCATATATTATAGCATCATTAATTAAATTTGCATATATTTAAAATGAATTCTTTTATAGCAAAACGGGGCTGTCTCACGACAGTCCCGTTTTCTTTATAAATCACTTTATAGGAGGCTAAAACACTTTACAATTTATACCCTAACCAATTCATAATCCTTAATATTATTCTACCAATCACAGGATAATACACCTTTCTGAATTCACCAGCATAGTTTACGATTCTTCCCCCAAATCCCTTCTTAAATCTATACACTCCATAATTGGGATGATTTTTGTCATAGTAATATGGAATCCCCATAAAATCATATGTACTACAGCCCAATTCCTTGCATCGCTTTATAATTGTCCAGTGCATAAAATAATTGCCCATAACCTCTCTGTTATTATTAGATGATGCTCCATACAGATAGGACATTGTACCACCATAATTAACTATCAGTGCCCCAGATATAGGCTTATCATTATAATAGCACATACAAAGCCTTGCTTTATTTCCCATCTTCTGTAATATTCTTGCAAAATAGTCTTTACTTCGTATCTGAAAATTATCACGCTCCCCAGTTTCTCTCATAAGCTCATAAAAATCATCTAATTTTTCCACACCATAGAATCCACATTTTACACCTTTTCTTTCTGCAACACGGATGTTATATCTATGTTTTTTATGAAAGTTTTTATACAACTCATCTTCATTACGTCCTTCCAGTTCTAGAACATAGTTACTTCTGCATTGAATTGTCTCATAACCATCACGAGCTATAAGATATTCAAAGCCAGCCTTCTTCATATTATCTATAGAAAGGCGGTCACCTTCCTCTATGAAAGGGTCTGTCTTCAAGGCAAAGGCACGATATCTCTTCTGTAAATTATTCACCTTGAGCATAAGTTCTTTCAATGTATCTTCATCTGTAAAATCACAAACAGGACCTCTAGGCGCATACATATATGTCATATTAAGCAACGGCACACTCCTAATTAAAATCATCATGCTGGCCTTTATATTCCCCTCTGAATCTCTCACAACAACTGGTTCACATCCCCATCCTTCCTTCACGCGACTCCAGTCAATAGATTGTAGAAATCCCCCCGTTTCATGTTCTTCCACAAACATCTCATATTCTCTTTTGTTTATACATTCCTCCTTTACATCTCTATTATCTAATATGTTAATCTTGTCCACACCATTCATACACAGAATTCCCTCATTACCATACATAACCATATTATTTCTCCTTTTTTCTTTCCATTTTCATGTTTTCTATAAATTATCATTTCATCATTAATCAAGTATTCATCATTTTATAAACATTTTGTAAAAACTAAAGCTTGTATCCTTCTAACTACAATGTTAGTCGAATACAAGCCTTTATGTCATAATTTAAAATTATAAATATATTAAGATTTTACTAAGCTAGAGCTTGCAGTGGGAAGAAACACTGTAAATGTAGTCTCTCCCTCCACACTGGTGGCACTTATACTTCCTCCGTGAAGATTTATTATTTCTCTAGCTATTGCCAAGCCCAAACCGGCACCTCCTGTGCTTATTCCTCTTGCCTCATCAAGCCTTACAAATTTATCAAATATGGTATTTAATTTCTCCTTTGATATGGTTTTCCCACAATTTAAAAAGCTTATTTCTATACCTTCCTCTTTTACACTTGTACTTATTTTTATCTCTGTCTTCTCGTGGCTATACGCAATAGCATTTTTCAGAATATTATTAAATACTCTCGCCAGTTTATTTGGGTCTCCTGTAATAAATATATTTTCATCGATTTCCAATTTGATAGTATTTTTCTTTTTTTGCAACTGTGGATAGAATTCATCTGCCATCTGATATAACATATATGATAAATCTATCCTTTCCATATCTACGGAAATCTGCATCATATTATATCTAGTTATCTCAAAAAATTCATTTATTAGTTCCTCTAGCCTCAATGCCTTTCTAAGAGTTATACCTATGTATTTTTCCTGCATTTTGTGTGGCATATCCTCTGCCTCATTAAGCAGACTTAGATATCCTACCACTGATGTTAGGGGAGTTTTTAAATCATGTGCCAAATATGCCACCAGATCGTTTTTTCTGCCTACCTCCTCTTTTAGCATCTGCTCATGTTTTTGTAGGTTTATCTTAAGTTCCGCCATCTGGGTTGATATCTCAGAATACTCCGCTGGGAATACATCAACAGACTGTTCCTCATCCGACATATATTGTTTTATCATCTCGCTCAAATCAGAAACTTTCTTTTTAATTCGTTTTTCTATTACCACATTGGAATAAATCATAGATATAGCCATAAGCACTATTCCTATTGCAATTATTATTCCCAATAGAAAATTCTTTAACTCTCCCCATTTTACCACTCTGGTTATGTAACATGTAGAAAGATTCTGGTAATAATACCACTCTTCCGTGTTTTGGATAAATTTATTTTCAAACCATTCAACAAACATGCCATTCCAAAAATAATCAAAATAATTAAACAGACCATAGCAAATTAATGTTACAGCCACAAATATTCCCGCTATCTTAAGTATTTTTACAACCTTATCCTTCAATTTTATATCCACACCCCCACACAGTCTTTATGTACTTTGGTGATTCAAAGGAATCTTTCATCTTTTCTCTCAAGTGTCTTATATGTACAGTTATGGTATTGCTGGCCTTACTGTAATATTCATCACCCCATATTTCATGGAACAAGTCTTCTGAACTAATTACCTCCCCCTTTCTCTGACAGAGTATTCTAAGTATGGAAAATTCTGTAGGAGTAAGATTTAATCGCTCATCATTCATCATACATTCATGGGTCCTTATATTAATAGTAAGTTCTCCATGAACTATAATATCTTCATTATTTTTGTCAGTGTTATTATACCTTTTGTACCGTCTAAGCTGAGCCTTCACCCTTGCAACAAGCTCCAAGGGCAAAAATGGTTTCGTAATATAATCGTCAGCTCCTAAGGTAAGTCCTGTTATCTTATCTAACTCCTCCGATTTAGCTGTAAGCATAATCACAGGATAAGTATTATTCTTCCTAATCTCCTTACATATTTGCAACCCTGAAATATCAGGCATCATAACATCTAATATAGCCAGGTCAAGCTCTTCTTCATTTATACAGTTCATTGCTTCTGTGGCTGAATAAAACTTTCTCACCACATAATTTTCTCCATTCAAATACAGTTCCACAAGATCAGCTATCTCTGGTTCATCGTCTACTACCAATATCTTCTCTACCATAAGCAACCTCCTTTCTACTTTATTCTAGCAAAACCAATGTATTGATTTATTAATTTTTTACTAATATTTAATGCAAAAAGGACCTTTACACGACGAGACTATACTCCATATCTGTAAAGATCCTCTTTCTACATCAATAGCTATATAAAAACTACTGATTCTCTAATATATTATTATGCCTCTAACTCAGCTAATACCTTGAAGAGAATACCAATCTCCTTCTCCTTAGCTGCATCAAGGTAAGTCTTAAATCTGCTTGATAATTCAATATTACCAGTGATAGAAATCTTAAGAAGAAGATTTCTAGCTGCAAGCATATTAGTAACAACTGTTGCATACTCATCAATAGTCTGCTGATTGTACTTTAACGCACCATTGTTCATAAGGTACTTAATTCTCTCAAGCATAAGAACCTTGTGGTCGTACATAACATGTAATGCTCTGATATCGAAGTCTGGCTCTGACTTGTGAAGCTGCTTATCAATCTGTGCTAATACTCTGTCATATACCTTAATACCAAATGTAGTATCATTGAATCTATTTCTCATCATACGGAAATGATTCTTTGAATCTATAGAGTTTAAGTACTCCTTAAGGTTTTCCTTAACAAGCTCAAGATCAAGGTCATAAAGAGGTACATCCGTATTCTTCATGATTACATAAAGTCCTCTACCACCCTTATAATCATCCTTAAAGATGTGGTCATCCTGATCAGTAATAACCTCATAACCTCTCTCAACATCTGAGAAAGACACTCTGTTGTGTGAGTACTTATCTGTGAAAGTGAAGTCACCTACGTTGAACTCCTCCTTCTCTCTATCATAACCATAGATGAAAAGCTCGTGTGGGAACTTGTAATCTACCTCTGCGTTACAAAGAATCTTAGCCTCATCAAATACACCATATACGTATCCGCCAAGATCTATAGTCTTAATAATAAAATCTATGATATTACCACAATAACTCTCAATCTGTGCCTTTGTCATCATTGAGAACATAAGGTATGGACACTGCTTAAGTGAACTACTTCCTGGCATCATATCTGTAAGAAGGATTGTATCCCCTGTCCATCTCTCCTCGATATCATAACAACGAAGCTGTATGTAGTTACTGTAAATCCATTTCTTTGCATTCTCATCATCTGAAAGTATTGAGAATAATGATGCATGCCACTGCCATGATGTAATGAGTGGCTTAGCTAAAGGTAACTTTTTCTTATCTGACATTTTTAAACCCCTCCCAATTCCTATATTTTTCCTGCAACTGTAGCTACAAGGTCTGCAAATGTATCATAAGCGCTAAGATCTAACTCATAGTCATCAAACTCTACATCAAACTTCTTCTCAGCTGCAACAATTATTCTAATTAATGATACTGAATTAACACCGTACTCATTAACCATAGATGCATTCATATTTACACTATCAAACTCTGGCATCTCTTCAAGTATAACTTCTTCAAGCTTTTTAGTTATCTGGTCCTTATCCATAAAAAATACCTCCTGTAGATTATCAATCAACTTACATTTTACTATGTTTGTACGGGAAAATCAAGGTTATTCACACACAATAAATATACTTATATACACATTTTCACAAAATATTACCCATACTTTATTGATAAAGTACGGGTAACGTATTATAAGGATATTTTATGGGCATGAAATTATTAATTCCATCTCACCGTCAAAATGCATCTTTCCATAGTTATGGGGAACAATAAAATGATCTCCTTTATCCAATTTTGTTCCACCTATATAGCCCGTTCCTTCTATCACAGACACCAAAAAAAACTCTCCATCCAAAGATATATTGGTACTATTATTAACTTTTAACTTCCATACGTTATAATAATCGCAACCAACAAGCTTCTCTAGTTCATCAGAAATAACCTCATTATCTCCAGCAACATCTTCAGCACAAAATGGTGCATTTATGACATCTATACTTTTCTCAACATGTAATGGACGTGGCTTCCCATCAGTTAATCTATCATAATCATAAACTCTGTAGGTTATATCACTATTTTGTTGAGTTTCTAATATTAGTGTTCCACCTTTTATAGCATGTACAGTTCCCGGATTAATCTGAAAGAAATCACCTTTCTTTACTGGTATTTCCCTTATGAATTCTTTCCAACACTTATTATGTATCATATTAGCAACATCTTCTCTAGTTGCCGCATTGTGACCTACAACAATAGTTGTCTCAGGCTCTGCGTCCAAAATATACCAACACTCAGTTTTTCCAAGAGAACCTTGTTCATTACACTTCGCATATTCATCATTAGGATGAACCTGTATACTCAAATCCTCTTTAGCATCTATTATCTTAGTCAACAACGGAAACACATCCGACACAATATCTCCAAATAATTCATGGTGCTCTGCGTATAGCTGGCTTAAATATTTACCATCGTAAGCTCCGCCTATAACTGTGCAATCTCCATTAGGATGAGCACTAATTCCCCAGCACTCTCCTACATTGTCCATATCTACTTTATATGAAAATTCTTCTCTTAGCTTGTTGCCACCCCATATCATCTGTTTAAATACAGGTTTTAATTTAATAATATCCATATTCTAGCCTTTCTTATCTATGGTTTTCGCCAAATAATAAGCCCCATACAACCCCTGATTGCCTTTCAGCTTAGCAGGAACAATATATTCATCTAAATTGCTAATTTGAGGGGTTCTTATATATCCATTCAAATACTCTTTCACTTTATTTCTAATAAGCGGGTACAAATGTAGCTGTTCTAGCACTCCCCCGCCTAGTATAATCTTCTCTGGTGAATATGTTAGAACATAGTTAGACAAAGCCTGTGCAATATAATCAACCTCTATATCCCAAGCAGAATCATCTTCTTCCAATTCAAAAGCAGGTCTCCCTACTCTTTCTGCTATAGCAGGACCTGATGCTAATCCTTCAAAACAGTCCTTGTGATATGGGCATTTCCCCACGTAGGTATCAAGAGAATTTCTTCTAAGAAGTATGTGTCCACCTTCAGGATGCAACATTCCCTTCAAAGTCTTTCCATTTAGTACAACACCTACACCTATACCTGTTCCTATGGTTATATAAATTACATTGTCAAGTCCCTGCCCGGCTCCGAATTTTACTTCTCCAAGACAGGCACAATTTACATCTGTATCTATAATTATTGGAATATTAAGCTTTGTTTTAAGTCTTTCAACAAAGGGATAATTTCTCCATTGGAGCTTAGGCGTATCCAATATATTTCCATAGGTTTTAGATGTTTCATTAATATCAACTGGACCAAAGCTACCTATTCCAATTGCACATATATCATGATTTGAAAAAAAGCCAGCTATTTTCTCAACAGAGTATTCTGGTGTATCAGTTGGGAATCTTAATATATCCAACAATTCACCTGTTTCATCTATAACTCCACATATTATCTTTGTACCGCCAGTTTCTACTGCTCCATATAACATAGCTTCACCTATCCTTACCTCTATTCTCCCAAAGCAACTAAGCTTTCACTAAGTTCTTCACACAAGTCCTTTGCAGACTCAAAGTCCTTTGCCTTTGTTCCCATATAGAATTTAATCTTCGGTTCCGTTCCCGAAGGTCTTACAGCACACCATGCACCATATATCAACTCATAGTAAAGCACATCTGATACCGGTAGGTCAACCTTAGTAACATCGCCGGTTAAACAATCCATTCTATTGCCTGTTTTATAGTCAGTCACTGCCAAGACATCAAATTTTCCTATTTTGCCAAGTGGCTTTTCTCTAAGATTAGACATAATCTCCCCAATCTTTGCCAAACCATCTTTGCCCTGTAACACAATATAAGAAAGCTTCTCTGCATACGCGCCATAGTAGTCATACAGCTCCAGCATTCCATCCCACAAAGACATACCTCTTGTTTTATAATATGCTGCAACCTCGCACAAAAGCGTTAACGTACTACAAGCATCCTTATCTCTGGCATAGGTTCCAGCCAAACATCCATAGCTTTCCTCCAAGCCAAACACAAATTCATAGGAATTATCTCTCTCAAAAAATTTAATTTGTTCTCCAACATACTTAAACCCAGTAAGTGTTTCTATAAGTTTGACACCATATCTCTCACACACTGCTTTAACCATATCTGTGGTCACAATTGTAGACACAACCGCAGCATTTGTAGGCAAAGTTCCATTATTTGCTCTCTCTCTCAAAATATATTCCGCAATTATAGTACCAATCATATTTCCATTAAAGCTAATATAACGTCCTGGTTCTATCTTTACGAAGAGTCCTAATCTATCTGCATCTGGATCTGTGGCCATAACTATATCTGCATCCTTCTCCACAGCAAGACTGATAGCTAATTCAAAAGCGCTATCCTCCTCTGGATTAGGATATGTAACCGTAGGAAATCTTCCATCAGGCGCGGCCTGTTCTTCCACCACATATACATTTTCAAATCCAAGTTCTTTAAGCACGGTAGTAACTGGCACAAGTCCTGTACCATGAAGCGGGGTATATACAATTTTCAAATCATTAGCTTCTTTGATTACAGCAGGATTAATAACCTGCTTTTTTACTTCTTCAAAATATCCCTTGTCAATATTTTCATCTAAAATATGGTAAAGTTCCTGACCAATAGCCTGCTCCATGTCCATAGTTTTAACCATATCATAGCTGGTAACAAGAGCCACCTGGCTCATAATATTCTTATCATGTGGTGGTGTAATCTGACCGCCATCCTCCCAATATACCTTATAACCATTATATTGCGCTGGATTGTGACTTGCTGTTATTACGACTCCCGCAATACAGCCCAGTTTTCTAACCGCATAAGATAACTCTGGTGTAGGCCTTAGTTCTGGAAATATAAATGTTTTAATTCCATTTGCATTAAGGCAAAGAGCTGTCTCCTGAGCAAATTCCTTAGACATAATTCTAGAATCATAGGCTATAGCAACACCTTTACTTTGTCCTTTTTCTTCTATAATATAGTTTGCCAAACCCTGAGTAGCTTTTCTTACGGTATAGATATTCATACGATTTTCACCAGCGCCTATCATACCTCTTAATCCACCAGTACCAAATTCAAGCCCTTTATAAAATCTATCTTCTATTTCCTTATCATCTTTAATGGTTCTTAATTCATTTTTAGTATCCTCATCAAAGTAGTCCGATGTAAGCCATAGGTCATATTTTTCCTTATAATTCATCTTATTATTCTCCTAATAATTATGTATGTTTCTCTCAAATCCGCAATTCTAACTAATCTTTCTTGGTCCAAATGTAGCTAACGGTATTCCCCCATTATTTAGGATTTTGACTATCCCGTAATTTGTCCAGCCATATCTTACAGATGTAGCATTTTTTACATTATCTCCTGACAAAATAATTTTATTATCCTGAATGGTATAATCGCAAGCATAGTAATTTTCTCCGTCACCTGCCACCTCAAACTGCGCAGGATAATTTGCGTCTTCTTTCTTTGCTACACAAATTTCACCATATGTATTTTCGCATTCTATAACCACATTATCCGCCTGCTTATATATTCTAGACGGAACCATAGCCCTACCACATCTATCACTATGAAACATTTCTTCCAGCACTAAATCTCCTAATCTAGTTCCTGGTGTTTTCTTATCTACAGGATGAATATTTCCAAGTTCACCACAATCTGCAAGACATAGCAAACCTATATTTTCATCGTCCTGGGATATTTTTATCTGAGCATCACGTATAACTGCCCAAGAGCCATTATCTACAGCACCTTTCTCAATATACATAGGAAGCTGGGTTATAACAAAATATAGGCTCTCATCTTTAAATCCATTTCTCCAATCATCCACAAGAGCCTTCATTATTGGAAGATATTCCTTAGCCTTATCTTCATCCGACTCCCCCTGATAATACCAAATACCTCTAATGGTATAAGGCATAGTTCTCCTAATCATACTATCGTAACAACCCGATGGTCTAAATACAGATTTCCTTCCAGCTGGTTGTGGCCAAGGACACTCCCCTGCCACAGCTGTTATCTCTTCAAATGACGCATATGGATTGTCCCTTTTTGCCTCTCTAACAGCATCATCCCATCTATGCCACTTTATCCAATATTCCTCTACCTCTCGGTCATATTCTTCATCAGTCTTGTCACCTACTAAAATTGCGTATTCTTCAATACGACTTCTTCCAAGTTCATATTCCCAAAGAACATCTTCAGGTAACCATGACGCAATGGAAGTTCCACCCTGATAACAGTCAATAATACCTATAGGAACCCTTAGTTCCTCATATATTTTCTTTGCAGCATAATACGCAACCGCAGACATATGTCCGCTTTTACCATCCACGCAGTTTTCCCAGCCGCAGCTTTTAATTTGCGTCATCACCTGTTCATCTAAATAACCCGTTTTAAGAACATTATAAAATCTAATATCTCTGTTACTATACATCAAGCTTTCAGCTTCTCCATTTTCACTATTTTTAAGCTCAAGCTCCATATTAGATTGTCCTGAAGCAAGAAAAACCTCTCCATACATAACCTGATTAAAAATAATTGCATTATTACCCTGAGTTACAGACATGGTGTATGGTCCACCCGCTTTGTGCTGTGGCAAATACACTTTCCAACACCCATCTGATGGTTGTACCTTAACTGTTACTCCATCTATGGACACATTTACGTCATCCCTTTGGTCACATTCACCCCAGATACACACCTGCTTGTCTCTTTGCAGTATCATATTGTCTGAGAATAATTCATGGCATCTAATCATATTTCTAACCCTTACACAAATTATTTTAATCCGCTATGTCTCTTTGTTACTACGTTTTTACTTTCCAAAATATTCTATATCTTTCGTCAGTCTATTTTTCTCTACTAAGAATCTCCAAATTCTTTCTAATCATATCACATCTTTGCTCTACACAAAGCACAGAGCGAAGTGGGTCCTCCGGTGTATTAAACACATAGTCAATAAGCTTATCCACTGTAGTTGTAGCCACATGGAGTCTGGTATCAGATGAAGCATAGTATATAAACACCTCATTATCGTCATTAACTATGGCTCCATTTGTAAATACTACATTCGAAACATCACCAACTCTTTCTTTGCCAAGTGGCGCTATAAGAAAGCCCGATGGCTCAGCAATCACCTTAGTAGGATCCTCTAAAGCTGTAGCAAATGCGTATATTACATATCTAAGTCCTGCTGCAGTATTTCTAACACCATGAGCTATGTGTATAAAACCCTTATCGGTTTTAATCGGTACTGCTCCCGCTCCATTCTTAGCCTCTGTAATTGTGTGATATTTTCTCTTGCTTGTAATGATTTCCTCGTCTACCACTGCGTGACAGATATCATCACAAAGACCAAAGCCTATACCTCCACCTGAACCGGTATCAATGAAATCGTCCATAGGTCTAGTATAAAACGCATATTTTCCGTTAATGAACTCTGGATGAAGAACAACATTTCGCTGTTGTGGAGAATTAAGGGTTTTAAGATTATCAAGTCTTTCCCAATTAACCATATCCTTAGTTCTTACAATACCTGCTGCAGCAACTGCAGCCGACAAATCGTTGCTAGTCTCGTCCTTACTTTCTGAGCAGAAGACTCCATAGATGTATCCATCCTCGTGCTGGGTAAGCCTCATATCATATACATTTGTCTCTTCCTTACAAGTGTCAGGTAAAAGAATAGGATAGTCATGGAATCTAAATCCATCCACTCCACTATCACTTTCCGCTACTGCAAAAAGGCTTTTTCTATCATTGCCCTCAACCCTAGCAACCAAGTAATATTTTCCATCCTTATATATTGCTCCAGAATTAAACACAGCATTAACTCCAAGACGTTCCATAAAGTATGGATTAGTCTCTGGATTCAAATCATACTTCCATTCTACTGGTATATGACGTCTTGTTAACACTGGATTCTCATATCTGTCAAATATTCCATTATAGAAAGAAGTCTTGTGATTCTTTCTAGACACAATATTCTCATATTTCTCTTTCTCTATATAATAACGCTGATTAAGCATCTATATTCCTCCTTATTATCTCAAAGCACATTCTGCCATTGTGGTAAGGACACTTCCATGGTCCAGCCATCTCACGGCTTGTATTAGGCTCAAGATTCTCATCTAACTCATAAATCCATTCACTATTAGGCCTTTTATCTATCATTTTCTCCTTTGAAAAATCCCATATACTCTTAGCTGCTTCAAGGTATTCCACCTTGCTTTTGTCCTTTTGATAAGCATTCAAAAATCCTATAACAGCCTCATTTTGAACCCACCATACTCTGGTTTTGTCAATTTCCCCTCTTTCATTCTCATACAAAAGTCCCTGATTAGTGTAAGCTACATCATAAATCTTTTCCTCTAGGGCAGCAGTAATTCTGCCAACCTTAACAGACAACTCCTGATCTCCCAAAACAGCCAATCCTCTATCAACCAACCAAGCTGTTTCTATATCATGACCGTATGAATGCAAATCAATTATACTGTTCATATTATAATCGAAAAATACTTCCAAACGCTTCTTTTCATCATTATATACCTTGTTACACATTATATCTAAAATGTGTTCAATACTTTTTCTTACTTCTACATTCCTATCAACTCTATACAATTCTGTATAAGCCTCGAACACATGAAGTAGGGTATTCATGGTTCTGTGAGCTATAACACCATTAAGCGAAAGCTTCTCATTACTCTCTGGCGTAAAATCTCTCTTAAACGCCTCCAAATAGCCTATCTCATCCCTACATTTTTGTTCCATTACATCATATATTTCATACGCAAGCTTTAACGCCTGCTCATTACCTGTTGCATCATAATAAGACGACAGGGCGTAAACAGCGAAGGCTTGGCAGTAGGTATGTTTTGTTGTATCCAGTGGATTTCCATCGTTCGTCACTGACCAGTATACACCGCCGTATTCCTTATCCACACACACATTAACTAGGAATTCAAAAGCGTGGTCAGCATAACGCAAATCGTCTTCATTTCGGAGGGTCAAAAACGAATTCGAGAAAAACCATAGAATTCTACTGTTCAATATCACACCCTTGTACGCGCCTTTATCAATATTTAAATTATAATCTACCTCGCCATAGAAGCCACCATTTTCATCATCTTTTAGATTCTTCCAAAATGGTATTATTCCTTCTTCAAGCTGTCTACGAATTTCCCTTATCATCATTACTTTACCTTTCTTACATGGAATTAATTAATCCCCAAATTATCTAATTCCTATCTCTGTATCACTTTCTGATAAAGAGCTATTATTCTTAATATACTCAACTATCTCGTCAAGCTTTGTATATGCAACTCCTACATAGCTATCTGCAGCTCCGTAGTATATTGCAATTCTGCCCGTTGCATCATCACAAAGAGTTGCACATGGGAAGCATACATTAGGAGTAAATCCCCTCTCCTCATACCATTCTTCCGGAGTTATAAGATAATTTTCACATCTGTACTTAACTATAGATGGATTGTCAATATCTAAGATTGCACCACCTATACTATACACAAAGCCATTACAGGTTCCTGTCACACCGTGATAGAACAACAGCCAACCCTCTGACGTTTCGATAGGAGCAGCACCGCCGCCAATCTTAATATTTTCCCACCATTTATCATTTCTTCCCATAACGTGTCTGTGTTTGCCCCAATATACCATATCAGGACTTTCACTTAAGAAGATATCTCCAAATGGAGTATGACCACTGTCACTTGGACGGGAGAGCATCATAAAGTTTCCGTTAACCTTTCTAGGGAAAAGCACCGCATTTCTGTTAAAAGGTATAAATGGATTCTCCATACGAACAAAGGTCTTGAAATCCTTTGTCTTTGCCATACCGATAGACGCACCGTAAAAATCTGTACACCACATAACGTAGTAGGTATCCTCAACCTTTACAAGTCTTGGATCATAAGCATACTTTGGCATAAATGGATTACCGTTCTCATCTACAAATGGTATCTTCTCTTCATTAATATTCCAGTTAATTGCATCATCACTGAAGCCTAGATAGATGTGTGGAATACCATTGTTTTGTTCGCCTCTGAATACACCTACGAACTTTCCTTCATATGGCATAACCGCACTGTTAAATATTCTGGATACACCCTTAACAGGATTTCTTCCTATAATAGGATTCTCTGAATGTCTCCATATAGGAGCACCAACGATTCCTTCTGGTTTTTCCTGCCATGGTATATTAGGTAAATTCTGTCCGTTTATAAATCTTACGTCTGACATAGGACCTCCTTATTATTCTTTTACTGAACCTGCTGTCATACCTTCATAAATCTGTCTTTGAAGCAGCAGGAATATAATCAATGTAGGAATCATGGTGATAATTGTACCTGCACATATGATTTCCCACTGACTTCCATATGGTCCCTTAAATGCGAACAGTGCTGTTGAAATAGTCTTAAGCTCTGTCTTAGGCATATAAAGATATGGAGTATAGAAGTCGTTATAGTAACCAACTCCCTTAATTATGATTACTGTTACAATCGCCGGCTTAAGAAGCGGAAGAATAATCTTTCTATATATTGTGAAATATGAAGCTCCGTCCATAATAGCCGACTCATCTAAGGAAGTAGATATATTCTCAAGGAACTGTATGAATATGTAGATTGAGATAATATCTGTTCCTGCATAAAGTATAATTGTTGAAAGCCTTGTATTGAAAAGACCTAACTTGTTAATTATCTGGAACACTGACATCTGCATTGTTATACTTGGAATAAGAGATGCCACAAGGAAGAGAGTGTTAATAAGGTTTCTTCCTGGGAATCTAAATCTGTTAAGTATATACGCTGTCATAGTTCCTGTTAAGATTGTTGCTATAAGAGAGAAAAACAGTATGATAATCGTGTTTCCAAAACCAAGCAACATCTTACCCTTCTCAAAAGCTTCAATGAAGTTATCCAAATTCAAGAAGCTCTTTGGCAACGCCAATGGATTAGAGGTAGCAAATTCCGCCTTTGTCTTAAATGCTCCAAAGAACGCTGTAACTAGTGGCAGCAATGTGCAAAATGATATAAAAAACAGCGACAAGTACCTTACAAACTGCCAAAAATGTGTTTTGAAAGGCTTATGTGCTTTTCTAGTACTCTTACCTCGCTTTAGCACCGCGCTTTCTCCTGCCATAGTCGTCTACCTCCTTTCCTTCGATGAAGTATTTTTGAATAAATGTAACAACCATTATAAATATGAGTAGCACAACGCCAAGAGCTGATGCTAATCCATACTTTCTACTAACAAAAGCAGTATCCAGAGTCTTCATAACAAATGTAGATGAACCATTCTGACCATCTGTCATAATGTACGGAATCTCAAATACACTTATGGCACCCTTAACTGCCAAGATAATATTAAGTGATACTATAGTCTTAATATTTGGTAAAATGATGTATCTGAACTGTTGCCACTTGCTGGCACCATCTAAGCTTGCTGCTTCAATAAGCTCACTACTAACTGATTGGATTGCTCCATTGAACATAACCATGTTCTGTCCCATGTATCTCCAAAGTGATACAAGCACCAATGAGTAATTTACTATAGCCGCATCACCCAACCAAAGCGGCAGGGTTTCTGGGTCACAGCCCAAAGCGGTAAGTAAGGTATCCAGTGTTCCGCCACCTCTGTAGAAGTAGTTAAACATAAGACCTACTGCAACACCATTTAATAATGTAGGGAAGAATATAATTCCCTTGAATATATTTGCGCCCTTAATTTTGTAATTAAGAATTGTAGCAAAATATAATGCCGCAATTATCTGTACTATAGAACCCACAAAGTAATATATACTGTTCTTAAGAACCTTTAAGTATTCAGGTCTTTCAAATATAGTCTTATAATTATCCCAACCCACAAACTCATGATTTTTACTGGTTCCATTCCACTTTTCAAAGCTGTACTTCACCATATCCCCAAGTGGCACATATGTGAACAGCACAAGCAGAACAATTGGTACAGTCAAAAACAGTACTATAATTATACTTTTTTGCACCTTTCTCTTCTTAAAAAAATCAAGGAATGAATTGCTAGTTTTTCCAGTTTTTTCCATTTCTCGCACTCCCTATTTTTTTAATACAAAAGGGAGATCCTATACTCTCTATGGTTGTAGTATTTTAGAATCTCCCCTGAGTATTTATAATAATCTCTTTAAATTATTTCTGCCAATCTTCGTTTACTGCATCAATTGCATCATTCCATCTTGTATTCCACTCAGCCATAACATCATCGTAAGTCATATCACGGTTACCAAAAGCAGCCTCTACAATCATAACCTGATACTCTGAACCACTCCAAAGACCAAGCTCTGACTCATTATGAACCGCATCCCACTTACCTTCGTTCTCTGGCTGTGCTGGCTCATCTACCTGGAATGCACAGTTCTCAAAATCTGCAAGTGAAGCTGGGAACTCATCCCCAATTACTATAGAGATTTCGCCTGCATCTACTGCATATCCTGACTCTTCTACCATGAAATCAAGGAATGCTCTAGCAGCTGCCTTGTTCTCACTGTTAACATTGATACCATAGCAGTAGTCTGGTGAAGCACCTACTACAACCTCTCCAGCATCGTTGCTGATAGGGAAAGGCATATAAGAAATAGTGTTAGGGTCAATTCCTTCGCCTTCAGCGATTTCCTGAATCTGAGATAATGCCCATGAACCAAGTACCATACAAGCTATTTCGCCATTAGCACACTTAACCTTTGAACCTTCCCACTCGGTTGTGAATGGGTCTTCCTCAGTTAAACCATTAGCTACTGAATCATAAAGAATCTTATAAACCTCATAACCTGGCTTACCAGCTACGAATGAATCTTTCTCATTACACATCTTATCATTTATATATGTAGGATCAGCTGATGCTGCTGACACACAACCCTGCCACTGAGCCATACACCAAGCATCATGAGTGTTTGTGTAAAGTGGAATTGCATCTGTGTTATCCTTAATCTTCTGAAGTGCTGCCTGGAACTCTTCTGGAGTCTTTGGCAATTCAGTGATACCAGCTTTTTCAAATACTGTCTTGTTATATACGATACCTGCGTTGATATTTACACCTGAAGGAATACCATACACAGTACCCTCGCTCTGCTTAGTGTAAAGGAACTCTTCCTTATACTTAGCACTTAACTCATCAATAGTTCCGAGTGGCTCAAGGAAATCTGCATACTCAGCAACTGGAATTGTGTTAGGAATCATAAACACATCACCGTAATCTCCAGTCTGAAGTCTTGTTGAAACATCTCCCTCGTAATCCTCCATAGCTTCGAATGAAACCTTAACATTAGGATATTTCTTATTAAACTCAGCTGCGTAATCTGCAAGCTTTGTGTCAACGATATCTGTTCTATGAGTAAGAACAGTAATCTCTCCTGAAACATCCTCTGGTGCAGGCGCCTCTGTAGTCACCTGTGCTCCATCTCCACCTGAACTCTTTGTGGTATCATCCTTTGCTTCACCACATCCCCCAAGACAGAACATCGTCATTAATCCTGCAAGGGCTAAACTAATAACTCTTTTTCTCATTTTAAATCCTCCTTGTTTTTTAAGTTATCGTTAAGTTATGATTTGATTATATTATTAGCTAACCGAATTGTCAATAAAAAAAGCAAAGTTTTTGTGCGATTCGTCATATTAAACGATATTTTTTAGTGTTTTTTTGTCCATTTCCCATAATTATAGGCAATTTGCACAACGTTTTAGTTGTGAAACGGGTTTCCTTTTTGTTCGCCTTTTTCTGCATTTTAGCTAATGAAGCAAACTAAAAGAGATGGTTTTTTAAGTAACAAACCACCTCTTTTAGTTAATTCACTTAATTTTTAGTTAATATAGCACTTAAACACAAGATTATATAACTTTCCCATAACATAAAACATAATCCCAAAACCAGAAACAGCCATCAATGCCTGCACTGCCATAAACTCAGCAAACAGCCACACAGCCACCGCTACTATAAATGCCATCAAAGCAGTTATATGAAAATGTCTTACAGCCATAAGTATTGCATTTTTCGCCGTAGCCATAAGTGTATTTTCGAATTTGGCCTGTACTGCAAATACATATAGCACAAACATAACCCAGGCAACAGCCAACCCTACACTTATACAAGCCATACCGTTTCCAACGCTACCTTCTACCGATATCCAGTAACTGTAGGAATTATATATCGCAAAGAACCCTGCCACCGCAGCCAAAAAATATATAGTGCTTCTCTTAAAGTTTTCCTTGAAACCTTTTATGAAATTACCAAGCACTCCCCCCTCTGTTCCAGAAGCAAGCTTCATCCCAACATAGGTTCCTGCAGATACGCTTGCTCCTATTGTAACTATAGGCAGTGAACAAATCAACACAGCAAAATGCAACAACAATATATCTCCTATCTTATTAAGAATCCCCGTTGCACTAACATCTTGAAAAGGCTTTTTCTTTTCTTCTTCCTCATCGCCCCAGTCAAATTCTTCCTGCTCTTCGGATAATTCCAACTCATTTTTATTTATCTGTGGACATTCTAACTCTGTCTCCAACGCTATCACTCCTCCATATTTTTATCTACCACAGAATCTCTAATAATAATCTCACCACTTATGACCTTTCTTCCAATTCTATAATCGTGATTTTGGATTTTCTTAATCATAGCATTGGCGGCTTCTTCACTCATCATATCCAAATCAATCTTAAATGTTGTAAGCATAGGATCGCATAATCTAGCATATATAAAATCGTCAAAGCCCACCACAGAAATATCCTCAGGCACCTTATATCCTTTTTCCTTAAGCTGACCAACAAAGGTATAGGCAGCTTCATCACAATTGCACACAAAGGCCTCAGGCATATTCTCTAGGTCACACATATAAACATAATCGCCATAGTCATCTCTATCGCATATTACCCATTCTGGATTAATTTCCAAATGATTCTGAACCAAGGCTTTGTAATAACCTATATATCTATCTAGAATAGAACTGGTTGCGTATATATCTCCCACGAACCCTATTTTCTTATGTCCTTTCTTGATAAGGTAATCGGTTAATAAATATGAACCATACACGCTATCACTTACCACTGAGTCAACTGCATTATGTTCATCATAGAAATCCATAAATATATAAGGTATTCCTATCTCTAAAAGTTTATTAATATACTTACTCTTCATCTGACCCAGTATCACTAGCCCATCCACTTTATTATTAATTATCATATTGGGCATTACACAGTTTTTCTCGTCTTCACGGGGCAAAATCTCAAGTATGCATGAATAATTAAGCTTACTAAACTCTCTAACAACCTTTTGGTACAAGTCAGAATAAAAGGCATTGTCAGAAAAAAATCTTTCCGACACCAAAACACCTATATTATTGCTAAGCCCTTCCTTCATACTCTTTGCTATAGAATTATACCGATATCCCATCTCTTCTGCTTTTTGTTTGATTTGAGCTCTTACCTCATCACTGACACCTTCTTTATCAGACAGCGCCTTAGATACAGACACTGTACTTACTCCCAATGCATTTGCGATATCGCTCATAGTAACCTTTTTCATGCTTTTCACCTCAGTTAATTAAGTATTTCTCTAATAAAATCCGCAACTCTTTTTCCATCTTTTTGGTGCGTAATAATAGACGGATGCTGTGATGCCATTCCATCCTCCACAACATTGTGATAAGGCAATCTTTTCATATAGATATCTTTCACGCCTCTTTCCTCACACGCACAAATTGCTTTTTCAATCCACTCAAACATAATATCACATAAGGTCCCACATATACAAAGAATTTTTGCATTTGGATATATCTCCTTTAATCGTATGACAAAGTTTGAATAGGACTTAACAAAGCCTTCCTGCACCCAATCCTTATGGATATGTCCAGAGTCGTTAGTACCCAAATTTATCACTATTACATCTGGCACATATTCCTTATAATCATATAGAATTTCCTTATCCGCAAACCAATTCACATAAGGATACAATCTAGGAACATTTCCTTCAATGTTACCTTCATAGTCCACAAAGGCCCCATAACCAGAAACCGAAAAAAATCTAGCTCTAGCATCTAAGATATCCGCAGCAATCTGAGCATATGTAAGCAATCCATTTTCCTCTCTCAATGTGTACTCACTCTCTGGTTCGCCCAAAACACCATAACCACAGGTAATTGAATCACCTATAAACTCCAGTTTAAGTTCTGGCTTCTTCGGAAATTCTCCCTTCACTAACTCTCCATGGCAGATTTCAAGTTCCACCAATGCCACATAACTCATAGCAGCCTCAGTAAGCTTAAATATAGTAACCATGTGTACTTCATCATCCGGAAGCTGACACAGCTCATACCAGTCCTCTTCTCTGTCAATCACAAGAGTTTCTCTATCTATTATCTTATCATCAATATATACTGACAAACCAGCCATATTTACTGGCTCTGTAATATTACTCTTGATAAAACATCTAACACTTTTTCCTTTGCAAAAGAAGCTAACCTTAGAATTAGTAAATCCAAGATACGCAACACTCTCATCCTTTAAGATTCTCCCTTCAAAATCAAAGAGTTCCTCACTCATAAAATTATATTTCCCCATTACGCCATATCCCCCATTGCTTCATAATATTCTTTTATTACCTGGCATGCCGGCTTTCCATACACATCATATCCATCATCCAATTCAGGATTCTTGGATAAATTGCTGTTCCACGCCCAGCACATAAAGCCTTCCACAAAAGCATATCTGTCACATTTTTCAAACATAACTCTGTAGTATTCTTCCTGTTCAGCCTGATTGAGTGGTCCCTCATAAGTCCAATCATTAGGGATATAGCTACAACCTGTTCTACAAGGAGCCCCACACTCCGCAAAATAAAATGGCTTGTTGTACTTTTCTACCACTTTTTCTATTCGTTCAAGATTGTAATCCCATGCGTCAATAGGATAATAACCACTGGATGATATTACATCAAGAGCATCCCACCACTTAACGTGATCCTCCTGGTATTTGTCAGTATTATAGGTAATAAGGCCAGAATAAACCTTTCTAACCTCTCCAATTAGTTCTCTCCAATATTCTTCTTTTCTTTCTGCCTGAACTAGTTCACAGCCTATAAGCAAAAGCTCGCAGCCTGTATCCTCTGCAATCTTCGCATAGTGAAGTATATATTCGTCATAATTCTTAAACCACACACTCCACTTTGTCTCACAAGGCTCCTCTACATCAAAAAAATCTATTCTCGCTCTCCATGTACCATCCTTACAATTAACCATAGGCTTAAGATAAACCTGCATACCAAGTTCTCTGGCATATTTAATCATTGACACCACTTCATCATCTGTGGGCATATGCTTGCCTGTATAGTCAATTTCCTCAGAAAATGCTGTTTCTTGCAACGCCATAAAAGCAATTGTTACAGCATTACAGCCTGTATCCTCCTTCATGCGTCTCATAGACTCTTTTGTGTACTCATCATAAAATGTACCCAAAGAACTTGGATACATAGTAAATGTGAAGCCACATATTTTTTTATTCATAAATAATCTCCATTCAAATTATTTAACTACGATAACTTAAATTTTACTTAATTTTACTTAACAAGTAGGCTTTTGTCAACATTATTTTAGTTTTTATCACAACAATCATTGACAAAATGATTTTTCACACAAACGCAAGCCTACCAAACTAGTTATTAAAATAAAAAACGCCTGTCGTTTTACCGACAGGCGTCATATAAGCATTTATCTAATTCTAGTACTTAGCAGTGTTAAGCTTTACACCAGGACCCATAGTTGAAGCGATAACTACGCTCTTAAGGTACTGACCCTTAGCTGCTGAAGGCTTAGCCTTGATAACTGCCTCTATTAATGTCTGGAAGTTGTCTGTTAACTGCTCCTCTGAGAAAGAAGCCTTTCCAATTGGCACATGGATAATATTTGACTTATCAAGTCTGTACTCAATCTTACCAGCCTTAATATCATTAACAGCCTTAGTAACGTCCATTGTTACGGTACCAGCCTTAGGGTTTGGCATTAAGCCCTTTGGTCCAAGTACACGTCCTAAACGACCAACTACACCCATCATATCTGGAGTTGCAACAACTACATCGAAATCTAACCAACCATCGTTCTGAATCTTTGGTACTAACTCGTCACCACCAGCGTAATCTGCTCCAGCAGCTAAAGCCTCGTCAACCTTATCTCCCTTAGCAAATACTAAAACCTTAACAGTCTTACCAGTTCCGTGTGGAAGTACTACTGCACCACGAACCTGCTGATCTGCGTGACGGCCATCAACACCAAGTCTAAGATGAGCCTCGATAGTCTCATCGAACTTTGCGCTAGCTGACTTCTTAACTAAAGTAACAGCCTCTTCTAAGTCATATAAATTTGTCTTTTCAATAAGCTTTGCAGCTTCTGAATATCTTTTACCTTTTTTCATTATAAATAAACCTCCTGTGGTATTATCGGGAGCGACCCTCCCACTATTGTCTAAATTCTCTATTCATGTTCAATGACTAGTCCTCTACAGTGATACCCATTGAACGAGCTGTTCCAGCGATCATGCTCATAGCTGCCTCAAGTGAAGCTGCATTTAAGTCTGGCATCTTAAGCTCTGCGATCTCCTGGATCTTTGCCTTAGAAATCTTTGCAACCTTTGTCTTGTTAGGTACTGCAGAACCACTCTTGAGACCGCACGCCTTCTTAAGTAATACTGCTGCTGGTGGAGTCTTTGTTACAAAGCTAAAGCTCTTGTCTGCATAAACTGTGATAACAACTGGGATAAGC
>SVEI01000110.1 GCA_015057445.1 Lachnospiraceae bacterium | reverse complement strand
CACCTTCTCCAGTTCCAAGTACTTCACCAGAAGCGACAGCAACACCTTCTCCGGTTCCAAGTACTTCACCAGAAGCGACAGCAATACCATCCCCAACTCCAAGTGCTTCACCAGAGGTAACAACTACTCCATCCCCAAATACATCACCTGAAGTAACACCTACTCCAGAAATAAGTGATGTACCAGAAGACGCTTTTGAAGCAGATGGTAAGATTAAGTCTGCATTTGCAAACCTTCTGCTTATTGAGGAGAAAATACCTTCTTCAGGTTCTTCTGTTTCTTCCAGTTCATCATCAAGTAATACAAGTAGCTCTTCAAATAGCCAAAGTTCATCAAGCTCATCAAGTACTACAACACCATCTCCTACACCTACAGTTTTACAGGGATGGCAGACAATAAATGGGAAGAAATATTACTATGTTGATGGAACACCTGTTAAAGGAACACAGATTATAGATGGCGTTTATTATTACTTCGATAATGCGGGTGCGATTATACCGTGTGTAGGCATAGATGTATCTAAATACCAAGGAAATATTGACTGGAAAACAGTTAAAGCCAGTGGTGTTGAATTTGCAATAATTCGTGCAGGATACCGTGGATATGGTACCGGTAAGGTTGTTGAAGATATTAAATTTAGAAATAATATTCAAGGAGCTACTGCAGCTGGTTTAAAAGTTGGTGTTTACTTCTTCTCTCAGGCCGTTAATACACAAGAAGCTGTAGAAGAAGCATCAATGTGTCTTGAAGCAGTAAAAGGATACAACCTTGCTTATCCGATATTTATAGATACAGAATACTCAACATCTGCTAAAGATGGTCGTGCAGATAGTCTGAGTAAAACACAGCGTACAACTATAGTTAAAGCATTCTGTGAAACAATTAAGAATGCGGGTTATAAAGCTGGTGTTTATTCAAGTGCATCATGGTATTCATATCAGCTTGACTACTCTCAGATTTCAAATTATTCAATATGGGTTGCACATTATGGTGTGACATCACCAAGAATGAATGATCGATATGATATTTGGCAATTTACAGGCAGTGGGAGTTGTGCTGGCATAAGTACTGCAGTTGATCTTAATATTGGATATACCACATATTAGTGATATAACAAAAACCGATTCAACTTAAAATTGTTGAATAGGTTTTGTTCGCTCAAAATTTTTGCAAGAGACTCCTGCTTTATAAACACCAACGCATACGCCTAATAAAAAATAATACCACTAAAACATCGCGTTTATTTACATATATCGCTATTGGAATTTTTATAAAAACTGACTAAAAGTCTTTGTTTTTTAGGTAACACATATGATATATAAAAGGATAAGAGATCTAAGAGAAGATAAGGACATTACTCAAAAAGAAATGGGAGCGATACTTTCATGTAGTCAGAGAGTGTACAGCAACTATGAAAGAGGAGATCTTGATATACCAACTGACATACTAATAAAACTTGCTAATTTTCACAATGTATCTGTTGACTATATATTAAACAGAACTGATATAAAGGAAATGGCAGTAGAATACAAGGAAAATGACTAATAGTTTTAATTGACACAGAATACTAAATAAAATCAATTCCAAAATAATAATCATTTTGATTGTTTATAAATAATTAAAGCATGAGAAAAAGCTGGTTGCTATGCAGCCAGCTTTTCTTTCAAGCCATTATTGTAAATGTCATACCATAAGTGTTTAAAAGTCCTTACATTTCTAAAAATCCACTACTTTAGCGGTGGCAATCTATCATTTATATATCCATCCTTGATATGTTCATCGTTTGAAATCTTTCTGGATCTTGTAGCCTTTTCAATTTTAGTTGTTAGGTCAGTTTCGAGTTCGGATGATGGAACTTTGCTTAATCGCGCTAATAAATCTCTTGCATTTAAAATAGAATCACCAGGAGCATTATCCTCAGATAATATAGTTTTTAGTTCAGAAATATATGACTGTGCGTTGCCAGACTGAATATCGTCTATTATCTGTTCGATTACTTCTTTTTCTCCACCTTCAGGGAGATTGTCCATATATTCGTATGTGTCAAAATCACGCATAAAATCATATAAATCTCCTGCCAATGATTCTATAGATTGCTGAATCTCATAACGAGGGAATATATTTTGATGAGATAGAACATAATTATCAGCCATTATTATATAATCATTTGGAGAAATATCAATAGTTGACTGTTTTTTAGTGTCATTATCTTCTACTTTTACTCTGATAGATTCTATCTTGGGATTTATACCTTCCCCGCTACGACAAATATCCATAACATCGTACACGTCACACCATCCTTTATCAGAGACATAAAATTTTTCTATAGCGGATGGAAGTCGATCCATAATAATGGGGCGAAGTGTTAGGTTTTCAATATATTCATTATGAAGTATTATGGGCTTATCGAACTGACATGGTATACATAATGAAGAAAATGCAGCGCCATCTAAAATACTGTGGTTATATTCCCATACAACACCAAGCGTGCTGGCTACTTTTCTGATAGCATCTTCTACATCTTTATTGTATTTTGTAGTCTCAATCTTTTTATAGTCTGTTACTATTGCGATACTATCCTTTTTCTTTTGAAGTATATCTACTTCACTGGTACCATATCTACTTACACCAATCCCTGAAAAATCACTTGGAATATCAAGATCTTTCCGGAATTTATTGATAGCTTCATCAATAGTATCATATCGTGAGATCCCAAATAATCCTTTAGGTTGTGAAAATACATAAAAAGTAAGTTCGGATTCAGGTTTTGTTCTGTAATCTGCCATTGTTTGGACCCTCTTTCATATATCTAAAGCCTTCCGCAGAAGGCTTTTCTTTAAGTTACATTTATATTATATAAAATGTAGAATTTAATATAAATGAACAGAAGATTTTTTATCCAAAAAAGTTGAAATTGTCATAGGAGTTAAATCTTGTAATGAATTTAATTCTTCCATTAAATGTTCATAAGTTTCTTTTGGATGGCGTGATATGATTACAGAAGATGATTGCTCATCATTAATGGTAATAAACCATCTGGATTCATTTGAGTTTATTATATTTATAAGTCGAATTGAAACGTTTTTATCCATGCAGCTTACCTCCAAATCTAATTGGCCATACCCAATAACATAATAACTGCAAATATAATTGCCACTATTATAGAAATAATTAAAAATATTACCAACCAAATAAAATTTGCTTGTATCCTGGATTTAATTGAAGCAGCAGTATTCTGATGGAAGGCTAAAACAATATAGATAATGATTGCTGCAATAGTTCCTATAATAGGAATTATCGAGAGCAACATTACACAGTCAAGTTTCATCCAATCCTTTACTATTACTGTTGCAGAACCACCATTTTTATTCCATAAAATATCTTCTTGCATAAATCAGGCCTCCTTATCTTACATACTTTCCCTAAACAATACGGTCTTAATGTTTCTAAGGAACAGACGGCATTCATTTATATTTTCGAAAAAGCCTAGAGGAATTACTTTAATATCTGGATAAATATCTTTTAATCTTAAAGAGATATATTCTTCTATGCT
>SVEI01000031.1 GCA_015057445.1 Lachnospiraceae bacterium | reverse complement strand
TCCCTAAATTACTGTTTGTGTTTCCATTCTGTTGAATGTAAGATTTGTACTAAATCTTTTGAAAATCTCTTAAAGAATTTTCAGGGTTATCATGTTATTAATTTGTCAAAGGTTCGTGATTCAAACTTTAGGAAAATCTAACGGAGAAGGAGGGATTTGAACCCTCGCGCCGCTATTAACGACCTACTCCCTTTCCAGGGGAGCCCCTTCAACCGCTTGGGTACTTCTCCTCACAAGCGTTTGAATCTTACTTAGCTCTTACAAGCTAGCGGAGAGAGAGGGATTCGAACCCTCGCGCCCTTTCGGACAAACGGTTTTCAAGACCGCCTCGTTATGACCACTTCGATACCTCTCCATAACAAGTTTAAATACATCTATTCACATATTTATAAGTCGCCGTTACCGTCAGCGACTTTGTTATCTTAACAAAATATATTATCCTTGTCAACACATTTTTTTAAAAAAACTTAAGATTTTTTTCGACTATTTTTTCGGCAAATTCCAAGTCTTCCGGTGTTGTGATTTTTATGTTTTCGTAGCTTCCCATAATTATCTTACAACCCATCCCACCATATTGTTCCACTATCATTGTATCATCCGTTATATTGTGGTTCTCATCGCCAAGCATTCTTTCATAAGCCATCCTAATTAGCTCATATCTAAAGGTTTGTGGGGTCTGAATTTGATATAAAGTATTTCTGTCTGGCGTCTCTTTTCCAAAAAGCTCTCCATGTATTTCACACACAATCTTAATGGTATCCTTAACAGGCACTCCCACTGTGCACGCACTTCCTAATATCATATTCTCAACAGATTCATCTATCATCTTATGTGTTACAAATGGTCTAGCTCCATCGTGTATTAAAACTATCTCATTTTTAATATCAAGAGACAACTCTTCTACAAGACGCAATCCATTATATACCGAATTATATCTTTCTTTGCCACCAACACATATTTTTCTTACCTTGTCAAATCCGTACTTGTTGACAATATTATTTTCACAGTATTCCTTATCTTCTGACCTTGTGACCAGTATAATATGGCTGATTTTATCACTTTCTTGAAATGTTTTGAGAGAATAGTACAGAACTTCCTTGTCTTTTAGTAGCATATATTGCTTTGCCACATCTGAATTCATTCGGCTACCACTACCGCCAGCTAAAATTATTGCAATTGCCATATTCTCACCTCATAACCACTTATTACTATCTACAGCCATCCATCTGCGCCAATTGTATGACAACATCTTTCGTAGCTTATCTCTCACCAATCTTTAGATTAGGAACTGCATTAAGATTTAAATCATGTCTTGTCCCATTTATAAACTCGTGGTATCCTGCCACTCCTATCATAGCCGCATTATCTGTACAGTATATAGGAGACGGATAATAAAACTCTATTCCCTCTGCTTTACATCTATCAATCAAGCTTTGTCTAAGAGATGAATTGGATGCCACACCACCTGCCAACGCAAGTTTTCCACAGCCATAATCCTTAGCCGCTCTAACCGAATTATCAGTCACCACATCAATTACCGCTTGTTGGAAAGATGCTGCCACATCGGCCTCGTTAATCTCAATTCCCTTCATATCACAACTGTTTAAATAGTTTAGCACTGAAGATTTAAGTCCACTAAAAGAAAAATCATAAGGGGCATCCTCCATATAAGCTCTCGGAAAATTAATAGCCTCCGCATTTCCTTCCTTGGATAGCTTGTCTATCTTTGGACCGCCCGGGTATCCTAATCCAATTGCTCTTGCAACTTTGTCAAAAGCTTCTCCTGCAGCGTCGTCTCTAGTTCGCCCAACTATTTCAAATTCTCCATAATCCTTTACATATACCAGATGTGAATGTCCTCCTGATGCAACCATACACATAAAAGGTGGTTTGAGATTATCATTCTCAATATAATTGGCTGCAATGTGTCCCTCTATATGATGAACTCCCACTATTGGTTTTTTCTTTGCAAATGCCAATGTTTTTGCAGCACTTACACCCACCAAAAGAGGACCTACAAGTCCTGGGCCATAAGTCACAGCAATACCATCTATGTCGTCCCAGGTCACCTGCGCCTCTTCTATGGCAGCCCTTATAACCTGATTGATTTTCTCAACGTGTTTTCTAGATGCAATCTCAGGAACCACTCCACCATACAATTTATGTAATTCAATCTGCGAATATATTATATTTGATTTTATTTCCTTCCCATCAACCACAACTGCTGCCGCAGTTTCATCACAGGAAGTTTCTATAGCAAGTAAAGTTGTACTCATCTTAGACCTCTTATTCTTCCATTTCTATTGTGTCTGATATTCCCCAGACATGAATCTTCCACTGTTCATTCTCTTTGACCATCACATACTTTATGTACATATACTCCATTCCAGATTCAACATTAAATACAATTTTAACCTCCAGGGTTGCCATCTCTACTCCCTCTTGAGTGTAATATTGCACCTGACTTGCCTCCGGCAATTCATAAGAGCGATATTCATAGCCTGCATCTTTCACAGCCTTTACATTATTTTTAAGATTCTGGAGATTTGTATTCTCATCATTATACATAAGAAGTTCACTAGAATATAAACTTCTTAACTTTTGGTTAATAACCACTAATTCCTCATCTGTAACACCTTTGCCATACAGCACTTCAAAATATCTGTTATGAAGCTTTACTACATCTCTAGGTGTCTTAGGATAGTTTCCTACCATATCATGATTCATCAAAAGCTCTATCTCATTAGCAGTTTCTTTTGTTCTCTTTTCTCCTGCACGATTGCTTAAACTATTAAAGAAAACAAGAAATATTACTATAAAAAATGTAGCCAAAACCACTGTCTTAAGTCCTGAAAGCTTACTATTTTTTTCTCCTGCCATAAGATACACCTCCCATGTATATTACTCCTCAAACTTTAACTCCACTGTCCTTCGGTCTTTAGACATAACCGTTCTTGGGAATATTGCTTTTATTTTTTCTTCAAATTCCTGTGGTCTTGCCGTTGCCGGACTATAATGAGTGAGCCACATTTCCTTCACTTCTGCCTTGCCAGCTAGCTTAGCTGCTTCCATCATAGTCATATGTTTATTCTCTTTGGCGTTATCCAACTTATCATCTTCTCCATACATACCTTCACAAATGAATAAATCTGCGCGAAATGCATTATCTGCAATTATATCCATAGGTCTTGTATCAGTACAGTAAGTTACTTTAAGTCCCTTCCTGGCATCTCCCATCACTTGAGAGCTATGGTAAGTAACTCCTTCAAATTCAACACTTCCACCCTTTTGAAGTACTCCCCAAAGCTGAACCGGAAGTCCTAAAGTTTTCGCCTTCTCAACATCAAATTTACCAGCTCTGTCAAGTAACAAACTATACCCATAGCATGTCACCTTATGATTAACCTTAAAAGCCTGTATTTTAAGGCCGCATAACTGAAGCTCTGTAAAGTTTTCCTCAAGTTCAATAAACTTAATCTCAAATGGCAGATCTGGTGCAATTATTCTAAGTGAATTAACCACCCTCTCTAATCCTTTCGGCCCCACCATGGTGAGTGGTTCCGTTCTCTCTGCATTACCCATCGTGAGAAGCAAACCCGGAAGACCACTTATATGATCCGCATGAAAATGAGTTATGCATATCACATCAATAGGTTTAAAACTCCAACCCTGAAGTCTAATCTGATTCTGTGTACCCTCTCCACAATCTATCAAAATATTACTGCCATTGTACCTCACCATAAGGGAGGTAAGAGCTCTATATGGAAGTGGCAACATACCACCAGTTCCAAGCAGACATATATCTAACATCCTTTTTCCCTCTTATACTAATTCTGTTGTGTCTGAAATATTTACAGGCACCTTAAAGCTTCTAACAAGACTTTCACAACATTCCTCGCACATTGCAAATTTATATGTTTTACCATCTTTTGTGGAGAAAAATCCCCATTCCTTATTAACCTCCAAAAAATCTTCATGATATATATCATTGACCTTATTAAAGGTTTTACCACATTTATTACATACTTTATCCACTCTTTCCATAGTTTCCTCCTAGGTCTTTTGTATAAACATTATAATAAAATGTGAGATTTTTATAAACACTCAAATCTTTCTATATTATCCAATCTCTGGAATAAATGTATTATTACACTAATTCCCTGTCATTTTATAATATGGTCCTAGTTCCATAGAATAAATCTCTGCGTCTTCTGTAGGTTCGCTATAGTAATTCTTTCTGGTCCCCACAGCTTTATATCCAATTTTTTCATATAGGGCTCGAGCTTTATCATTGGACGTTCTCACCTCTAAGAAAAATTTATCGCAGTGATCCTTTAGGCTATCTTTATAGCTACACATAAGCTCATAGCCCACACCTCGTCCCTTGAATTTATCCGCCACAGCAATCCTAAGCAGTTCACTTTCATCAGCAATGTCAGTGGCAATAACATATCCCATAAGAAGTTTCTCTCCCGGTTTCTTGATTGTGCTGTCTTTTACCTCAACATCCCTAATACAATCAACCTTTATCTCTTCTCCGCCTCTAAATGAATATACTGTGTATTTTATTTCATTGCCAAGAGCAAAGTATATCAAATTGTTGTCTCGCACCATAGTTCCCCATAGACTTTCCACACTCCAGGGATCACTAAAATTATCTTTTTCAATGTAGGAAATCTGGCGAAGCATCAAATCCTCATCTATTGTAGCCATATTATCCTTCTTTCTTTAACTGCTCTTCTCGCTCTCTCTCCGCTTGAGACTTTCTTAAATATATAGGTTTATGATCATCTGCGTTCTCAAACTTACCCTCTTCAAACAGCTTTAATCCATAAGCTGCAACAGAGGATGCCCTCTGGCGATTAAAACCTGCTGGCGCAAATTCACAAGAATCCGGCATATTTTCTCTTATGTAATCTCCATAAACAGGAATTCCATCTCCCACAAATACAATCTTGCGGTTAAGAGTTTTCAAATATTCCACCAATTCATCTATTCCCATAGCATCCTGATCTCTAACAACCTGAAGCTTTCCATCTACAAATTCATACACTCCTGTGTAAACCTGATTTCTTCTAGCATCAAGAATCGGGCAAACCAACTTATCAGTTCCCCATAGATTAAAGGCTAATCCATGACATGTAGGAACAGAAACCACCGGTTTATCTAAGGCCAAACCCAAGGCTTTCACAGTTGCAACGCCAATACGAAGTCCTGTAAACGAACCTGGTCCAGCTGCCACCGCAATGGCATCTATAGATTCTAAGTCAAGCTCAGACATCCTAGTGACTTCTTCCAACATAGGAAGCAATGTCTGAGAATGTGTTTTCTTATGATTAACTGTATACTCAGCTACCAATATATCATTTTCCACAATAGCTACACTGGCAACCAGCCCTGAGCTATCCATACCAAGTATCTTCATATATAAACCTCTCTACATCATATCTATCTCTATGGTTCTATAATCAAACCCTTTTTCAGGATTCTTTGCTATAGTTACTTTATAACAGTTTCTAGGCAGTATATCCTTTATAATCTCCGCCCACTCTATGAGACAAACACCATCTCCATCGATTATATCGTAGTATCCTATCTCATCCATCTCATCTTCACTACCAATTCTATATACATCAAAGTGATAGAAGGGTAATCTTCCCTCATCATATTCCTTTAATATAGTAAATGTAGGACTGCTTATGGGCTCAATTATACCAAGGCCTACTCCAAAGCCCTGAGAGAAAACTGTTTTCCCTGTACCCAAATCTCCATACAAGCAAAACACATCCCCTGGCGATGATTGACTTGCAATCTCTTTACCAATATTAAATGTATCCTCTGCACTAAAACTTTCACGAATCATATTTTCTATCATATTTATAACCCTTTTCCACTGGTATAAACCTTTAAATTTTTACTTAGTCTCGGCTCATTATTGGCAGTAAACGAAACCATAGCTGTGAGAATTCTTCCCTTGTCTTCCCCAAGCTCAGAGAGTGGGATAACAAATGCATGGATTCTACTGGTATATACTGCCACCATGTGCTTAGTCATCATAATTCTACATATCATATCCCATTTAATAAGCTGTTCCACATCTCCCTGCTTAACTGTAATTCCTTCACTGGAAAATGTATAATCAAGTGGCACCTTATGGGAAGGACTTAATTTTAACTGCTGGTATGTCTTAAAGGCCAAACTAAGCGGATTAATCACTGTGAACACCAAGCCAATAATAATAAGCATAGCTTTCTGACCTGTAGCAAAACCATTCCAATTCATGACAAGAATAATAAGTGCACCAAAACTAATGACAAGACCTATAATGCCTGCATAACTTCTATAATTAGTATTTATCACATAACTGTACAATGCCTTGAAAGTCATCTTTACAGACTTTGTATTAGCTTCCTTCATATCAAATCTCCTTAAAGTTCAAAGCTTATCTCTTTGTGCTTATTCTCGTATTGTCTGTACTTAACGCCAGCCATCTCAAACATCCTTTTAGACGCAATAGTGGATTCCGAATCTGCATACTTGTCACCCATATATATTACTTCCTTAATTCCTGTTTGAATTATTGCCTTAGCACACTCATTGCAAGGAAATAATGTCACATAGCATCTTGCTCCCTTAAGGTTGCCATTGCCACGATAATTAAGTATGGCATTGAGCTCCGCATGACACACATAAAAATATTTGCTGGAGAGATTGTCTCCTTCCCTAGCCCATGGCATATTGTCATCATCGCAGCCAGAAGGCATACCATTATATCCCATAGAGAGAATTCGATTATCCTCATCTACAATACAAGCACCTACCTGAGTATTAGGATCTTTGCTTCTATAGGCAGACATATTTGCAATACCCATAAAATACTGATCCCATGTTATATAATCAGTTCTCTTCAAAATCTTCATCTCCTGTCACATAATATAACCACTCCACACTACAACATATAACTTAATAATCATCTATAGTGTTGTGGCATAGACTGTATATCTACAACTGAATATGACTGCTTACGAGTTCACTCTAAGCAGTCATATCAATCTAAAATACGCACGGCTCATAGCTACGCACATATTCTAACACATTATTTTCAACAAGTCATTAACTTATTAATTAGATTTATTTTGATATATAAGCAGATGTTCCTGCTGAACCAGGGTTAGTACTCGGAGCCGGAGAGCCCTTTGGAAGAAGTACAATCTGAATACCTTCTAGTCTCTTTGCATATCCTGCTGTTCCTGCCGGTGCACCATTCTTTGCCCATCCTAGCCATCCAAAGGTTTGTGAATGAACACGGTAAAATACATCGTAATAATTAGCAATCTCTCCTGTAAGCTTAATTCGAATAGCCTCGAGTCTTTTTGCCTCTCCGCTGGTTCCACTCATACTTCCATTGGTAGCCCAAGTTGTAATGTCAGTCTCATCCCCCTGCCAGCCATAGGTCTGAACATGAGTGGTATACACTACATCACCATCATATCCCAGCATATCATTATTGAGATTAATTCTAATTCCTTCTAAACGTTTCGCCTCTCCAAATGTTCCTGATACAGAACCATCATACACATAGGACTGGTCTCCATAGGTTTGAACATGAGTGGAATAATTTATCATACCATCACAAGTTCCATTATCAGCAGATTTGCCCACTTCTATATAAGAATAACCTATAACTCCTGAAGGAGCTGTGCCTTTTGGAACTACAATAACCTGAATAGCTTCTAATCTCTTAGACTGACCTGCTGTTCCCGCTGGCTGTCCATTCTTTGCCCATCCTAGCCATCCATATGACTGAGCATGCACTCTATAGTACACATCATACTTTGAACTATCAGCACCTGTAAGTTCAATCATAATGGCCTCAAGTCTCTTGCCTTTTCCCATGGTGCCTGATGTATTTCCACCAGCACTCCATCCATTTTCCCAACCATAGCTTTGGACGTGGGTCTTATATCTTATGCCTAAATTCTCATTACCACTAACGTCAATTTTAATAGCTTCCATACGTTTGGACAAACCTAGAGAGCCACTAATCTGTCCGTTAACATCCCATATACCATCCTTGCACTCATGGCTCCATCCATAGCTTTGAATGTGAGTTACATATTTAGTTGTAATATCTGTTTTAGGAAATACTGTTTCACCATCAGTATAAGTTGGCAATACTTTGTCATACTGTACGCTAGGAAATACTGTAGGGGAATCTGCAGTCATAGGAATATTTACATTCACTGCCTGATTATCTGGCACGCTTGATAGTGCGGTAGCACTGTCCCAACTAAACAACTGAGCATAATATTTTCTGCCTCCAATTATAACAACTCCAATACCAATACTTTTGTATCCTGCTCCCAATATATTCTCTCTGTGACCTTCAGAATTCATCCAACCTTCCATGACATGAGCTGCATCTCTATATCCGTAAGCTATATTCTCACCATTAGCCTTACTACATATAGAAAAACAAGTTAAACCATTAGGTCTTACATGATTCCAACATTCGCTAATCTCAACACTTCTAAACATGGCGGCTTCAAGCAAATCTCTGTCCATAGTAAGTGCTGGCAATCCAGCAGCCGCTCTCTTCTGATTAACTATGCTAAGTATCTCATAAGCAGTACTAAAGTCATATGTGCAACTAACTGTTGTATAGGATGCATCAACTAAACTTCCTTCATCCGAAAAGTCACCTGTCACTTCTTCATCTAAAGTGATGGAACTGCCTATTCCCTCGGTGGATTCTGCCTTAACCTGCAGAGTATTAGCTCCACCAAGCAAACTTACGCCCATACAAAATGCTACAACAAGGCCAAAAAACGCCTTAACAAGTAATCTCTTACTTCTCATCACAAGCACTCCCTTCTAAAAAACACATATCGGATATCCCACTTCCGATATTACTCTAGCCAAACTGTATCCTCTCAACAGATAACACCCCCATATCATCCATAAAAAAATACAGCTAGAGCTGTTAAACCCTAACTGTATTCTATCAGATATCAGTGAATTTGTCACTAGTATTTCGTAATTTTTCGAACATTCGTTCTATTTTATTTTGCCACATAAGGATTCTGATTAACAGACACAACTCCCTGATAATTTCCAGGTGTTGCTCCTCCCTTTGGAACAAGCACTATCTGGATTCCCTCAAGTCTCTTAGCGTAGCCTGCTGTTCCTGCTGGGGCACCATTCTTAGCCCAGCCAAGCCATCCGTAGGACTGTGCATGTACTCTGTAGTAAATGTCGTACTTCTCACTCATCTCTCCCGTAAGGTTGATGCAGATTGCTTCAAGACGTTTTGCCTCGCCGGAAGTTCCAGCCATCTGACCGTTTTTGAACCACTTACTCTGGTCTGTCTCTGAACCCTGCCAACCATAGGTTTGAACGTGAGTTGTGTATACTATGTCCCCAGAGCAATCCTTGTTGCGAAGCTCTATGTTGATACCTTCGAGTCGCTTTGCCTGACCTGAAGTACCACTCATCTGTCCATTATATTTCCAAGCCTGCCAGCCATAAGACTGCACGTGGGTTCTGTATGCTACGTTTACATTTTCTGCACCAGGCACAACAGGATTTGTATTGCTGGTTGGAGAACAATTCACTATTGGTGAACTGCCTTCCTTAGCTACAAATGCTTCTTTCCTGGCCGAAGTAATACCACTTATGGTTTGATTAAAGCTGGCACCCTTATCAACCACAACTATCTGAATTCCCTCAAGTCTCTTTCCGTAGCCTGCTGTTCCCGCTGGGGCACCATTCTTAGCCCAACCAAGCCAGCCGTAGCTTTGAGCATGTACTCTGTAATAGATGTCATAGTTGTCCTTATCTGCACCTGTAAGCTGAATCTTTATAGCCTCAAGTCTCTTTGCTTCACCTTCAGTACCGTTCATTTCACCATTTGCTGACCAAGGAAGCCAACCATAGGACTGGCAGTGAGTAGTGTACTGGACGCCAAGAGCAATATCTGTCTTTCCATCCTCACTGTTAACCACGATATTAATACCTTCTAGTCTCTTTGCAACACCAGATGTTCCTGACATTGCACCATTAGATTTCCAAGTGGAAATATCATTTGCAGTTCCCTCCCAGCCATAGGTCTGGACATGGGTACGATAGGATACACTTACATCAGAAGGACTTGGAAGTGCAGATGGTCCTGTCGGAGTATAACTTGTTATTTCAATGGCTATACCATTATCTCTAGCATAAGCTTCCGCATAGGAATTCTCAGGGCAATATATCTTCGCGTTCACAACCGGCTTACCTGAACCTACCCAGTAATAGCCTGTACCGAAAGCATCATCTGCTATGTAAGTAACGCTACTTGGTATAGTAACTTTAGCAAGCTTGCTGTTGTAACCAAAAGCAGCATCACCTATGGTTTTCACTCCATCCTCAATTACAACCTCGGTCAAGTTTTGAATACTGCTAAATGCACTTCTCGGAATGTCAGTTATACCTGACTTAATTACAATCTTTGTTATCTTTTCTCTAATTGCTCCTAGGGCTTTAGAAGAAAAAGATTCGTATATTTCTCCACTACCTGATATTGTTAACACACCATCCGCAAATGTCCACATTGCATTTGGGCCGGCAAGACTGTATATCTTCTTAGTAAAGGCACCTGTATTCGTATCTATAGTGTAAAATCCAATATTAGCTCCATCAGATGCGTAGAACACAGCTTTCCCATTTTTAATAATCGGTGTGCATGTACTCTCAGGTGCTGACACCTTCTTCTCGGAACCAATCTGATTACCATTACCATCTAAAATTATGTAATGCAATACATGTCTGCTCAAAGAATCGTATTCATTTACAGCAGCTAAGGATGTCTCTGCTACCACTGTCTCCCACATAAGCATAAACTTATCATCTGATACTTTCACCAATGTCACATCTGTAAAACCACCATTTGAAGTGCTACACTCAATCCACTTAACAGTGGTTGCATCTGCCGTAAAATTATCCTTAGGCGTAACAGATAAGTATATAGTAAATGGTGAGTTGTATGAAGCTTCTTCATATGTACTCTGATCAATAGAAGAACCAACTGCCAATACATTATTTGTAGATGTTTCTATGTCGTCTGCTGTAGCAAATGTTGCTATAGCCCAAGCAGATGTTCTATCTCCACCATACTCCAAAGTATAAACAGTTTTGTAACTTAAATTGGAAGGTGTATACTTAGTAACCTTTGTAGCTCTGCTTCCTTCACTCTCCTCTATAAGGTATACATTTCCCTCATCATCAGCAGCCAAATCCTGGGAGAAGGAATGCCACAAATCCGCATCAAAAATACCACCTTTCATGGTAGCCATATCAACCTCACACATCATCAATCCCTGATGTCCCTGGTTGTATGCCGGATCCACGTATCCCTCGTGTCCGCAAGCAAAGTACAGCTTACCATTTTGTTCTACTATATCAAAGCTAGCTGCATCAAATGGATATCTCACCTCATGAGCAAAGGCATCATCGCCAGTCAAAGAACAGGCCGAAAGTCTTTTCCATGACTTATCATACTTTACCACCCTGTATACTTCTTTTGAGGTATCTTCCTCTGTATTATTCTGAGCGAAAACTATGTAGTAGTTGTCTTTACTGGCATAAAACCCCAGATACCAGCTAAGCTCCGTCGGTATCTGCTTTCTACTCAGCAAATTAAAATCTGCATCATAATCCTCAGCATATACAGACATGGTTTTTGTCTCTGAATCATATGTAGGAAATACTCTCACGTATCCCGTCGACGTTGCAACCAACCCGGCAAATTCGTCTACATCGGTAACCGAACCTAGATTGTCATAGGCCAATGGCATTATAGACTCCTTTGCACCAGATACATTAAAGCCAATTTGAGCAATTCCTGACAGAATCATCGCCAGCACAAGCATCGCCACGATAAAACATTTTCTCTTCCTCATTGATATATCCCTCCTTACAAAAAATACAGTTACGACCCTAAAATCATAACTGTATTTTATCATAACATTATTGTAATTTAAAGTTTGGCTTTTATTTACTCACATAAGCCTCTGCCCTAACAGACTTTATTCCCTGATAATCTCCAGGCGCCGCACCATTCTTAGGCACAAGCACTACCTGTATTCCTTCCAGTCTCTTTCCATAGCCTGCTGTTCCTGCTGGGGCTCCGTTCTTCGCCCAGCCTAACCAGCCATAGCTCTGTGCATGTACTCTATAGTAAATGTCATAGTTTGCTGCCATCTCACCTGTAAGGTTGATGCAGATTGCCTCTAGACGCTTAGCCTCCCCACTAGTTCCTGCCATCTGACCGTTCTTAAACCACTTGCTCTGGTCAGTCTCTGAGCCCTGCCAACCATATGTCTGTACGTGCGTTGTATATACTATATCGCCAGAACAATCCTTGTTACGAAGTTCTATATTGATACCTTCAAGTCGCTTTGCCTGACCACTGGTTCCTGACATCTGTCCATTGTACTTCCAAGCCTGCCAGCCGAAAGACTGTACGTGAGTTCTGTATGCTACATTTACTTCGTCAGCTCCTGGTACTACTGGGTTTGTATTACTAGTTGCCTCATGGTTAACTATAGGTGAACTACCCTCCTTAGCTACAAAGGCTTCAGTTCTAGCTGATGTAATATTACCCATCTTCTGATTGAAGCTTTCGTCCTTCTTAACTACAACTATCTGAATACCTTCGAGTCTCTTAGCATAGCCTGCGGTTCCTGCTGAGGCACCATTTTTAGCCCAACCAAGCCAACCGTAGGACTGTGCATGTACTCTGTAGTACACGTCATAAGAATCTTTATCTGCGCCTGTAAGCTGAATCTTAATAGCTTCAAGTCGCTTAGCTTCTCCTTCAGTACCGTTCATCTCACCATTTGCAGACCAAGGAAGCCAACCATAGGACTGACAGTGGGTTGTGTACTGAATGCCAAGGTCTACACTCTCGTTTGCCTCAGCACTGTTTACCACAATATTTATTCCCTCAAGTCTTTTAGCCTTTCCGCTAGTTCCTGACATTGTACCATTTGACTTCCATGTGGATATATCATTCGCATTCCCCTCCCAGCCAAAGGTTTGGATGTGGGTACGATAAAAAACATTTATTTCTGGGGTGTAATTACCATATTTTCCATTCTCGTAATAAACAACCTCATGAGTGTTATCTAAAGTTGGAACTCCGTCCTCACCAGTAGTCTGGTACCATACCAGTGGATTATCCTCAGTTCCCTCAGTTCTTGAATCGTTCAAAAGGTATGCTACCTCTCCACTTTTAAACTGCTCGGTTGTCTTGCCAGACACCTTCTCTAGCACATTATTATCGTTACCATTACCTATAGCCTCACCTGCATAAATATCACTATTGTAATAACAATTTGTAATACTATAACTAGGCACATTGCCAGCTATAGCCCCTTCAAACACATCCTCAGTAGCCTCAACACCTTCACCAGAAACTGTTACATTGCCAGCATTGAAGCTATTTGTGATTTTTCCTTCAAACCCATTGCCTATCAAACCGCCAAGCATTGCACCATATTCTATTCCGGCAGATATTTCAGCAGAAACATCACCTGAATTGTAGCAGTTTATCAATTCCGCCCTTTGGCTCAATGCAATGACACCCGACATAAAAATGGTTTCTACTTCGTTTAATACTTTAGCTGTAATATCCCCATTATTATAACAGTTTTTATAAACACAATTATCTGACCCAGAAGCAAATGAGCCTCCTACTACTCCACCCACATTAATGCCATCTGACTTAATATCTTCTACATGAATATCGCCTGTATTATAACAGTTCTCCATAGTGCTACCAAAGTTGCCTCCTGCCACTCCACCTAACAACATAGCTGCACCATCATAATCAATTGTAACTGCAATATCTCCTGTATTGTAACAATTTGTAATTTTACCATAATCAAAGGCACCAACGATTCCACCTATCTGTGGATCACTAACATATGAGTTATATTTAACTATCATGTTTCCTTCATTATAGCAATTTGTTATATCACTATAATAACTGTTTCCTACAATTCCGCCTATATATTTCGCATTTCCCTCACAGTAAATATAAGAATCAACAACTCCCACATTTTTTATTTTTGCGTTATATACATCACCAAATAATCCAACACGTTCTAAATTACCTACGAAATACAAACCACTAATACTATGATTGTTACCATCAAATATACCTTCATATTCATAAGTATAATTACCTATAGGTTTCCAAGAAACAAATGAACCAGCATTAGCACTATTAAGCTGACCATTGCCATCTAATACATTCTTATTAATTACAATGTCTGCCACGAGGACAACATTAATATCTGTAGTTCCTGAGTTAACAGTTTCAGCTACCCAATATAGCTGTCCTGCATTCTCGATAGCATAATAGCCATTATGAGTACCATTAAGCTGGCTATAGTGATTAGCACTTACCTGCTTAGGCGCCTCATAGCCACCACACTTTGAGCAAAAGCCATTATCATAGGTTCCTGAACAGCTTGCCTCTTGGCACTGTCCATCTGCCGCGTAAGCCTTAGGTGCTGGCACAACCAAAGATAAGATAACTGCTATACAAATCGCCAAAGCTTGTATAGTCTTTTTTACTTTCGTTCTACTCATCAAATTTCCCCCTTTAAAAAAATAATATGGATATGCAAAAACATATCCATATTATAGCAAATGTATTTAATTCTTGAAATATGTATTTTTAATACTATACTATTTTTCTACGTAAGCCTCGGTTCTAGCAGACTTTATACCCTGGTAATCTCCAGGAGCTGCTTCTCCCTTTGGAACCAGTACTATCTGAATACCCTCAAGTCTCTTTGCGTAGCCTGCTGTTCCCGCTGGAGCACCGTTCTTAGCCCAGCCAAGCCAGCCGTAGGTCTGTGCATGTACTCTATAGTAAATGTCATAGTTTGCTGCCATCTCACCTGTAAGATCTATGCAAATTGCCTCAAGACGCTTTGCCTCACCGGAAGTTCCCGCCATCTGACCGTTCTTAAACCACTTGCTCTGGTCAGTCTCTGAGCCCTGCCATCCGTATGTCTGTACGTGAGTTGTGTAAACTATGTCACCTGAGCAATCCTTGTTACGAAGCTCTATATTGATACCCTCAAGTCGCTTTGCCTGACCGCTGGTTCCTGACATCTGTCCATTGTACTTCCAAGCCTGCCAACCAAAGGACTGGACGTGAGTTCTGTAGGCTACATTTACATCCTCTGCTCCTGGTACAACTGGGTTTGTATTACTAGTTGCCTCATGATTAACTATAGGTGAACTACCTTCCTTAGCTACGAATGCCTCTGTTCTAGCTGATGTAATGTTCTCCATCTTCTGGTCAAAGCTTTCGCCCTTCTTAACAACTACAATCTGAATACCCTCAAGTCTCTTAGCATAACCTGCAGTTCCTGCTGGAGCACCGTTCTTAGCCCAGCCAAGCCATCCATAGGTCTGTGCATGAACTCGGTAATATACGTCATAAAGGTCAGCGTGCTCACCTGTAAGCTGAATCTTAATAGCCTCAAGTCGCTTTGCTTCGCCTTCGGTTCCATTCATATCACCGTCTGCCGACCAAGGTAACCAGCCGTAGGTCTGGCAGTGAGTGGTATACTGAATCCCAAGGTCTAAACCCTCACAAGTAGTTGCTGGATTCACAACCAGGTTAATTCCTTCAAGCCTCTTAGACTTACCGCTAGTTCCTGACATAGTGCCGTTTGACTTCCAGGTAGAAAGATCATTAGCAGTCCCCTCCCAACCAAAAGTCTGGATGTGGGTACGATAGGAAACGTCTATATCTGGTGCTATAAATGGCGCTTCCGTATCACCTGTATTACTACCAGCACTATTTACAGCAGTTAACTCACCATACTCATCGCAAGTGTATTCCTTACCATCTATATTAAGCTTTACATCCTGGTAAGAGAAAAATTTTATAGTGTATTCAAATACTACCGGTACATAAGCATCTTCATTTTCGTAGCCTTTAATTATAACCTTGAAGGCTTTATCCTTGTAAGAATCTACTTCCGGTGGAGCGAAATTCACCCATTCATCTCCAAAGTCATATACCTCTGGTTCATATGTTACTCCTGTATCCATGTCAACTATCTCGACTGTAGGACAAAAAACATAATTCCCTCGTACGCAGGCTGTATAATAATCGGTATAGAAAGTCCACGATGAACCTTGTTCAAGCTCCTCCACCGGAAAATATCCTGCCGAAGGCCATGTAGTAGCAACCTTCATCTCGTTTGTACCAAATCCACCTGAAGCTAGCACAAAGGACTTATCAGATGCTCCATACGCCGCTTGCACATAAGGGGAAGCCAACAGCATTATGTGTTGATAACCATCGTCATTACCATTCAAAACACTTCTATATCCATCAACAACATCCTTTTCCTTGGTCACACCTATATTCGTGCTATAGGAGCTCTCTATTACAGCTTCGGCATCAGAGTAAAACTCATCACTCATATCATCTGGCTGTGAAACATCAAAATAATTATATTCGCCATCCACAAAATAAGTTCCATATATATCATTTAAAACCACTGCTTTCCCCATTATATCCCAGGCATCATCAACAGCTCCTGACATCTGGTTATTACCCACCAAATATCGATAATAATTCATTATGTTTATTCCACTTTTCTTGGCGCTGTCAGTTAAAAGCCATGGACTATATGGTGCCACAGAGGAGCCTTTACTTTCATATACGGTCGCTTCAGGAGATATCAGACACTCAGTAAACTCCTTAGTAATTTCCTCCTTAGTCCTATCCATTAAACCTAATTCTTCGCCAACATCAATAGTCTCGCCCTCATCAAAATCATCAAAGGCCACATACTGGTAATAATATTCTCTATCAGTGCTATCACCCGCAGCCGTACTATCATCTGTCACAAGCAGCATAATACCATCATTACACTCCACCATACCAAATACATTCGCATCAGTATTATAGACACTCACTGTTACCCTAAGCTGCGTCAAATCGTAGCACAAAACAACATTTCTGCTATAGAGCTGATACGCATAACCATTCTCTATAACAAAATTAGCACCAAAAAACGCATTACACTGAGCTGTAGCATTAGTTCCTAAAGCCAAATCATTATAAAGGTTAGCAGAAGTACCACCACTACTCATATCATTAATTCTTCCGTCACACTGCACATAATATCTGTCGTCAATTACCTCAGCTGCCCTATTGTAATTCTGCCAAACCACCTGTTGTCTTAATATAGCGGACATCGTATCCTCATCCGCATCATATACGCATTTGTAATTAAACATATATTCCGCATATGATCCTGTACCTTCAGTATTAATATATACATATCCATTTCCAAAATCAACAAATTCCATTACAGGGATATCTCTTTCAATCTCCGAAAGTGGCATACCATAGTCGCTGTAAACCAGAACACGATATTTGTATCCCTCCTCTTGGAAGTGGTCATATGTAGATACAAAAACTCTACCTACATCGTCTCCTCCCACAGAATAAAGAATAGCCTGATTAATATTCATCTCTCTGTTTACTATTCCTGTTTCTAAGTTGTACTCTACAACATAAATAATGTTGTCATCAGAATAAGCATCATAATATTTGTTATACGCATAATAAAGCATACCTGTATCATCATTAATAAATACCTCTACCAAGTCCTGACCTTCTTCTATAGTCGTTGCAGTTGCATCATCTGTCAGGATAGATTTTGCTACTGCAAACTCCTTCTCTATAGTAAATACTTCTGTAGCAATATCATAGGAATATAGCTGGTTATTTACTATCAACTTTACTGTTTTCCCATCCTGTGTTACATAGTGGTCTATGGCAGTATATGGTCCGTCAAAGTCAAATTTAATCTTTGTGCTACCATCAGTCAGCTCTGCTGCCTTAACCGGCACTGCCGAAAGCATACCCATAGCTAAAACCAAAGTCATCAAGTAACCTAGTATTTTTTTAACTATCTTCTTCATTAAGTTCCTCCTTTCATTATCAAAACACTCTATAGCAACAAGCTGTTCATTATAATACAAAAATACAGCCATGACTTTCCATCATGGCTGTATTATATCATATTACAATTATGTTTTAAAGTTTGATATATAAACTTTAGTCAGTCTTTTCTTTGAAATTATAAGCGTTATCCTTACTCACCAAGAGCAAACTTATCATGAACAGCGCCCATAGCTCTCTCCATCTTGTCTTCGTCGATAAGTACTGTTACTCTGATCTCTGATGTTGAAATCATTCTGATATTGATGTTTGAATCATAAAGAGCCTCGAACATCTTAGCTGCAACACCTGCATTTGACTGCATACCAGCACCTACGATTGAAACCTTAGCAACCTTCTTATCTACATCAATGCTCTCAAAATCACTGAAGTTCTCGTTAATAACCTTAACTGCTTCTTCTGCGCTCTCCTCGTTAGTTGTAAAGCTAATATCCTTAGTTCCCTTTCTACCAACTGACTGAAGAATCATATCAATATTGATGTTGTGCTTAGCTAACGCATTGAACACCTTAAATGCCACACCTGGCTCATCCTTTAATCCTACTATTGCAACTCTTGCTGTGTCAGCATCTCCTGCTACACCACTTACAAGCATCTTTTCCATTTTACTACCTCCTCTAACTACTGTTCCTTCTGAAGTATTTAAACTTGAACGTACAACCATTCTTACGCCGTACTTTTTCGCAAGCTCTACTGAACGGTTGTGAAGAACTCCCGCTCCAAGTGTAGCAAGCTCAAGCATTTCATCATAAGTTACCGCATCAAGCTTACGGGCATTAGGCACCTTACGTGGGTCTGCTGTATATACACCATCTACATCTGTGTAAATCTCACACTTATCAGCATGAAGTGCTGCTGCAAGCGCAACTGCTGTAGTATCTGAACCACCACGGCCAAGTGTAGTGTAATCATCGTATTTATTGATTCCCTGGAAACCAGTTACGATTACAATCTTTCTAGCCTCAAGCTCATGTCTGATTCTTTCGCTGTCAATTCTCTTTAATCTTGCATTACCATATACAGATGTGGAATGCATAGCTACCTGAAATGCATTGAGAGATATAGCTGGAACTCCAAGCTTATTCATAGCCATAGCCATAAGAGCTACTGACATCTGCTCTCCAATAGTGAAAAGCATATCCATCTCTCTCTTAGGTGGTAGCTCGTTAATATCCTTTGCCATATCGATAAGCTCATCAGTATACTTACCCATAGCTGAAAGTACAACAACTACGTCATGTCCTGCCTGATAATCCTCGATACATCTTCTGGCTACGTTAAAAATTCTTTCCTTGTTGGCAACTGAAGTACCGCCAAACTTCTTAACTATTAACATATATTCCTCCTAATAACTTAATTCGACACTAGGTTATTAAAACCCGCACCAAACCCTATCTTATTTCTCGAAAAGGTGGTCTATTAATGTATGACCTTCGGCCACGTATATACCGCTAGCCTTTGCGTCCTTCTCGTTATATTTTAAAACAGATTCTTTGTTCTCTGTGCTATCATACAAAATGTATGGCACAGGCTCACTGGAATGTGTTCTAAGTACTATTGGTGTTGGATGATCTGGAAGCACAAGCATTCTGAAATCTTCACCTGAAGCAGTTAATGCATCGTACACAATCTTGATAACTTTTTCATCCAAATTCTCGATAGCCTGAATCTTTCTTTCCATACTTCCCTGATGTCCCATTTCATCTGGAGCCTCTACGTGGATGTACGCAAAATCAAAACCATCTGTTGTAAGCGCCTTAACAGCAGCATTTGCCTTTCCTTCATAATTTGTATGAAGTCCGCCATTTGCACCCTCAACCTCTATATTAGTAAGTCCTGCTCCCACAGCTATGCCTTTAAGAAGGTCTACTGCGGAAATCATAACTCCATTCTTCTTATTCTTCTCTTCAAATGATGTAAGTGCTGGTCTTGTACCTGCTCCCCAGAACCAGATAGAGTTTGCAGGATTAAGTCCCTGCTTCTTTCTCTCTATATTGATAGGGTGATTAGCAAGTATGTCGTAACTCTTCTTCATCATATTGCGAAGAACTTCATCCTCTGGAAGATACTCCCCGATAACCTTAGTGAGTATATCATGAGGAGGCGTAAGTGGCAACACTTTTCCGTTCTTCCAGATAGTTAAATGTCTGTAGCTGGTTCCTACATAGAACTTGTAAAGGTCATCCTCAAGCTCTTTTCTTACTGCCTCAAGAAGAACTGCCGCATCCTCTGTGCTTATCTCGCTAGAGCTGTGGTCTATAATAGTCTTCTTCTCGTACTCTTCCTCATCTTCACTAAGAGTTACTATATTACATCTAAATGATATATCAGTAGTCTCCATATCAACACCTATACTAAGTGCTTCAAGTGGTGAACGTCCAGAATAATAAATCTTTGGATCATAGCCTATAACTGAAAGGTTTGCTGTATCACTTCCAGGACTCATACCCTCTGGTATAGTGTGAACAAGTCCTATCTCCGACTTTGCCGAAAGCATATCAAGAGTAGGTGTCTTTGCATACTCAAGTGGTGTCATACCGCCTATCTCATCTATAGGATAGTCTGCCATTCCATCTCCAAGAACAATAACATACTTCATGTCAAATTCCTCCGTCTAAAACGCTGTTCTTAATCTATATATAACATCAAGCTCCTTTGCCTTTGCCTCAAAGTCACCCTCTGCCATCTTTTCTGTTACAAATGCCACCTCGTTAAGACCATCAACTGTAACATACTGAACATCTCCAAATGCAGCCTCAACCTCTGCTTCTTTGCTATTAGTTCTAACAAAGTATCTACACTCAAAGGAACTCATATCTCCAAGAGTAACCTTCTCACTATCCCAGATAGTCATAATATTAGTATCAAGGTGTCTTGCAGCATCAACAACGTCTGCCACAACAGCACTAGCTGTAGGAAGCTTTCCAGCACCTCTACCGTAGAACATAGTATCACCTAATACATTTCCATTAATAAATATTCCATTGAATACTCCGCTTACTGTGGCAAGTGGATGGTCTCCACCGATGATAAATGGAGCTACCATGGAATATGTTGTTCCATTCTCAAACTTACTCATACCAAGAAGCTTGATTGAACCGCCAAGTGCCTTAGCATACTTAATCTCTGCATCAGTAATCTTAGTGATACCCTCTGTATGTATATCCTGATAATCAACCTGCTTACCAAGAGCAAGCGATGTAAGTATTGCAATCTTTCTGCAAGCATCATAACCTTCAACATCAGCCTCAGGATTTCTCTCAGCATAACCCTTCTCCTGAGCTATCTTTAAAACCGAATCAAAATCTGAACCCTCGTCAGTCATCTTACTTAAAATATAGTTAGTAGTTCCGTTAAGTATTCCTGTAATCTCAGTAATCTCATCAGCTGTAAGAGACTGGTTAAGTGGTCTAATTATAGGAATTCCACCACCAACACTTGCCTCGAATAAGAAGTTTACATTCTTCTCCTTAGCAATGGCAAGAAGCTCAGCTCCGTGTGCTGCAACAAGTTCCTTATTAGAAGTACATACACTCTTTCCTGCCTCAAGAGCACTCTTAACAAAGGTATAAGCTGGATTAACTCCACCCATAACCTCAACTACTATCTTAACCTCAGGGTCATTTAGAATCACATTGTAATCATGTACCAAAATCTCCTGAACTGGATCCCCTGGAAATTCTCTTAGGTCAAGAACGTATTTTACATTAACCTCCTCACCAACTCTTTTATTGATACTTTCGTGGTTGATGTTAATTACTTCAACAACACCTGAACCAACTGTACCGTATCCAAGAACTGCAATATTTATCATCTTTTTTGTCTCCCTTACGCATATAATTTATGTAATGTCTGCCTGGCTATCCCTTTAATGGCAGAACAATTTCAAGTCATTTGACTCCAATAATTTTTTATTCTATTCCCTGAATAGAGCTTGCAATATTTTCAAAATCAGCATCAGGCATAAGCCTATCTATTGAAATAGTAATTACCAATTCTTCCTTGGCTGTCTCAGGAAGAATTACCTTAATTACATTCTCCAAATATCCTGTTTCACCGCTTTTTACAACATGTGGAACTTCCTTAATATTCTCCTCTGGAACAGGGATAATTCCCTTTACACAGTCCACCTCAATACCTAACTTCATACCGTGAGTCTCTGTTATGAGAAGCTGTCTCTCTGTGCTGGTGTTAGTCTCCTCTATGCCGAATCTCTCCTTGAGATTATAAACTGGCACAATATTATTACGAAGGTGAATAATACCCTTCATATACTTTGCTCCAGCAGGCACAGGTACAATGTTGTAAATGTACTCTATACCATTAATATTTGAGAGCTTAAGGCTGTACAACTGATCCTCTAATCCAAAAACCATATACTTTATCTCTGCCATATTGTCACTCCTCTTTGCCTGTGGTGTTAATCCATTTTAAGTAAGCATTAACAAATGAATCTAAATCACCATCCAAAACCGCCTGGGCATTGCCAATTTCATTGCCAGTTCTGTGATCTTTAACCATGGTGTATGGTTGAAGCACATATGACCTTATCTGGCTACCCCAGCCATTATCAGTTACCTCACCACGAATATCTGATATTTTTTCCAGATTTTCCTGTTGTTTTATAAGATACAGCTTAGCTTTAAGCATTTTCATAGCCTTATCCTTATTGCTATGCTGTGACCTTTCATTTTGACACTGCACCACCACACCTGTAGGAATGTGGGTGATACGAATTGCAGATTCGGTTTTATTAACGTGCTGACCCCCTGCACCACTAGAACGATACTTATCTATACGCAGGTCTTCCTCGTTAATCTCAACCTCTATATCCTCATTTATCTCAGGCATTACATCTAAAGCTGCAAAAGAAGTTTGACGTTTCCCTGCCGCATTAAACGGAGATATTCTAACCAGTCTATGAACGCCCTTCTCTGACTTTAAGAAACCATATGCATTCTGTCCATTAACCTGAAATGTAACAGACTTAATCCCAGCCTCATCTCCATCTAGATAATCTAAAACTTCTACACTAAATCCCTTCTTATCAGCCCATCTTTGGTACATACGGTAAAGCATGCTAGCCCAATCGCAGGACTCTGTACCACCAGCTCCAGCATGGATGGTAAGAACTGCATTGTTGCCATCAAATTCTCCTGACAGAAGCGTCTGAATCTTAAAGCTTTCAAAGCTTTCCTTAAAGGTGTCAAGCATCTCACCTATCTCAGGAATAAGACTTTCATCGTCTTCCTCCTGAGCCAGTATTATCATAGTCTCAACATCCTCGTACTGAGTTTTTATCTCTTCAAATTCTTCTATTGTGTCCTTGAGGTTTTTAAGCTCCTTCATAACTGCCTGGCTCTCAGCTACATTATCCCAAAAGCCCGGTTGCTCCAACTTCCCTTCTAGAAGCTCTATCTGCATACTTTTGCCAGCTATGTCAAAGTGAATCCCTCACTTCATTAAGTGGAGTTTTATACTCTCCAAGTACATACTTGTACTGATCTAACTCTAACACTTATATCACCTACTTTTAATTTACTCAGTTATTACGATATGCACACTTCGCCTTCGTTTCACTGTGGCTCAGTGTACGGGCTCCGCCCTATACCACATAGTGATTGCCCATCATGTTGTAAACAACATATGCGCATCACTTATATGGTGCATGTCATCTGCCACAACACATCTTATATTTCTTGCCTGATCCGCATGGACATGGGTCGTTACGACCTATCTTAGCGGAATCTCTCTTAACAGGACCATTCTTAATAGAATCATCCCTATTAGTTCCTGTCACCTTAGCAACCTCTTCACGTTCAACCTTCTGCTCAATTCTAGCATGGAGAATCATTCTAACTGTATCCTCTCTGATAGAATTCTTCATCTCATTGAACATATCAAAACCTGCAAATTTGTATTCAACTACAGGATCCTTACTACCATAAGCCTGAAGTGAAATACCCTGTCTAAGCTGTGTCATATCATCAATGTGTGACATCCATTTTTTATCAATAACCTTAAGAAGAAGAACTCGCTCTACCTCTCTCATGTGCTCAGCCTCTGGGAATTCTGCTTCTTTAGCTTCGTAAATCTTAGCAGCCTCTTCCTTAAGTCTTTGCTTGAACGCCTTAATATTACCTGAGTTCATTTCCTTCTCAGTAAGCTCAATCTTCTCAAATGGAATGATAGGGATAAGAGTTGCATTAAGCTCTTCAATCTCCCACTCTTCAGGTGTAAGATCTGCTGAACATGTCCTATCAACGTATGATTCAACAGTCTCCTGAACCATCTTAAATATTGGCTCTCTCATGTTCTCGCCATCGAGAACTCTTCTACGCTCTGCATAGATAACCTCTCTTTGGTCATTGTTAACCTGGTCAAACTCAAGAAGACTCTTTCTGATTGCAAAGTTGTTACCCTCTATCTTCTTCTGTGCCTTCTCTATAAACTTAGTAATTGTTCCGTGTTCAATCTCCTGACCCTCAGGTATCTTAAGCGTATCATATACGGCCTTAACCTTCTCTGAACCGAAAAGTCTCATAAGATCGTCATCAAGTGAAAGGTAGAACTTAGACTCACCTGGGTCACCCTGTCTTCCGGCACGACCTCTAAGCTGATTATCAATACGTCTTGACTCATGTCTCTCTGTACCTATAATCTTAAGACCACCAAGCTCTGCAACACCTTCACCAAGCTTAATATCAGTACCACGACCAGCCATATTTGTAGCAATGGTTACTGCACCCTTTTGACCTGCATTTGCAACGATTTCTGCTTCCATCTCATGGAACTTAGCATTAAGTACCTTGTGCTGAATTCCCTTTCTAGAAAGCATCTTAGAAAGTTCCTCAGATGCATCAATTGTAATTGTACCAACAAGTACAGGCTGCCCCTTGGCATGAGCCTGAGCAACTGATTCAACTATAGCATTTAGTTTTTCCTTCTTAGTCTTAAATACTGAATCCTGGTAATCCACTCTGGCAACAGGAAGGTTGGTAGGAACAACAACAACGTCCATACCATAAATCTCTCTGAACTCATCTTCCTCTGTAAGAGCAGTACCTGTCATACCTGCTTTCTTCTTATATTTATTGAAGAAATTCTGGAAAGTAATAGTTGCAAGAGTTCTACTCTCTCTCTTAACCTTAACATTTTCCTTAGCCTCAATAGCCTGATGAAGACCATCTGAGAATCTTCTACCTGGCATAATACGTCCTGTAAATTCATCAACTATAAGAACCTGATCATCCTGCACAACATAGTCCTTATCTTTAAACATAAGTGCGTGAGCCTTCAATGCCTGCATCATGTTATGCTGAATATCTATATTTTCTGAGTCTGAATAGTTATCAAGATGGAAGAACTGCTCTACTTCCTTAACACCCTGTGCAGTAAGTACAACCTGCTTATCCTTCTCATCTACAAGGTAATCTCCATCCTCCTCCTGAGCTGTACCAAGGATGGCATCAATCTTACGAACCTCAAGAGATGCAGTACCACGCTTCATTCTTCTTGCAAGGTAATCGCACATCTTGTAAAGGTCTGTAGACTTTCCACTCTGACCTGAAATAATAAGTGGAGTTCTAGCCTCATCAATAAGAACAGAGTCAACCTCATCTACGATGGCATAGTTAAGTTCTCTTTGAACAAGCTGCTCCTTATATATAACCATATTATCTCTAAGGTAATCGAAACCAAGCTCATTGTTGGTAACATAAGTAATATCACAGTTATATGCCTCACGACGTGCATCCTTATCGTAACTATTAAGGATGACACCTACCTTAAGTCCTAAAAACTCATGAATCTGTCCCATCCACTCAGCATCACGCTTTGCAAGGTAATCGTTAACTGTAACTATATGAACACCCTTCCCCTCTAAGGCATTCAAATAAGCAGGTAATGTAGACACTAAGGTCTTACCTTCACCTGTTCTCATCTCAGGAATACGTCCCTGGTGTAGCAAAATACCACCCATAAGCTGTACTCTGTAATGTTTCATATTAAGTACTCTGGCAGAAGTCTCTCTTACAACCGCAAATGCTTCCACAAGAATATCATCTAGAGTCTCCCCCTCTGAAAGTCTCTTCTTAAATTCTGCAGTCTTTGCTTTGAGCTCGTCATCACTCATAGCCTGCATCTTAGAATCTAAAGCTTCGATTTTATCCACCAGGGGAGTAATCTTCTTTAGTTCCTTCTCACTGTGTGTACCAAACACTTTTTCAAATAATCCCATTTCTACCTCCAAACTAGTATTTCCCTTGATTAGAAAACACTACAATGTATTATTAATATACTTTTGTAATTTAAATAAATCTCTCTAAGTATGACACTGTTTTATGAACACAGTTGTCGTATCATACCCTTTAATATAACATTATTCAAGAGTATGCGCAAGTTTTTTCTACTAGCCATGCACACACTTCCCATGCTTCGCATTGGAAGTGTCGCGGCGTTCCTTCACCTCTCTTCAATTCTTTTTGAGCCATGCACACACTTCCCATGCTTCGCATTGGAAGTGTCGCGGCGTTCCTTCACCCCTCTTCAATTCTTTTTGAGCCATGCACACACTTCCCATGCTTCGCATTGGAAGTGTCGCGGCGTTCCTTCACCTCTCTTCAATTCTTTTTGAGCCATGCACACACTTCCCATGCTTCGCATTGGAAGTGTCGCGGCGTTCGCCGTATACATACAACTCCGAATCTGCCTGCCCGTGTGCAAGCACACAGCAGTCAATTCGAAGTTATATGTGCATGGCTCATTGCAACGCGCAAAAAGTCGCCAGGTCCTATACAGTAAAACTGCATCACGACCTGGCGACTGAAATAGTTCAATATTAACTTTTAGAACTCTGGCTCGATAAGTCCGTATGTATTACCTTTACGCTTGTAAACTACGTTAACCTCATCTGTCTCAGCATTTCTAAATACGAAGAAATTATGTCCTAGAAGCTCCATCTGTACACATGCATCTTCAGGATACATAGGCTTAACAGCGAATCTCTTACTTCTAATAATCTTAACTTCCTCATCGTCATCCTCGTCAATATTAAAGAAATCATTCTGGAAGAATGCTGCGTTCTGCTCCTTATCCACTATCTTCTTCTTATAACGAGTAACCTGACGCTCTATAACCTCAACTACTAAATCTATAGATACATACATATCGTCGCTTGCCTGCTCAGCTCTGATGATATGTCCCTTCATAGGTATAGTAACTTCGATTTTCTGTCTTTCCTTCTCTACGGAGAAAGTAACCTGGACATCTGTGTCCTCAGCAAAAAACTTCTCAAGTCTTCCTAACTTATCGTAAATAGCTGACTTTAATCCTTCTGTAACCTCAATGTTTTTTCCGCTAATGATGTAATTCATAATGCCCCACTCCTTTTTGGTCAAACTAATATATC